>JAIKWL010000012.1 GCA_024684815.1 Saccharofermentans sp. | reverse complement strand
TCGTTGTCGCTGTTAAGGCTGGCTATTCTATGTTCTTCATTGCTTTTGGCCTCGCGCATGGCGGTGTAATCCTTACTGTATTTATCCGTGATCTTTATATAATATTCCGTGCTTGAGTTGTTAAATTCCAGTATTGCATCTGTCACTTCATCGAACCCTGTTTCATTTGCCATATACAGACTTAAGACTGTTTTACCGGCATGGGGATTCTTTTCTGCCTTTGTTAATTCAACGACATAATACTCTAATCCTGACTGATTATTCTCTGTCGTTAGTCTGAATCGGCTCTCCACAGAACCAGCAAGGATAACTGAGTGCCCGTCATTTTCTATCATATTAAGCTGTGACAGAACATTTAAATCCACATCACACCAATTGAAATCAAGGAACGTATCTATTGTCTTATTATCAAAGTCAATGCAAGATATTCCTTTTCCGTTGTACTTTGTGTAGTAGGTCTTTCCATCCGTTCCTGTAAAAGTTGTCCCCATTTCTTCTAATCGAAGCTACTCATAATCTTTAGCATCAAGATCTTTCAAGGTTCCTTCCTTAAGATCGATCTCATAGAACAGAGTATCCCTTTCAGAATAAACCGGGACCAGAATCCGTGTATCTGTTATCGGAAGGATAACTGGAACACCGTATAAGATATTGTTGTCACCCTTAATCTCTACTTGATTCTTATCACCGGCAGAAGAACTCCAAGTAAGAACCACTTTAGGGTTGGTGTCCATGCCCTTCAGATTTGTCTCAACGATATATTCGCCAATCTCATACGAAATAGCAGAATAGGTGTCTTCACTGTTATTATGTTTTCTGGTTTCAAGGATTTCTCCTGTTACTATGTCAACATCTTTATCTACAACACTTACAGAATATGTTTTCGGATCAAAGGTATTTACTTGCAACGTGAGTTTTCCGTCTTTATAGGTACCACCATTAACATAATCATTCTCACCGAGCGAATCTGCCAGACCGAACCTTTTGACTTCTTTTGTTTCTCTGTCTAAAACAGATATATTGGCAAATGGTTCTCCTGCATCTGTGTCACTCTGAGACCAATAAGTTCCTGTAAAAAGGATGACCATATACTTATCGTCAAAACCGGTCATCTTTGCTTCATACGACGAAAGTTCTTTGCTTGTATCTATTCCCAGATCAACTTTTATAACTTCGCTTTCAAACCATGGTGAATCCTCAGCAATTATCTCAGCATCACGTTTGTTGCTTTTGGTCTTACCACATGAAGCTATAGATAATGCAACTGACATTATCAATACCAAAGAACACAATTTAAGAAAAAGTCTCTTCATCGAATGCACCATCATATTAGGTTTTGAAATCAATATGATTAGAATACTCTACAGATTGGAAGATTGGGAACATTTTCTTGGCAAAACTTAGGGAATAAAAGGATTCAATCCCTTCTCAGACCTGAGGATTCATCCCATAATTACCAAACGCATCCAAAATCGCCTTTTCTTTTTGCGGGGTGCAATTTGGCCTGCGCGAATTCTCAGTTCTTGGCAGGTTATGATTCACTCTTTCGATCATTCCGTATTTACGTTTAACCTGTGCAATATTCAGGCTTGTTACATTTAACCCGGTCTTATCTTTTACATGCTTTTTAATCTCACCATACGAGGTTTTCCCATGAGCAGCAGAAAGATCCATATCCTCTACAGACATCTCCACACGCAGTTTTCCTGCAGATATATCGATTCCCTTGGAAAGAAGGACTACCGTTTCTATATGTGCCGCATTCGGGAAAAGATCGACAGGCGTTACTTCCTCGATCTTATACTCCCTGCTGATCATCTTAAGGTCTCTTGCAAGTGTCGCGGGATCGCATGAGATATAGCAGATCTTCGGTGCGCCGAGTTCTTCTATCTTCTTAACCACACCTATATCGAGACCCTTTCTCGGAGGGTCGACGATAATGCAATCCGGAGGCAGGATCTTCCCGCTCTTTATGAGCTGCGCAAAATCAGCCTTAAGAACGTCCTTGCATATGAATTCGCACTCAGAAGCTTCCTGCTCGTTCAAAGAAAGCGACCTGTTTATCTTTGCGGAAGCTATCGCTTCAGGAACGACTTCGATTCCAAGGAGCTTTTGCCCCTTCTGCTTTACTGCCAGGCCGAGAGTGCCGCATCCGCAGTAAAGGTCATAGATCACGCCTGCTCCGCTGCATGCTTCAGATGCCTTATTCGCAAGCTTTTCGGCCTGCTCGGTATTGACCTGGAAGAACGATCCGGCCTTGATCCTGAATGTCTTTTTGCAGAATTCTTCATCGTAGTAATCCACGCCTTCTATGACCGCCCTGAAGCCTGATCTGGTCCTCTTGGAAACCTTGCCCGGACTGATCCTGAAAAGCAGGCCGTTTAGCTTATAACCGTCACCTTCGCAGACGTCCTTTATCACGCCCGAAAGACCTGTGCTGTCTATGTAATTTTTGGCATCCCTGATGACGACCTCATGCGGCGCGTCAGAAGGGCTTACGAGCTCGGCTAAGACTTGTTTTGTCCTTAATGAGCCCCTTAATACCAGCCCGTCGAAAAGTCTTGTCGGCGCGCGATCGAAAACCTCTTCGACCGCGTCTTTTATCTTCCCGAAGATCTCATATTCAATCAGCTTTCCGTCGTAATCGCCGAGCTCACCGGACCCCGCGCAGAGAAGGCCAATTTCGCTGTCTCTTACCGCATACTGCATGTGGTTTCTGTATCTGAAGGGGCTGTCTGCGGCCATTACCGGCTTCATTACCTTTTCGAGAAGTTCCGGATCGAATCCTCCGATCCTC
>JAIKWL010000008.1 GCA_024684815.1 Saccharofermentans sp. | reverse complement strand
ATGCTCAAAATCAGAGTTTTCTACAAATCTGAGCGTTTGAAGCTGGTTTTAGCATCTTCAGGAGCTGAAAAACGCTTAGTTTTGAACAATTAAAAGGGGCGCCGCTAAGTGAATTTACTTCACTTTTGCGACAACCCCTTTGAAGTTTATTAGATCATCTTTTAATTACGGATCTTCAATAGGCAAACTGTCAGTAATGATGTCATAACTCTCGAAGACAATTATGCTCAGATCAACAGGTTCATAAATCTCTTTGTTGTTCATTCTTATCACCCCACTTCTTAATTAGGAATATAGCTGTCTGCCTGATAACTGTACAGATACAGAGCTTTTGCAAGATCGATCAATTCCTGAGGCCTGCTGCTTGATACGCCTCTGTCGATAACGTTATAGCAGTAAGTCATAGGACTGTATTCGACCGTTCCGATCAGTGTATCGCCGTTATAGATGTTGATCGGTAAAGTGGAATCGATATTCTTTGCTGTGATCTTATCCAAAGTCACGGTCGTGTAACGTCCGGATGTTTCAGCTGTTAATTCCTGAGCACCCAGTTTGAATACTGTGCCGTCCGGAACATCTCTGAACCGGAGAGTCATGACAAGCTCAGATTTGAGTTTAAGACTGACACCTGTGAATGTGATTCCGTTAAAGTCAGTCGGTCCGTTGTAAGCATACTTTGAAAGATCACTTGCGGTTATTGCCGTGATGGCCGTATCGTTCTCATAACCGTCATTGGCAAGATCTCCTGTCTTGTATCCGAAGTAAACCTGGGCATATGCGCCATAGTTCAGCATGGCCTTTACCAGTTCCTGTTCGTCCGGATATACGGTCGGATTAGAGAGGATATATTCAGCATATTCTCTTACAGAATATGTATATTCCGTTCCCTGTTTATTGCCGACCACCATTTGAGCCGTAATAGCAGATGTCATTTCCTTAGCTGATACATTGCACTTGAACACATAGTATATTCTTCCCTTTACTGTAATAGTTGATGCATCAGATACTTTAACCTCAGATGTTTCGGTGGTACCGTCGTTAGGAATTGAAAATACCATCTTTGCATCAGGATCGGATACTACGGAATCTGCAAGATCCATATAGAACTTGACACCGATATCACCCTCAAGGCTCAATGAGTATCCTTCAAGATGTTCACCAATTCCGTCTGAGAAGATGCTTTCAAGATCGCCGACAAATGTAACGTTAGCCGTCGGGAATTTGTCCTCGTATCTTGAGAGGTAGTTGCCGGGAACATGGAAGGATGTTGTTTTGTTGCTCATGAATTCAGCATCTACGGAACGCCATGAGAGGTTATCGGGATCTGCGGTGCAGTAGATATCTGTTAATCCTGAGCAGCCGATAAAAGCCTCGACGCTGATCTGTGTAACCGTGCCCGGCAGCGAAATGGATGTAAGACTTTCGCAGCCTTTGAATGCATAGAGATTGATCGCTGTTATATTTCCTGAAATAGTTACTGATTCGAGGAAACGACAACCTTCGAATAAATTATCCTCAATAATCGTTACACCTGCAGGAATGGTTGCTGATGTAATAGCGCTGCCCATAAAAGCATAATCCCCGATGGTTGTAACTGCAGAAGGAATATTAATCGTTGCAAGGCTCTGACAGCCTGAAAATGCATTTTCTCCTATGCTTGTTACACTATTAGGAATAGTGATGGAAGAAAGGCTGCTGCAGCCTGAGAAAGCGTATTTTTCAATTGAGGTTGCGCCGCTGCCAATGACAACTTCAGTTATTCTGCTGTTGTAACTGCTCCACGGAACTTCACTGAGAGAGTCAAAAGCTTTCATTGCGCCTGATCCTTCTATGGTCAGTTTATAATCACCATCGAGTGTCCAGGTGAGATTATCGCCTTCAGCTCCGCAATTACCGCCGGCCAAGCTTAATTCACAGAAGTTAACATTTACGTCAGTAAAGTCACTAAGGTATTTATTCAGATACGTGGGCGGAACATAACAGGGAACGCGGTTAGCCGGATCGTCGACCTCTAAGAAATCGTCACAGTAATCCTCCTCCCATACCAGATTATTCGGGTTAGCATAACAATATACGGCTGTAACATTACTGCAGCCAAAAAAAGCATCAGGTCCTATATAAGTTACACTTGCCGGAATGATAACTGTCTCAAGCGAATTGCAGGAGTAGAATGCATTAGATCCTATTGATGTTACATATGCCGGAATGTCTATGCTTTCAATTGAGGAACAGGCATAGAAAGCATAGGTTCCTATTGTCGTTACTTCATCTCCGATATTGATTGCTGAAATGCTCGACCAGAAATCTTTCCAGGGAATGGTTGCGAAGTCAAAATCATACATAGCACCAGAACCGCTTATGTTCAGAACGTTATTATCATCAAGAGTCCAGGTCAGATGTTCGCCGCAGGAACCGCTTTTGCCAAGGTCATCCACGAAAGTTACGTTGACATCAGCACTAAAACCCTGATACAGACTCAATTTGCCGCTTTTTACATGGCAGATCGTCGTTCTTGATCTTCTCGGTAAAATGAAATCATCGCATCCGTCATCATCCCATGACAAAGCAGAAGGGTCAGCATAGCAATATACATCGGTAATTCCCGTACAACCGTAGAATGTTTCAAGACCTACGTATGTAACATTGCTTGGAATGGTAATTTTTGTCAGATTTGAGCATGATGAAAATGCCTGATCTCCGATGCTTGTAAGTTGGCTGGAGTTTTCGGATATGTTTACCAAGGCAAGGTTTTGGCATCCGTTAAAAGCATACATTTTAATAGTTGATACGCTATTTGGAATCGTAACTGATGTAAGTGAAGTGCAATATTGGAATGAAAATTCACCAATGCTGGTCACGCCTACGGGAATGGTTACGGAAGAGAGATTGGAACAGTATTCAAATGAATAATTACCAATGGTTCCTACTCCGTTTTCAATTACAACTTCAGTAATGTTGCTTCTTTCATTGTACCAAGGTGATGTTTCGTCTTCGAAATCATACATGTCACCCGTACCGCTTATGGTCAGTGTGCCATCCGTAAGATCCCAGGTTACGTTATCACCGCATTTTTGTTCGTCTGCCAATACAGGCACACCGCTGAGAGGCACTGCCGACAAACCGATAATGAATGAGAGCAATATGCTCCCGATCTTTTTCTTGTCCATAATAATCGCTCCGCAAATTCTTATGTGTTTTACCCATATACCCTCATTCGAGAGTACGCCGTAATTTATATTATTGGAGCGATTTTTCAAAATTGAATATTAAAAGACGTAATGTAACCAACTTGTATAACGGCTGCATAATGCGTCAATGCTTTGTCACACGGCGGAAATATTTCTGCGTTGCCTGTTACATTAATGGAGTGCAATTTTGAATGACAGGATTCAGGTTTTTAATGAGAATAGGATATAATTATAAAAAATAAATGAGGTAATTGCATGATGAAAAGGATAACGGCTTTGGTTCTGTCTGCTTGTGTGATGATCCAGGTGGCAGCCTGCAGCGGTAATACGAATATGACTACAATTCCGACTTCCGTGATCTCTCATGCAACGAAAGTGACTGAAGGATCTTTTGATATTTTAGATCCAATTGCTGAAGAGGATGCCTACAGGACGGTTACGTTATATTGCCTTGAAGCCGGTGAACAGTACACGTTCCGTTATGACAGCGATATCCTGGAATATACGGGCCAGGGCGGGGATTTCTATCTGGTGGGAAGCAAGTCGACCAAGTGTTACCTTCACCTGATAGTACAGAACTGGGAAGAGGAGTCTTATGACTCGGTAAGAAGCGCAAATTC
This sequence comes from Saccharofermentans sp., assembly GCA_024684815.1. GTDB lineage: Bacteria > Bacillota > Clostridia > Saccharofermentanales > Saccharofermentanaceae > Saccharofermentans. The sequence goes on along the minus strand of JAIKWL010000008.1, from coordinate 44,775 downwards.
AGACAACGGTATCGAAGATTTCACTCTTGAGTCCGGGAGACGGGCATTCGGATATGCCGGAAGCGTTGAGAATACCTATCATGCGATAATCGATGCGGAAGGCATAGTTCCCTCCGGAAACGGACTGATAAAGATCTACCTGGGTTCGATCGATTCATGGCCTTATTCCTGTGAGCAGATAATCAGCATGGTCGATTCGGGATTCTGAATTCCTTTTTGGGTCTGTTCAGTCTGCTTTTCCGTTATATGACGGCATATTATCTTTCTTAATAAATCAGTTTAATAAAGTTTTTTATGCCGTTCATTTGCAGGTAACATACGGTGTTTTTTACGGTGATATAATCGCCGTATGGAACTTGGTTATACTTTCTTTTATATAGAGGCAAATGTTGTCTGTATGATCATCTTCGTGATGATGCTCATAAGGGAAATGGGTTCTGTCGGCAGGCAGGGATCGGACAAGACGGTAAGATTCATTCTCATGATCGATCTGAATAAGTTTAAGTACATCAATGACCAGTTCGGACACGTGGAGGGCGACAAAGCGCTTAAGAGAACGGCAGAAGCTCTTAAGACGGCATGCTCCGATCACTCGATGAAGACATTTATCGCCAGATACGGCGGTGACGAGTTCATTGTTGTTGCCAAGACTGATAACGAGGAAAAGGTCAGGGAACTGTGCCGGAATATAAAAGATACGCTGGTACGGATGAACCGGGATGATAATGCGGGGTATGAACTCACTGCCAGCATCGGATACTCAAGTTATAACGGCGATATTACTGATTTCCAGCAGGCTCTGGCTAAAGCTGATGAGGCATTATACAGGGAGAAAGCCGTAATGGCGGCGGCTTCAAGACAGAATTAGGATTGAAAATGCCGTATGATTTTGCAGAGATTAAATAAAGTTAGTATAATAATATTATGAAATTTTGCGTTTTTATCGGTGACATGTACAGAGACTTCTCTCTGTCGATCATAAAGAACCTCAACAACTATGCCGTTGAAAAAGGACATAGAGTTGATGTGTTCGGCACATGTTCCATATCAACGAGCAACCCGCTTTATATAAACGGTTTTAAGAGCATATTATCTCTTCCGTCCATTCACGATTATGACGGTGTCGTACTGTGCTACGATACCCTGATCCATGAGGATATGGGCAAGGATCTTGTTGAAGATCTTCTCTCTGATATGGAAGCTCCGCCGGTTATATGTATCAGAGCTGCTATTGCGGGATTCTATAATATCCTTCCTGATAACAGGGCGCTGATGTATGAGATCGCTAAGCATGTTATTTCCAAATGCAAGACAGGCGACATTGGTTTTGTTACCGGCATGGACGCACTGGAAGATTCTTTCGAGAGGAGAGAGGGCTTCGAAGATGCCATGCGCGAGGCGGGATATAAAGTCTCCGAGGACAAGGTATTCCACGGCAATTACTGGATAACCCAGGGCCCCGAGATGGCTGATTTCTTTATCAGGGAAGACGGGAGCCTCCCTGAGGCTATCATCTGCTCCAATGACTATGAGGCGATAGCAATCTGTAATGAATTGATAAAGAGAGGCTATTCCGTACCTTCCGATATCATTATAAGCGGTGTCGATAACACCGTTGAGGCCAGGGATCATATCCCTTCGATCTCCACTATAGAGATATCCAACGAGACTCTCGTAAACACCGCAATGAGAGTTATGGAAGATGCCATTGCAGGAAAGAAACCCGAGCTTAATACTTATATGTCCGGCACGCTCGTTCCGGGCGAGAGCGCCGGTGATGAGGTCGCTGAAAGAGATGTCTACGATACTCTTTGCCAGCAGAGCGTGGCCGCTTCCTCCGCCATGGATGAGAAGAGGGAATTCGTTGTTATAAATGCTCTTTTCGAAGGAGCTCTTACTAAGGAGACATCTATCAAGGTAACACTTGACCAGTTCAGAAGCGTCCCCAGTATAAAGTCAGTATATCTTGTCAGATATACCGAGAATGACAGGGAACTCTGCGGATACTATACCAATAAGGGTGAGGATCACATTGAGGATATATCATTCTCAAAAGATCTGCTCCTTCCCGAAGGTCTCGAAAACGATGACACCGGAACCCGCGTTCATTTCGCGCTGACTTATAAGAACGAAGTCTACGGATACGCAGTCATGTCATTTGACATGGATATTCCGGAATTCATCAACTTTAAGGTTGAGTATATCCTTACCCAAGTCGGACTCAGCATCAATAAGCTTGAGATCTACAACAAGCTCTTCGGTATCTCGGACGTTATCAGTCTTTATATCAAGGATCCTTTGACGGGAACCCTGAACAGAAGAGGCTTCGATAAGAGGATCACCGAGTTCTTCGATAAAGAGGGCAACAGGATCAAAGACAGTGCAGTGGTATCCGTCGACATGGACGAGCTTAAATATATTAACGATACTTTCGGTCATAACGCCGGAGACGAAGCTATCAAGGAGACAGCCAGATGCATCGATAACGCGCTTAACAGCGGCGAGTTCGTCGCAAGGATGGGCGGAGATGAGTTTGCTGCAGTACTTGTACTGTCTGAACCCGGAAGAGTCGGCAAGTTCATAAGAAATGTCAGGAACAACATCAGGGATTTCAATCAGACCGGGAAATATGAGTGGGAATTGAGTGCCAGTATCGGCACGTGTGACCTCACGGACTGGCACGGAGTTACCGAATGTATGAAGAAAGCCGACAAAGCCATGTATCTCGAAAAGAAAGCTAAGAAAAAGAACCGCCTGTAAGAGCGGTTCTTCCTTTTTATATCAGACTAATTATATGGATCACAAAAGGTCGCTCAGTTTCTTGCCGTAGAAATAGTCATGAACGATGCCGTCGAATTCCTTCCACATCGGAAGTGTCTCACACTTCTTTCTTCTCGGGCAGTCGTAATCCTTATCGGCAAGGCAGGCAACAGAAGATATAGTGCCCTCCATAAGGGTCAGTATCTCACCGACGGTATATTTCTCAGGCTTTTTCACGAGTTTGTATCCGCCGCCTTTGCCGCTGGAACCTTTTACCAGACCGCCTTCAACCATTTTCTTGACTATTATCTCCAGATATTTCTTGGAGATCTCCTGACGTTCTGCAATATCTTTAAGCGGGACATAGCCGCCGTTATCGTTCTTTGCCAGATCTATCATGACCCGGAGACCGTATCTTCCTTTTGTTGAGATCATAACCATTACCCCTGTTTTTTAATAACACCTATTATAACAGTAGGTAAAAGGGTAAATCAATACGAAAAACCTATTGACATAGTAGGAAATAGGTTTTAAGATAACTCTGTCATTTTTTAAGAGGAGAAAATGCTTTGATTTACGCAGATAATGCCGCCACAACAAAGATGAGCGATGCGGCCGTTCAGACATTTACAAGCCTTTTAGGCGATACATACGGCAACCCTTCAAGCCTCTACGAATTCGGGCAGAAGGCAAAGGAAGTCTTAGAGCAGGCAAGAAGAGATGTCGCTGAATCGATCGGAGCCCGGCCCAACGAGATCATCTTCACATCCGGAGGAAGCGAGGCTGACAATCAGGCAATCTTATCCGCTGCAAAGATGGGTGCGGGAAAAGGAAAGAAGCACATAATCTCGACTGCTTTCGAGCATCACGCAGTACTTCATACTCTTAACAAATTAAAGAAAGAAGGATTTGAAGTAACCCTGCTCGATGTGCATGAGAACGGTCTTGTAACAGCAGAGCAGGTGGAAGAGGCTATCCGTGAAGACACCTGCCTTGTAACGATAATGTATGTAAATAATGAGATCGGTACTGTCCAGCCCATAAAAGAGATCGGTGAAGTTTGCAGAAAGCATAATGTCACTTTCCATACAGATGCGGTTCAGGCAGTCGGTCATATCAGGGTCAACGTTGAAGAAGATAACATAGATATGCTCTCCGCATCAGGCCATAAATTCCACGGACCCAAGGGTGTTGGTTTCCTCTATGTAAAGAAGGGCGTAAGGATCTTTAATCTTATTGAAGGCGGTGCTCAGGAAAAGGGGAGAAGAGCAGGAACAGAGAATGTTCCGGGCATTGCTTCCATGGCGATGGCATTAAAGGAATCTGTGGAAAATCTCGATAATTACAAAACAAAACTTACTCCCATAAGAGACAAGATCATCAACGGTCTTTCTGAGATTCCCCATTCGGCATTAAACGGCGATGCTAATTCGAGAGTTCCTTCAAATATCAACTTCTGTTTCGAAGGCATCGAGGGTGAATCACTGCTGCTCCTCCTTGATGATAAGGGTATCGCAGCTTCTTCTGGAAGCGCATGCACTTCCGGATCCCTGGATCCGAGCCATGTGCTTCTCGCAATTGGAAGAGTACATGATGTGGCTCACGGTTCACTCCGCTTGAGTCTCGGTGAAGACATTACTGATGAAGAGGCAGATTACATCATAAGTTCGGTAAAAGAAGTTGTCGGATATTTAAGAGGCTTCTCGCCCGTCTGGCGCGACCTCATGTCAGGAAAGAAAGAATTCATCTTATAAGGAGGCACATATGGCTTTATACAGTGAGAAGGTAATGGATCATTTCAGAAACCCCAGAAACGTAGGTGTCCTTGAAGATGCGAACGGTATTGGCGAAGTCGGTAATGCAAAGTGCGGTGACATCATGAAGATGTATCTTAAGATAGAGGACGATATCGTAAAAGACGTAAAGTTCGAGACATTCGGCTGCGGAAGTGCCATCGCATCAAGTTCCATGGCGACTGAGCTTATAAAGGGCAAACCGGTTTCAGAGGCAAGACAACTGACAAACAAAGCGGTTGCAGAAGCACTGGACGGTCTGCCGGATTATAAGATGCATTGTTCGGTACTGGCTCAGGAAGCCATTGAATCGGCACTTAAGGATTACGAGAGCAGACAGGAAAAATAATGTTCTTGTAATACTGCTTAATCTATAATGCCCGGAGCTTAATAAAAGCGGCGGGCATTTTGTTTTGCATGAAAAGCCTTTGTTTTGTTGCTGTATAATTGTTTTCGATAAAAATATTTGGAAAAATGTGTGAAAACGGTATATCCCGTTCGTCTTATAGGTGAGATCTCAAATATGACAAAGGAAGGTTAACACATGAACAATGAAGCTGTGTTGCGGTTGTTCGATAAGTATGCCGATGATGCATTCAGGCTGGCATACTCGTATCTCGGATCGCGGCCTGAAGCTGAAGATGTCGTTCAGGATGTTTTTCTGAAACTTATAAGATCGGATATCAGCATAACTAAAGGAAAAGAAAAAACTTACATATTAACCATGACGGCTAATGCATGCAGAGACGTGCTTAAGTCGGGCAGGATCGTATTCCGTGTACCCTTTGAAGATGCTGGCGAGGTCACGGCTGAAGACAGAACAGATGAAGAAGATACGGAGATGTTTGCAGCCGTGGTTGTCACATTATCGGGATTATTTCTGATACCGACAACGAGAAACACGATAATGGCCGCTGTAAAATCACTGTTTTTCAAGGAAGTGCCTGAAGATGCCGTAGACATTGTCGATTATTTCGAGAAGGCCAGAGAGGAAAGAGTTATCCCGACAGATATTCCTGAAGCTTCCGAGGTGTTAGCAGCAGTATCCGAACAGGACGCACAGGAGGACGAATACATCCAAAATGTATCCGTTGACGCAGAGTACTACGAAGACGGCGATCTTAACGAACTTGCGAATTACTATGCACAGCAGGGATACACCCTGCTCGATCTTAACAAAGATCCTGTGATCCTCTACACTATCGAAGGTTACGAGGACAGGGAATGGTTCAGTGACGGATTCAGAGTCAATTATGATATCGGAAATAACACCGGCAATATCGTTGTTTTCAAGGCGACGGAAGAACAGTTCCAGGCATTTATGGATAATCAGTTAGCTCTTGTCAATTATGAGAGAAGGGCACATAACCAGGCTACGGTCTCATTCGATGAATTATGGACAAAGACAACGGATGATGAAGGACATATCGTATGCAAAGCTTCATGGACCGGACCTGAGCTTGAGATCAAATTTAACTCTACAGACTGTGCAAGATTCATTAATTACGAAGTCACATACGATCCGGATTCCGGGCTTGCCGTATGTTCCACTGAAGACGGCGGAGTAGGCTGACGTTCAAATAACAAAAGCAGCAGAAGATCTGCTATAACTGACCTCCGGAGCTAATAACAGGCTTCGGAGGTTTTATTTCAGCCGTCAACAGATGATTAGTTTGACTTCTTAAGTCATAAAATATTGATTTTTTTCCTAATCTTCAGATAATAATGAGTAGCAGTCAGATATGTCTGCAAACGGAAAGGGGATCAGGAATAGTGAAGAATAAGAAATTGCCTGTAATACTATTAGCTGCTATGTTTGCCGGGAATATGTTTTTATGCTCGTGCACGGCAGTTAAGACCACTGAAACCACTGTAACGGAATCTTCATCCGAAGAGACGACCACAAGGGTGACAGAGACAACAGAGGAAACAACGGCCGTAACTACCGCAACAACCAAGCATACCTCTATTAACGGGCGCCAACACAGCCCCTATAAGGAGTTCACGCTTGACGGTGTGAAAGATCACCATTTTATCTCAACCGATTATTGTTATTTAGTGTCTGAGAAATATGTTCTCTTTTTGGAGAAGGATATCGACATCCCCGGCGACTATGCTGCCAATCTGGACGCGATCATCGATGAACTTGAGGTTTTGCTCGGCATGTCCGCATGTCCTGACGGATACAATTATCCGGAAGTTGCGGACATGACATCTTATTTCGGGTTTAATCCCTGGGATGGCTGGCATATCGGAAATAAGCTTCCGATCTTCCTTTGTGTTGACAGAACAGACGAGGCCTTGATCTCATGCGCATGTTCTGATTTTGTCGTTTTCGTGCAGTATGAACTCTTCACGGAGGAATTATGGAATTCTGTTCCGAGTTTCAGAGATAATTCCTGGAGAAAGAGTGAATACGTGAATTATTCGGAAACTGCTCACGAGATAACCCATGCGATCACCGGGAGAAATTGCCAGCTTTCGGAGATCATGACTGAGGGAGTAGCTGATTACATGGGACGTGTGGTTATAGATGAACTTGCGGACAGCTGTCCTTCTATCGCAGAAGTAAAGGCAAACCGTTTACTCTACGATTACACGGTGCCCGAGGCTGTGAATGCCGATAATGCCGAACGCATCTTTGTCGAGGACTATAATCAGATAGGCGCTGCCGACCGCGGAGCTGAATATGTATACGGCAGATACCTTTGCGAGTATCTTAACGGGGAGTTCGGGGACGGCTTCTTCAGCATGTACACAGATAAAGTCATCGAAAAAAACATAGACTACGCATATGGCAATTACAGCGAGGAGATCGCCCTGCAATATACCGAGACACTGAAGGAGGTCTTCGGCGAAGATATCTTCACTAAATTCGGTGACTGGTGCGTTGAAAACAATGCCCTTCAGGAGTAAGAGCTTAAGAAACCCTCCAAGTAAATTTACACAATAGTCACCAATTTGACCTTTTCACAATTTATAATATAAAAAGGTCTTTACAGGACCTTAAGAACCAAATAATTAGCACGGGAGGCATTAAATGACACTGGAATCTCTGTATGAAGGCTTAAATCTTCAAGACTACTATATCGGTAAAGTTACGCAGGTATACAGAAGTAATTGTATTGCTCAGATCGACAACTTCTCTTTGATGGCTGACAGGAGCAGGTTCAACAAATCCTTCCTTCCGAATACCATTAACAACTTCGTCCTGATCGACTCGACAGTCGGTATCTTCTTAGGAGAAGTATTCGAGAACAAGGCTTCAAGAAAGAGCATTTTCGATGCCAAATCCGGTGACGTAAAGCCGAGCGACTATCAGGAAATATGTATCGACACCATCGCCCTCATGAGGACTGAGGCAAGCAAGTTCGAGCTCGCAGGCTTCAACACCCTGGGTATTACGGACAGTGTCTACCTTGCAACAGATGATGTCTACAAGCTGTTCCTTCAGTCTCTTGAATTTACGGCTGATAACGAGGAACCGCTTCCCCCGTTCGCAACATATCTTAATAAGTCCAGTGCTGATGTTACTCTCAAGCCGAGCACGCTCTTCAACCGTCACCTTATGTGCATCGGAGCTACAAACAGCGGTAAGTCCACCACAGCTCTTGCTATCCTTGATAAGGTCGTCTCCACAAAGAGAAAAGCTCTTATCATCGACCCTACGGGCGAGTACAGAAATGCGTTTGGTGATGACGAGATCACAAAACTGACGCTCGGTGTTGATACTACCGTATCACCCGGAAAGATCTCGATGGAACAGTGGGAGAAGCTTTTCGAGACAGAGAACAGCAGCCAGGGCGCAGTTCTTTCAGAAGCTATCACTTCTCTGCGCTACATGAAGAAGATCGGCAGCGACACATGCTACTACAAAGTCGGTGAGGATATCGAAGAGATCCAGGAGAATATCGCATCAGTAGGAAAAGATGACGTTGATTTCAACATCGCTCTTCTCCCTGAGCAGATCCAGCTCGAATCAGTCTGCGAGCCTGACAGAGACAATAACTACAACTTCAAGTACCGCTACGATACTCTCAAGGCCAACCAGAACGCTTCCCTTGTTCAGAAGATACAGTATCAGATGACGAACACTAAGTTCCTGTCATTCTTCTCGAGCAATTCCGAGATGTATAACCTTCTCGACGTAATCGATGAATTCGTTCATCTTCCTCAGGAAAGCCTTTATATCGACACGTCACAACTCGGTGCATCCGAAGGTATCGGCGGAATGGTCATCGACCTTGTAAGTACGTTTGTAATGTCCAGACGTGACATCTGCCCGTTCGTATTCTTCATCGATGAGGTTCACAGATATGCCAAGTCCAGATATTCCGATAAGGAATACCACGGCGGACTTACACTCCTTGCAAGAGAAGGCCGTAAGAAAGGTATCTTCCTTTACCTCACGACACAGAACCCGAAGGACGTATCTCCGATCCTCTTCGGTCAGATCGGTACGATGCTCATCCACAGACTCATGCTTAACGATGAGATCCGTGCCGTTGAAAGCCACCTTGACGATTATGCGATCAAGCATGTAAGAAAGCTCAATCAGGGTGAGGTCATCCTTACGAGCGTTAACCTCCTGCACAACATGTTCATCCATGTAAACAAGAGTCCGAGAACACAGCACAACGATACTCCGACCCTCTAAAACAGGAACACCGCTTATAATCTAAGCAATTACAAGGGCTGTCTCGAATGTTTTTCAAAGAGACAGCCCTTATTGTATGTCAATGTCCATTTGTGAACGGATAAGCAATTGATATATAATATTCAGGATGGAATAAAAGCTATTTGACAGGGGGTAGATGAAGGTGCGTTATACGAATATCAATTGTCCTCAGTGCAACGGATTGCTGGGACAGCAGGAAGACAAGTTCTATTGTACAAGCTGCGGTTCGGCATTTAATATCGCTTACGATAAAGAAGATGTCGAGTACGCAAGGCTCGTTACCCAGCCTGAAAGGACCAGGCTCCTGCTCGAAAAAGACCGTATCCTGCTTGAAAAGAATGAGGAACTTAGAAAAAAGTTCTTAACGAGCGAGATGAAGGCTGTGTTTGTTGATTCAGTCAAGAGACAGGGTACCACATATATCGGAGGCATTATCATGTACGCTGTAATAGGCGGAATGGTCGCGCTTTTGTCTTTTGGTCTGGTATTCGTTATATTCGTTAACTCATGGAAATCAGCTAAAGAGGAAAGAAATGAGCGGGAAGCACTCGCGCAGAGAAAGACTGCCCGCCTGGAAAACCTTTCCGCTGAAGATATCGAAAACGATCTGAACTTTCTTGAAAATGCCATAGCCGGAGGCGTCAGATATGAGGTTTCAAGAAGAGATGAACCCGTTACAAACAGATCCGGAGATGAAGGTGATGCATATACCGTAGGATCACCCGAGGCAGTGGACTGCTATCTGGTCAAGACCGGAACAAAGAACGATCTGTACATCGTGTACAAAAACACTTATGAATACTCTGTGAGCGGTACTACAAGAGATGTTTACGATTGTGTCCGTTACGAGAATATCGAACCTGACGGGACAGGGCATATCTTATTCGGACCTTATGCCTGCAATCAGATCTCAGGCGACGGTATCAACTGGCATTGGATAGGTTATGAGAGCTCGGAAGACGTCTATGATGATGTATTGCCAAAGTCTTCTGCTGTCTATCCGGTGGATTTTTAAGGAAAGGAGTGAAGCGTTATGAGATTAAGAACACTTGATTGTAAAAACTGCGCAACTCCTTTAAGACAGGAAGGTGACAAGTTAGTCTGCAGATCCTGCGGTTCGATCTTCGATATCCCTAAGGATGCAAATGATATTGAGTATGACAGGATCGTTAATGCCGAAGACTATATAAGACTCTCTCTTGCAAAGAGCATTTTAAATCTTGAGACAAACTATAATACGCAGTTCCAGCAAAATGAGCAAAAGCGTGCGGAAAACCGCCGTGCATCCCGTAAGCGTATGACCGGAGCACTCATTAAGTCTGTTGTTATCGTCGGAGGTCTTTTGACTATTTTCTTTGCGATTACGATGGCGATCCTGGCCTCAAATGATAAGAAAGAAAACAAAGTACATGAGACCGAGGCAGCATCCTGGAATCCCGGTTACAGGATCACACCGAGCGATCTGAAAGCAGATAAGAAATTCCGGGATTATCTTGAGAACGGCATCATTAAAGACGAAAGAGCAGGATATGATGAACTCGGTTCAGTCATTTTCTCTTCCGATGAGATCTGGGGAGTAAATAAAGATCCTGAGATACTGGGAAGATATCTTGTCACGGAAGAAGACAGGAATGCTCTTTATGTCGTGTTTAAAGTAACATATGAGACCGGTGACGGAAGAACACGTGAGATGTATGATTGCCGTGCATTTTACAAACTGACTATGGATATGAACGGTGATATCGTTTATGACAGAGACGGAGGCGAGTCCACGGATGAATACGATTTCAGATTCCATGCCGAGCCGGAACTCGATCCGTTAATGGAACAGTACATTTATGGAGATCCTTCAGACAGGCAAAGGTATCTTTTCGAGTTCTGATCATATAATGGAAACGGCATATTCAGTTTCCGCCTTAACAATCAATTAGTGAGGTAACCTCTCATGATCGAAGCAAAATCCTTAACCATGGTCTATGGTAACGGTCATAAGGCGACCGATGAGATTTCTTTCACCGTCAGAGCAGGTGAGATCGTCGGATTTGCCGGTCCTAACGGAGCCGGCAAGACAACGGTCATAAAGATGCTGACAGGCATTCTCAAGCCGACCTCAGGAACAGCGGTGATAAATGGTTACGATATAAATGAGGAACCGCTCAAAGCAAAGATGTCATTTGCTTATATCGCCGATAATCCGGATATACTTATCCGGCTTACAGGTCTTGAGTATCTGAATTTTATCGCGGATATTTATGAGGTCCCCGAGAATGTTAGAAAAGATAAGATCAATACATTGTCTGAAAGATTCGGGATGAATGATGTCCTTAATTCACAGATGCGCGAGTATTCGCACGGTATGAGACAGAAACTCATGGTTATCTCCGCACTCATCCATGATCCTCCGGCTTGGATCCTTGACGAGCCCATGACAGGTCTTGATCCTTCAGCGGCATTTGAATTAAAGCAGATGATGAGAGAACATGCCGCGGCCGGAAATGCGGTGCTGTTCTCGACGCATGTTCTGGAAGTCGCAGAGCAGCTTTGCGACAAGATCCTGATAATCAATAACGGAAAGATAACAACGGAAGGCACACTGGAATTTTTAAGACTGAATAATCCCGGAATGAGTCTGGAAGAGATATTCGTTAAACTGACGGGCAGGTAAGCAGGAGATCCTGACAATGAACAAAACGTGGAGCTTATACAAAGCTTTCAGTTCGAATCTTGAGATGCCCAAGCCGAACGGGGAGAAAAAGATCAAGCTTTATAACAGGTTCGGAATCATAGCATTCATCGGGATAATGCTGCCGATATCTGTTGTTGTCGGTTATATCACGTATATCATTACGGATCTTCTGTTTGTTTTCGACGGCAATTCATACGGGCTTTTGTCAGAGATAGATCTTATATCCGCATTTGCCTTGATCTTCGGAATGCCTCTGATGTTCAGTGTTCTGTTCTTCTCATCAGATCTCGGTTTTCTTACGGCTTTCCCGATAAAGCCCGTATCACTTTATGCCGCGAGATTCTGGCATACATTCAAAGCCGAGAATGTCATGACATCAAATGTCCTGTTTGCTATCTATATCGGATACTTTATATCTTCAATAAAACACACCGGAATGGCATCTGCGCTCCATCCTGTATCGCTGATATCTTCGGTCGTGGGCTTTTTCGGATCCCTTCTGGTTCCTCTGATCTATTGTTCGGTGATCGGAATGCTGTTGATGTTACTGCTTAGAAGATTTAACCGCACCGATATCTACTACAATTCATCGCTTGTGCTGTTCATCATCTTTGCACTGATGTTCTTTATGTCTTTCAGCGGGTACGGAAGCGTAAGCACAGTGAATTATATTGATTCGCTTGTTGTCGGCAGAAACCTTTTCACTACCATCTGCAATGTCCTTTTCCCGACAAATTATCTGACGACTTTATCCCTGAGGACACACAGGATACTGCCTCTGATCGGATCTGTGCTCATAATGGCTGCCATGTACAGTTTATCTGTTCTTGTTGCTCACTTCACATACCGCAAAGGACTTTTTGCGGCAGCGGTCATCAGCAATAAAAAAACATCACGCAAAAAAGAATCGGCATATGTAAAACGCACAGTCTTCAGTGCTCTTCTGATCAAGGAGATCAAAGTCCTCATAAGAACGATGACATACCGCATGAACTGCGTTTTTGCCAACCTTTTATGGCCGGCAGCCGCGATCATTTTTATATTTGAAGCTCCGAAACATGAATTCTTCAAGATATTCTCTTATAAGCTCGGAACCGGTGATCCTCAAAGTCAGGTCATTCTTTTTGTTATCTTTATCGCGGCAGCTTTCATAGCGTCAGGCCTTAATTCGATAGCTTCAACTTCCTTTACAAGAGAAGGTGTCCACATCGATATGCTAAAATACCTTCCCGCACCTCTTGATAAACAGATCAAAGCCAAGATCCTGACATCTGTTCTTTTCACGTTTATTCCGGAGATCATTGCCGTGATACTTGTTGCAGTAAGCTTAAAGATGTTTCTGATGCTTCCTGTCTACATATTCATCTCATTTGTATGCATTCTGATCGCAACCATGATCGGTGTCCTCATGGATTCCATCTCGCCTTACACTGTCTGGTCTGACGAATTAAGCGCCCTGAGAGGCAATCTTAACTGCTTCTTTAATCTTGCTGCCGAGATGCTCGCCGCACTTTTTACAGGCGGGATCGCATACGGTCTTTATCTGTTGTCCTCAAGTTCGCTCATCACAATATCAGTGATCTCCGTGATCCTGATAACCGCCGGAGTTGTCTGCATCTTTTCAGGAATTCCAAGGACAAAAAAGAATATCGAAATGCTCAGATAAATACAGGATCTTTTTCCTGATCAGGTTACTTTCTTTCTAAAGAAAAACGCATTGTCCGTCTTTCCTGATGTAGTGATATACTTACAAAAGTGCCTATTTGCACAAAATAATCAGGAGAATGGAAGCATATGAAAAAAGTGATCATTGTAGGAGCGGGGATCTCCGGAATGACTGCAGGCATCATCCTGCAAAATTCAGGTTTTGAGACCGAGATCTTTGAGAAAAATCCCGTACCGGGCGGAGAACTTACCGGCTGGAAACGTAACGGAATATATATCGATAACTGTATCGATTATCTCATGTGCAGCAAAAAGGGAAGTGCCATGAACGAGCTCTGGCACGAGATCGGCATGCTTGATGACAGCGTAAAGATGTTCGATAAGAACAGATTCTTTACTTATAAGGGTCACGGCGGAGAGATCACATACTGGAGAGATAAGGAAAGAACAAAGCGTGAGATGCTTGAACTTTCTCCTGACGATAAGGAAGCGATCGAAAAGTTCTTCGAGAACGTTACCAGAGCCGAGAGCATGATAATGCCGATCGAAAAGCCGATGGATAAGATGGGCCCGAGAGATTTCATGAAGCTCGGTGACTTCATCAAGAACATCCCGGCTGCCCAGAAAGCTTATCAGGGTGTCAGCGTCAAGGATCTTGCAAACAGCTTCAAGAGCCCTGTTTTAAGAGGTTCTGTAATGAATACTCATCCTGAGATGACACAGGCATATTCATTCATAATGTCATATGCCATGGTCACTTCGGGAAGCGGTGATATCCCTGAGGGCGGCTCGCTTGCTGCAGCATTGAGGATTGCTGATAAATACAGGAAAGCCGGCGGAAAGCTTAATCTCAATTCACCGGTAAAGAACGTTAAGATCGAAGGAAAGACCGCTTCAGGCATCGTTCTTGAGAGCGGTGAGGAAGTTAAAGCTGATTATGTTATCTGCGCAACAGATGCTAATCACACATTCACGCATCTTCTTCCTGCAGAATATATGCCTAAGAAACTTAAGAACTGTTTTGACGACAAAGAGCACTTCTCGGTATTCTCCAAATTCCATGCTGCTTTCCTTGTGGACGGCAAGACGACCATCCCTGAAGATACGACGTTCTGGGACAGCGAAGGTCTTAATGTGTGGGGAAGACAGATCACGGATGTAGGTGTTATCTGCTACGACTACGATCCCACGATAACACCTGAAGGAAAGACTATCCTTCAGATGAAGATATTCCAGTATGGCGACGAAGTGGACAAATGGTTCGAGCTCAGCAAAGACCGTGAAAAGTACGAAGCTAAGAAGAACGAGATCGCCGAAGCAATGAAGGTTCTCATCGAAAAGCAGTTCCCCGAGACAGAAGGAAAGATCAGCGTGATCGATACCTGGACGCCTGTCTCATATGCAAGAAACTGCAACGCGTACAGAGGCGCTTATATGGCTTTTGTCGCTGACAAAGACACCAAGACGGTCACCACACCCGGTGTTGTTAAAAAGCTTAAGAATGTATTCCTTGCAGGACAGTGGCTCATGGGTTCGGGCGGACTTCCGCCGGCAACCGCTCAGGGCAAATATGCTGCCTGGAGGATCTGCAAAAAAGAGGGCGTTATCTGCAAATGATCAATCCGCTCTCGGCATCATTATCGATAGAGTAAACGAATCATCTTCTGATTCGGCTTTTAAGATGCCGTTGCAGTCTTCCACGGAACGTCTGACATTCATCAGACCGAAGCCGTGATGATCTTTATCCTTTTTGGATGTGTAACCGGAAGAACTGAGAAGCTTGTCTGTATCAGTTTTTCCGGTTGCTGAATTTTTGATCTTGATTACAAAGAATTTGTCTGTCCTTTTGATGCTGAATCTTATGTAAGGTTCGCTGCATGCCGATGCCGCTTCGATGGCATTATCCAGCGCATTTGCGAATATGCTGCACATATCCGCAGGTTTTATCTTAAGACCGCCGTCTGCGACACCGTCCAGATCAAATGTTATGTTCTGCGCATCCATCTTATCGGCTTTCATGGATATTATGATGTCGAGCATCTCATCACCTGTCACATATTTCGGTGACAGCGAGCTGACATTTCCCAGCAAGTCCGCAAGGTGAGATCTGGCCTCATCTTCATGTCCCTGTTCGAGCATCATCCGGATCATGGAAAGGTTGTTCTTTATGTCATGTCTGAATGCTCTGGTCTCTATCTGCTGTTTTTTATACTGTCCGATGTATTCAAGCTCGGCATTAATGTACGTCTCCTGCGATTTGTTCTTTTCACGCAGTGACCTTTCCACTGAAGATATGACCATTATGACCGGAGCAGCAAGTCCAAGGAGCACGATCCCAATGCCGAATAAAAAACTCATCAGTCTGTATCTTTCCTCGAACGAGATCTCCTCTGACGGCAAAACGACAGGGATAAACGGAACTATCATGAACAGCAGTATCCATACGACGAAAAGGATCCTGTAAGGAGTGCTTATAACATAGAATTTCTTCGGTCTGTAGAATCCGAAATAAGCTATCAGGAAGAGCAGCAGGGTGAGCAGAAAATTAACGGATGAGATCGCTAACCAAAGCGGGCCTGTAGCATAATTGTTATAATACAGGTCCTCATAGATCTCTTCTGTTCCGCCGGCAAGATAGATGACCGATATCTGGGAGAAATTACTGATGTAAAGGGAGAACAGATAAAAGCATAGTGTGGATTCCAGAGCACGGATGAACTTCTTTTCCTTGAAAGCGAACAGATAGAAGATAAATCCATAGACAAACATAGCCATACTCATAATGTTGCTCATTACGAAGTATTCTTCATTGGTTATATCGTCCGTATATATAAAGTTCAGGATCAAGGTGCTTATTATGGTCAAAAGTAATACACCGAGTGAAGATAAAACGAGTTTTTTCGACAGCTGGATATAACGCCCGAGAAAGCATGCCGACACCATTATCACCAGCAGCATTGCAAGGATTATCTGTGCGTTGTTCAATACGGCATTTACCAGACTGTAGATAAACATGATCATCTCTTCAGTCATATCAGAACGCCGTCCTTTCAACATAAGCATACAATGCTTCTTTAAGAGTTTTTACGTTGCTGCGGCTGACGGGAAGGATGACTTCATTATCCATAATGACATCATTTTTGGAGACTTTTTTCACTTTGGAAAGAGAAATAAGATAACCTCTGTGGATCCTGAAGAAACCGTCATTTTTGAGCTGTTCTTCAAAATCCACGATATTGTATCTTATGACATGCTCATCTTTTGAAGTCACGATCTTCACATTCTGGTTCATGGACTCCATATAGACGATATCTTTGATGTCTATAAGAAGCTCGATGCCTTCCTCTTTGATTATCAGATGACGTGAGCTGCCCTGCTTATCCTGAACATATCTGATGACTTCTTTGAGTTTGTCGATGTCGACGGGTTTGGTGAGGTATCTTAACGCGTTTACCTCATATCCTTCAAGAGCGTATTCCACATGTCCTGTGAGGAAGACGATAAATACCTTGTCAGACTTTTCTCTGAGTTTCTTTGCCAGAGTGATACCGTCGATGGCAGGCATCTCGATATCAAGGAAGATAAGATCATACGGTTCATCCGCGAAGGATTCCATAAGTCTTTTGCCGTCATCAAATGTATCGATATCGTAATCGATATTTATGAGCAGTTTATCAAGAAGAGTCTTCAGATCAACTCTGTATCTTTCTTCATCATCGCATACAGCAATACGCATTTAAGGATCACCTCATAACATTACTGAATTGAATTCTAAATAAACATTTCACCGTTCGCAATACCGTTTACGACACAAATAATACAGTTCACTCCAAAATGCCGGACAGGTGTATCAGTGATGCTACAATCGCCTCAGTTCAATGAAGAAAGGAATATTCAAAATGAAGAAAGTCTTAAAACAGATCGGAAAAGCAATAGCTTATTTTGCTGTATATTTCACTGTATCCAACGTAGTCACACTTATCGTATCCATGGTGCTCGGATATGTAAGAGGCAGGGAATACGGTGCAGCCGGCTTATCAGCTGAGGAGGGACTGGCACTGGTCCAGTCCGAGATGAACAGCCTGACAGGCATCTGCCTTCTGGTATCGGCCATCCTTGCCCTGATCACTTATGCCGTGATCGAAAAGGTTAAGAAGTCAAATCTCGCAAAAGAAACAGATATGAAAAAGGTCTCCGGAAAGCAGCTCATCCTTACAGTCACCGGAGCACTCGGCGCCATGTTCTTTATGAACTTCATGCTCAGCATCCTTCCCATCCCCGAAGATCTTACAGGGAACCTCGAAAACGGTATGCAGACACTCACTTCATATCCGTTTTGGCAGGCGATCCTGGCAAATGCAATCTTCGTACCTATTATTGAGGAAGTGGTATTCAGAGGATATATATTTAACAGGCTCGAAAAAGCAATGCCTTCAATAGTTGCAGCATTGATCTCATCTGCCGCTTTTGGTATTGCTCACGGCGGCCTTGTCTGGGCAGTATGGGCATTTGCTCTCGGTATGATCATCTGCGTCGTAAGGATCAAGTCCGGCTCGATCATTCCGGGCATCATCTTCCACATCATCATGAATACATATGCAATGGTCGTCTCATATTTCCCTGTTCTTGATAAGCTTACTAAAGGCGGCATGATCGCTCTTACGGTAATCGGCGGATTAATGATGGCAGCATACATTGCCGGAATCCTCACGGATAAGGAAAACGGAAAAGAAAAAGCAGAAGTAAAGATCTTATCTTCAAAGGCCTGATAATTTGGTTAATCAGTATATTTCCGGGGTGTCTCAAAATGAGTCACCCTTTAGTTTTATATCAAAAACGTTCTCCGGAAAGTGTTAGTGATATCACGTCGCTTTTTAGGTATTCTGTGTCGTTTCTTATTGGTTTTCTGCAGACAAATTACCCCTTTTTGAAGGTCCCATTGACTGCTAAAGTCTGATCTGTATAACAACCATGGCAGGTTGCGATTGGTCTGCTTTCATTTATTTCTTTTCCGGCTTTGCTTTTATTTCAAATTACTGATAAAGCGAATGGTATAATTTTCATGTATGAAGATCATTTCCTAATCTAAATCATTTTCCTTGAGGTGCCGGTTATGCCTGATTCAGTTGAAAGAAAGAACGTAAAGGTTACGGGCGGAGTTTTCAGAGAACGCATGGATCTTAACAGAGCTTATCTTATGGAGCTTGATACGACGTGCCTTCTGCAGAATTTCTATATTGAGGCCGGCATCGGACTGCCCGGAATACAGGCGGTATCAGACCCTTCTGCCGCAAAGCTTCATTGGGGCTGGGAAGCGCCTGTATGTCAGCTCAGAGGACATTTCCTCGGACATTGGCTTTCGGCTGCATCACGTCTTATCGCAAGTGAGAATGATGAGGAGCTTAAGCTGAAGCTGGATAAGATAGTATCCGAGATCTCACGCTGCCAGCAAAGAAACGGCGGTGAATGGACCGGACCGATACCCGAGAAATATTTTGATCTCATGGCTGAACCGGATTATATCTGGTCGCCGCAGTATACGATGCATAAGACCGTAATGGGGCTTGTTGATGCCTACAGGTTTGCAGGGAATAAGACGGCGCTTGAAATATTGGATAAACTTGCCGACTGGTACATAAAGTGGGTTGCGAGGATGATAAAGAAAGATCCTCGCATCACATATAAAGGTGAGCAGGGCGGAATGCTCGAGATGTGGGCTGAACTGTACTCTATTACAGGCAACTATAAGTATCAGGCTCTCATAGATCTTTATAAGGACAGCGGACTTTTCAGCCAGCTTGAGCGAGGCAGCGACGGTCTGTCGGATGATCACGCCAATGCGAGCATTCCTCTTATCCACGGTGCTGCAAGGATGTATGAGATAACCGGAGACAGATACTGGAAAAACATAACGGATCTGTTCTGGAAGACGGCGGTTACGGACAGGGGAATGTTTGCGACGACCGGAGTGAATGCAGGCGAATTCTGGATACCTTTGAAGTCTATGGGTTCATATATATCCGACAGGAATCAGGAATTCTGTACTGTCTATAACATGGTGCGCGTGGCAGATTATCTCTACCGCAGGACAGGTGATACCCGTTATGCCGATTATATCGAACGTGCAATCTATAACGGATTCCTGGCCCAGCAGAATAAGAACACCGGAATGCCCTCTTACTTTTTGCCTCTTAATCCCGGTGCAAAAAAGAAGTGGGGAAGCAAGAGACATGACTTCTGGTGCTGTCACGGCACGATGGTTCAGGCCCAGACTCTTTATCCGGAACTTATCTATTACACCGAAGATGATAAGATCTCGGTAATGCAGTATATACCTTCATGCGCGAAGTTTGAGATCGGCGGATCAGAGGTCACGATCTGTCAGTCAACTGAGATGAAGGACTATAACAATCAGGTATTTTTCGATGACCACAAGGGCGGGGACAAATCCCGCTGGTCGTTGAAGTTCACCGTGAAGTGCCCTGTTTCAACGCATGTAACACTGTTACTCCGCGTTCCGGGGTGGTGTGATGAGGTAAGATCGCTGGTCATAAACGGCGAGGATTTAAAACCGGATATCAAAGACAATCTGATAAGGATCGCGCGTGAATGGAAGGACGATACCGTCTATGTGGCATTTGCCGATCACATCGAGATGGAGCGTCTTCCCGGCATGCCGGAACTTGCTGCGGCCGTGGAGGGACCTGTGGTACTTGCAGGACTTACGGGCAAAGACTGCGGACTGGATGGAGACTACAGCGAGCCGGATAAGATCTTCGCTCCGCGTTCAGAGCATATGTACAGTACATATACCTGGAAGCAGAATTGCCACACGACGAGAATGCAGCCGGTAAATATCGAGTTCATTCCGCTTTATGAAGTAACGGATGAGGAGTACACGGTATATTTCACAGAGAAGAAAAAGAAGGATTGACGTAAGCGGAGCGGAAAATGAGTACTTGTTATCATTTCAACATGGATATACCTGATCCGGATGTGATATTTCACGACGGATACTATTATCTGATCACAACGACAATGCATTTCTTCCCCGGAGGGGAGATATTAAGATCTGAGGATTTAAGGAGATGGGAACACTATTCCTATGTTTTTGAAAGACTTGAGAGCACTCCGGATCAGAGACTTGAAGGTGACGGATATATTTACGGAAAAGGAATGTGGGCGCCCACACTGAGATTTCATGAAGGGATCTTTTATGTCGCTTTCTCCTCGAATGATATGAACAAGACATACCTTTACAGATCATCTGATCTTAAAGGTCCGTGGAAACGCAGTGAAATAAAAGGTTTTTACCATGACCTTTCTCTTCTTTTTGATGATGGGAAAGCATATCTTGTATATGGCAATACCGATATTCACCTGACGGAATTAGATTATGATATGACAGGCCCCGAAGAGGGAGGACTTGACCGCGTGATAGCAGATGACACCGGCAATCCGATGTTAGGACTTGAAGGCTCGCACATATATAAGATCTGCGGCAGATATTATCTTTTCATGATCCATTCCCTGCGTGACAGATGGAGAAGAGTGGAAGCTATGTATGTTGCTGACAGCCTTGAAGGAGAGTTTACCGGCTGCGATATCTTTGATAACGATCTCGGTATTAGAGATTCCGGAATAGCACAGGGCGGTATCGTGAAAGGTCCTGAAGGTGACCACCTGATAATGTTCCAGGACAGCGGTGCGATCGGAAGACTTCCTGTAGTTGTACCTTTTGAATGGAAGGAAGGAAGACCTGTTTTCGATGAGGAGAATATAGTGGAGGAAGCAGAGCTTTCAGGTCTTTGCGGAAGCGATGACTTTGATAACGGGCATAAGGAATTCTGGCAGTTTAATCATGAGCCTGATACGGACCTGATAAGATTTGACAAAGGATTTCATATAACGACAGATAAGATTTCCGGAAATATCTTCCATGCAAAAAATACACTTACACAAAAGATCGAAGGTCCGGTCAGCAGGGCATCTGTGACGGTGGATGCTTGTGAACTTAATGACGGGGATATAGCCGGTCTTTCGGCATTTCAGGGCGATTATGCTTTTGCGGGAGTAAAGAAGGAGAACGGCAGGCTATATGCCGTAATGCTGAGAAATATAAGTACGGGCGGCGCATGGGATCTTTCTGAAGAATCCGGCATTGAGGAAGCAAAGGAAGCGATTGCAGGAAGCAGCCTTACGGTCAGTGTAGAATGTGATTTCACAAAAGATGAGGCTACGTGTTTCATTCAGACTGATAACGGATACAAGCAGATAGGGACACCTCACAAACTGAGGTTCAGGCTTGACCATTTTACCGGAGCCAGATTCGCGCTCTCATGCTTTTCCACTGAAAGATACGGCGGGACAGCCGTGTTCAGGAATTTCAGTCTCGGATGATTTTTCCTGCAAAAAATTCCGGAGCGGACATAGTCGATTGCTGTTTGAGGATATATAATTAATACATATGATCTTTTCGGAAAGGAAGTAAACATTATGGGTTTAGCGGAGAAGTCATTCAGCAGTGGTGAAGTGATAATCAGAGAAGGTGATATCGGTAACAGCTTCTTCCGGCTCCTGGACGGAAATGTCGGTGTTTATTCTGATTACGGAAAGAAAGAGCAGTTCAGGATAGCTGTTCTCAAGGCGGGTGAGTATTTCGGCGAGATGGCCGTGATCGAGAAATACCCGAGAAGCGCAACAGTGGTTGCCGAGTGCAGTGTCCGTGTTATGGAGGTCGGAGAGGATTCTCTTGATACGTACTTTGCGGAAAATCCCGAAGAAGTGATCAAGTTCGTCGAGCACCTTGGCAATAAGGTGAAGACCATGGTCAGAGATTACAACGATGCCAAGGCTCTGCTTAAAGAGACACGTGAAGCAGAGGCTGAAAAGAAGAATAAGATCCTGTTCTTCAAGATAAAGAAACATTCAGCCCAGTACCAGTCCGAAAAGCCTGTGATCAATGAGCCGAGTCCGGCAATGATCAAAAAGGCATTTGAGGAGATAACTGATGAAGGTCCCGGAAGGATAGGTGCGTTCGAGAACGGAGCTGTTATCTTTGAAGAGGGACAGGACGATAACTGCCTGTGCATAGTACGCGGCGGAAATGTCGGATTATATAATAACTACGGCACGCCTGATCAGACAAAGATCAAGGATCTTACAGAGGTATCTTTCTTCGGAGAGATGGGCATGCTGACTGATGAACCGAGGAATTGTACTGCAGTCGCTGAATCAGATGACACATATGTGGAATTTGTCTACAAGGAAGATCTGGAATCTATTATCAAATCCTGTCCGATCAAGGTTGATATGATAGTCCGCTATTTCTCATACCGCTTAAGAAAGCTCACCGTGGACTTTGTCGATCTCTGCAAGCAGATCACCGCAAATTACAACTGATACCGGGGATACAAAAATGAAGTTTGAAGAAAGAGAGATCATCCTTAAGGATGGTCGCAGATGTATATTGAAACCCAACTCGCCCGAATATGCCGGTGAGATGATCGAATACATGAAAAAGACATCAGAGGAGACGGAATTCCTTCTGCGTTATCCGGATGAAGTAAACTTCACCTTGGAAAAAGAGAAGGAGATATTGGGAAGCCTGCTCGAAAACCCGTATGCTGTTATGATGCTAGCAACAGTCGACGGCAAGGTGGCCGGAAACGGAAGCGTCAACGGTATCGGCGATAAGAGAAAGATCACCCACCGATGTTCCATGGCGATCGCTCTGTATAAGGAATACTGGGGTCTGGGCATTGGTCAGGCCATGATCGGATACATGACAGAACTTGCAGGGCAAGTGGGCTGGAGCCAGATGGATCTTGAAGTTGTATCAGAGAATGAACAGGCGATCGCAGCATATAAGAAATGCGGTTTTATCGAGACCGGAGTAAGGCATAACGCACTCCGATTTGATGACGGAACTTATCACGACGAGATACTGATGTATAAGGATCTGTAACCTACTCTCAAAAATTCAGATTGTTTTACGGGCAGAGTTATGTAATAATGCTCTGATTCAATTCTGCTGTTTTTGTTTTACGGGGATTTATGGGTAAGGAAAAGAATAAGGAAAAACTGTCTTTATGGCAGACATTAAAGAATGATGTATACGCGGTAAAACTTGCCGGATCGTTCAGCAGGCCTGCGGTGACCGGGGCGTTTTTCTGCATGCTCATAGGCTATGCCGAATGGGTATTCTTTGACGGTTATTTCCTGAGGATAATAATCGAGGCTCTGGACAGGGGTGACGGCCTAAAGCCGATCCTTTCTTTCATATGCATAAGCGCAGTGGTTTTATCCTTACTGAAGATCTACGATGCATACACACAGCAGGTTACTTTCACGATCGAAGGGACAAAGCTTCATAACGGTATCTACAAAAAGATCTTCGCAAAAGCAAGAAATGTAGAGCTCAGATGCTATGAAGATCCTGAGTTTTACAACAAATACACTATGGCGATCGACGGCTCGGCAGATAAGGTGATGGAGATCGTAAAGAGCTTTAACGGAGCGATAATAGGAACCGTTGCTTCCGTGTTCGTCTTCAAGCTGATGTTCGATATCGATAAGCTTTCCGTTATCTTCATTCTCTCACCGATAGTGGGAAACTTTGTTTTCGGTAACTTAAAGAGTAAATATGAACTCAAGCGTTACCGCGAACAGGCTCCGAACAATAAGGTGCTGAATTATGTAAACCGTATGATGTATCTTCCTGACGGTGCAAAGGAGATAAGGCTCAGCAAGGTTTTCGATATATTAAAGCGCCGCTACGGCGAAGCAACTGCGGAGATCGTTAAGACCGCGGTCAAGTATGCTTTCCCGAATATGAGCCTTAATGTGCTGAGGATAACCTTCACCTTCACTGTCATGTTTGAAGGCGTGCTTATCTATGCCTATTACAAAAAGCAGGTCGCAGGAACGATATCGCTTGCCCAGTTAACGATAATGACGAGCCTTATGGTGGCTGCAACATGGATCCTGATAAGGCTGTTCGAGGATATCACAAAGCTTATCAAGAACGGATTGTTCATTAATAATCTCAGAGGTTTTCTCGAGTATGAGGAAAAGATACCTGAAGATCAGAAGGGTATCATTCCGGATGAGTTCAGGACGCTTGAATTCAGGAATGTCTCTTTCTCATATAAGGATGAGGAGACGATAAAGGATCTGTCATTTAAGATAAACAAGGATGAAGCTGTTGCGCTTGTAGGTCATAACGGAGCGGGGAAAACGACGATAATAAAGCTGCTCTTAAGGCTTTACGATCCGACTTCAGGTGCGATCTTCTTAAACGGAACGGATATCCGCGAGTATGATCTCAGGGCATACCGTGAACTGTTTGCCACAACCTTCCAGGACTTTAAGATCTTCGGCATGACTGTCAAAGAGAACGTCCTGATGGGAAGGCATATGGAGAACGATGATGAGATCGTAAGATCGAGCCTTGCAAGGACCGGCATACTGGATAAGATCGAAGAGCTCCCCGGCGGGATAGATTCAATGATGACAAAAGAGTTCAATGAGGACGGCATCATCCTGTCAGGCGGACAGAACCAGAAACTTGCCGCCGCAAGGACCTTTGCAAAGCCTTCTCCCGTAAAGATCTTTGACGAGCCTTCAAGCGCTCTTGACCCGATCGCGGAGTTTGAACTTTTCAAGAACATCATCAGGGAAGGTAAGGATCACACTATGCTCTTTATCTCCCACCGTCTTTCATCAGTTAAGAACTGTGACCGTGTTCTTCTTCTCGAGGGAGGACGCCTGATCGAGGAAGGCACACACAGGGAACTGATCGCACTCAAAGGCAGCTACTATGAGATGTATAAGCGCCAGGCGATGAATTATCTCGCGATAGAAAACGAAGAGGAGGTGATCTTGTGAGCAAGGACCAAAATAACCTTGATAATAAGAAGATCAAGCAGCCTCTTTCTGTCGTTTTGAAGAATAATCTCTATCTTCTGAAACTGATGATAAAAGCATCACCTTCATTCGTAATAATACCGGCACTCGATGCCATAAGAGGACAGTTATCGATCTTCTTCGAGCACACGGTCGGAATCGGATATGTGCTTGAAGCAGCCGAGAAAGGTTATCCGTTTGACCGGGTTTTCCCGGTCATCATGATCATTGCGGTTGCCATCACGCTCGGAATGCTGTTCACGGTATTTTCGGGCGATTACATCATGGAAAAAGAGCGTCCGAAGGTCAAGGAAAAGATCAAGCTCATGCTGTACGAGAAAGCCTCAAAGGTCGATCTTGCCTGCTACGATGATCCGGAGTTTTATAATTCACAGGTCCTCGCGCTGTCGGAAGTCGACAAACAGATAGACAAGGTCGAAGGGATCATAATAAATGTCCTAAGCGGTCTTACGGCTTTTATCTCAAACGGCATCTACTTCATAGTGAAAGACAAGCCCTCGATCCTTTTTGTCATTGCATCTTTTGTGCTGAGTTACATATTCAATCAGAAGTTCATCAAGGTCAATTACAAGGCAAGGATAGAAAGGAATCCGTCCGAGCGCAAGAGAACATATATCGAGAGGATCTTCTATCTCAATGACTATGCCAAGGAGATCAGGATGAACCCTGATGTTGCCGGCATCATGTACGACAGGTTTGACAAGGCTTCCGAAGAGATCATTGAAGTTGATAAGAAGTATGCAAGGAAGCGTTTCCTTATAGAGTTTATGCGGCAGCACATCGCCAATTTCTTTATCTGCGACACGCTCTATATCACATATCTGATCCTTATGGTCGTTGTTACGAAGAACATATCCATCAGTACACTTGCCATTCTGTACAACTCGTTCGGAAGGCTTAAGCACAGCATGAATGTCTTTACCGAGACATATCCCGCATCATGTGAGACCAGCCTTTATATCCAGAAGATCCGCGACTTCATGGATACAAAGTCAAAGATAGTATCCGAAGGCGATGAAAAAGCAGGCAAGGATGCAAAGAGGATCGATCTGAAGGACGTATCGTTCGCTTATTCATCCGGGACACCCAATGTCATTGACAATATGAATCTCTTTATTAAGCCCGGAAGAAAGATCGCTCTTGTCGGATATAACGGTGCGGGCAAGACGACGCTCGTTAAACTTCTTATGAGACTGTACGATCCGGTTTCAGGAACGATATCATCTGACGGTGTCGACGTCCGGAAATATGATCTTGAATCCTACCGTGATTCGATCGGTGCGGTCTTCCAGGATTTCAATATCTTCGCCGGTTCGATCCGCGAGAATGTGGTCCTCGGTCCTACAGATGATTCGCAGGAGGAAAAGATCATATCATCTCTTAAGGACAGCGGTCTTTATGAACGTGTGACAGGTCTTGATAACAAACTTGATTCAATGCTCACTACCGAATTTGATGATAACGGTATCAATCTGTCGGGGGGCGAGGCGCAGAAACTGGCGATATCGAGAGTGTTCTACAAGGATGCCGGTCTCATGATCCTGGATGAGCCTTCGAGTGCATTAGATCCGATTGCCGAATACCAGCTTAATCATGCAATGCTCAAGGCAACAGGAGATAAGACTGTCATCTTTATATCGCACCGTCTGTCGACGACGCGCCTTGCAGATCATATCTTTATGCTCGAGAACGGAAAGATCGTCGAGGAAGGCAATCACGAGCAGCTTCTTACTCTTCACGGCAAATACGAAGCCATGTGGAAGGCTCAGGCCGGCGCGTATATTGAAGTCTGATATCTGACGCATTGATATTTTTTTGGATTTAAATATTTCCAAACCATAATTTGTCCCCGTTATCACGGACAGCAGGAAATAGTATACTTATCTGAAGAATATGGCGCGCACATTGTCAGCTGTTATATGTGCCGGAAAGGATAATTCATATGAATTCTTTTTCTGAGAAACTGATCGGTAATGTTAACAAAGTCATCGTCGGCAAGGACAAGCAGATAGAACTCCTGCTCGTAGCGCTTCTTGCCGGTGGACATGTTCTTCTTGAGGATGTTCCCGGCACGGGAAAGACGAAGACTGCAAGATCTCTTGCACAGTCACTTGATCTCGACTTCAAGCGTGTTCAGTTTACGATCGATCTTCTGCCTTCTGATCTGACGGGAATCAACTATTTTGACCGCCAGGCAAACGCATTTGTGTTCCGCCAGGGTCCGCTCTTTACAAATATCCTTCTCGCGGATGAGATCAACCGCGCCACAGCAAGGACCCAGTCAAGCCTTCTGGAGTGCATGGAGGAAAAGCAGGTTACTGTCGACGGACAGACAAGAAAACTCGATCCTCCGTTCCTCGTCATCGCAACACAGAACCCGGTGGAATCCCAGGGAACATTCCCGCTTCCTGAAGCACAGCTGGACCGTTTCCTGATGATGATAAAGATGGACTATCCTTCACATGATGAGAGCATATCGATCCTTAAGAGATTTGCAGTTGAGGATCCTCTTACAAGCCTTGCTCCCGTTACATCCAAAGAGGAGATCTTTGCGATGCAGGATCAGGCAAAGAAGATCTATGTATCAGATCTCCTCTATGACTATGCTGCAAGGATCGCTGAGGCAACAAGACAGTCTCCCGATATCTCAGTCGGTGCAAGTCCGCGTGCGCTCCTTGCGTTCGTATCAGCCGCAAAGGCTCTGGCATTCGTTCGCGGCAGGACTAACTGTGTTCCTGATGACTTCAAGGAACTTGCCGTGCCTGTTCTTGCTCACCGTATGACATTGCGCTCACAGCGTTTTGCCGCTTCTGACGGAAAGTTCATGTCAAAGCGCGATACGGCTGCAGCCATCATCACAGGTATCCTTGACAGCGTTCCCTGTCCTACAGAGGATTTCAGCAATTAACATTTAAACGGTTCATGATATGAAACTTGTAGTGCTCATCATTGTATTTGCCGTGTTGTTTATAGTAGAGACAGTCTACTACAGGCTTCACGCGCTCGATGATCTGAACCTTAAGGTCGACTTCTCCAAAAACATTGCAAACTTCGGAGAAGATGTCGAGCTGATTGAAGTTGCCGAGAACAAAAAGCGGCTTCCTCTTCCGTTCATCATCCTTAAGTTCGAGTCGCCTCGTGAGATCAAATTCTACGACATGATGAACACATCGTCTTCAGATCATTTATACCGCGAAGACATGCTTACCATGAAGCCGTTTTCCAAGCATACAAGGCGCATCAAGGCCAAGTGTACCAAGCGCGGTTATTTTGTATTCTCAAGAGTCGGCATCACAACATCGGATCTCCTTCTTACAGAACGTTTTGTTAAGGATTTTGAAAGCGATTCATTCCTTGTCGTACTGCCGGAAGTAATTGATGCCGGTGAGATGAAGCTTTTGAATTCCATAACACAAAGTGAGCTTCAGTGCCGCCGCACGATGCTTACCGATCCGTTCACGCTTGCGGGGATCAGGGAATATGCACCGGGTGACCCAATGAAGATCATAAACTGGAAAGCAAGTGCCCGTACCGGTGAACTGATGGTCAATCAGGATGCTTCGACCTGTGCGCAGAAGGTGCACATATTTGTTAATCTCGATTTTTATAATCAGAGACGTTCCACTTCTCTGCTCGAAAAGTCGATAAGTCTGGCTTATACATATCTTTCAGATCTCGCTGAGATGGGCATTCCGGCTTCCATCTATACTAACGGCCGTGACCACATCACCGGTATGCCGGCAATATCCGGAATTGAATCCGGAGCTGCAAAATTCGAGGAACGCGCCATAATGCTCGCGAGGATAGATCTTAACAAGCCCGTCGTACCGTTCGAGGAAATACTCGAAAAGCATACTGTTAACACCGACAGGAATGATTTTATTCTTGTTATCTCACCGCAATATTCCGGAAGTTTCCGTCCGCTGCTTGCGGAGATAAAGTCACGCCGTCCGGCACTTTACTGGCTTATGCCAAGCTATAAGACCACACCGGAAGTAACTTTGGAACCTGAGATAGCTTCTTCTTACAAAAGGTGGGAGGTGTTAGGTCATGACTGATCTCCGTGACATCAATTCCACCAGCAATACCACAAAGAACCTTCACGGTCTTACCATCCATACTGTCCGTGACAGTCTTATCTCGGAGATCTTTCTTTCGGTAATTATCGGACTTACGATAATTACCGGCATGACACTGTTCAAATGCTATATCCAGATAATAACCGTAGAGATTTATCCGCAGTTTACGCTGCTTATAGTCGCTGTCATCCATACCTTTATCAGGAGAGCAAGGAAATACGGTTTTTTCAAAATGCTGATCTCCCACTTGCTGGTGTCAGTATTGTTTTATCTTGTGGCTGTTCAGATCCCGCAGCTCCAGTTCGGACTCAGGACCGCGAACAGGATCTGCCTTATCCTGCTGCTTTTCGGATTCACGGTGTTTTCTGTCCTGTACCGTCTCAAACCTGCTTTTATGGCAGCCGATACGCAGTTTATCGTTCTGCCTGCAGGCATTCATGTTTTCGGATATTTCTTCTGCCTGATAACACACAGGGAGGATCTTGCAGCTGATATCATGTTCAATACGGTTGCTATGACAGCCATTTACATCATCATGCGTCAGATCGCGGTTTTCGATACCAAGTATTATCATTCGATCCACAAGATATCCAGATCGTCTTCACTTCTTAAAAAGCAGAACTATAAGACAGTTGCATTCCTTGCAGGTGTTATCGCAGTCACGCTGGGAGTTCTTGCAATATCTCCTTATGCATGGCTGTCGAAGTTATACGCTTTGATCGTTGATGCCATCCTGAGACTGATCGCTTATCTGTTCAGAGATTTCGATCCTCATATTGATGAGGAATATGTTCCCATAAGACGTGACAAGGGTGATGACTGGGATTTTGGCGGAGGCGGATGGCTTGGCATACTCATTTTACAGATCCTGGCTGTTATCATCGTTATCCTGATCGCGATATTAGTCTTTAACTCTGTGCGTCAATTTATCAAAAGCGCGCCCAAACATCAGGAGAATATGAAAGAGGAAGATGCTCTTATCGATACCATCGAGGACATCCCTCCGGAGAAGAAGAGTCAGGTCGCAAAAAACCTTGATTTCGGCTCAGGATATGAGAGGCGCATCAGGAAACGGTTTTACGACAAGACACGCCGCGCAATAAAGAAGGGACTCCCTGTCTCGGATTCTTCATCACCGGGTCAGATCGAGGATGTTCTTCTTGCAGGCGGTGACAAAGAGATATCATCTCTTAAAAAGGAATATGAGAAAGTCCGGTACGGTGTTCATTCAGAACCGGGACAGACGGCAACATAAATAACGGAGTTTATTTTAGATAATGATAAAAAATATTGTTCTTGATATGGGAAATGTCCTTCTGGACTATAATCCCGGATATGTATTAAATGCATTCTGTTCCTCTGACGAGGAAAAAGAAGTGATCATGAAGGAACTGTTCAACGGTCCGGAATGGAAGCTTGGTGACAGAGGCGACATAAAGGATAAGGACAGGTTCGATCAGGTAAAGAAAAGAGTTCCTGAGAAATATCACGCTGCATTAAAAAACTGTGCGGATAACTGGGATATTTGTATGACACCTCTGGATGGAGCGAAGGAATTCTGCGGGCGTATAAAAGAGAGCGGATATAAGATCTTTATCCTGTCCAACGCCAGCGACCTGTTTTATGTTTATTTTCCCAAGTTCCTGCCGCTTGATTTTTTCGACGGAGTTTTTGTATCCTCTGATTATCATATGCTCAAACCTGATGTTGAGATATATGAGGTGTTTTTGGACAGATACGGGCTTAAGGCTGAAGAATGCCTGTTTATCGATGACAGGGATGACAATGTCTCAGGTGCCGGAAAAGCCGGGATGAACACGTTCTGCTTTAAGGGAGACTACGAAGAGATCTTTAGGATATGTCATTTATCGGAATAAGACAGATGAAGATCATAAGCGGTTATATGAATGACGAAAAATACCGTCATCTGCTGAATGACCTGACAAGGAAAGTTTTCGGATTTGATTTCGAGAACTGGGTCACTCAGGGATATTTCGAAGGCGACTACATTCCATACTCTTTTCTTCATGACGGAAAAATAGTGTCCAATGTCTCTGCCAACATCATGCGTTTTTCTCAAAACGGTGAAGAGCGGAACTATATTCAGATCGGAACCGTAATGACTGACGAGAACTTCCGCAATCATGGCCTTGCGGGAAAGCTCATGCAGCATGTCATCCGTAAATATGAGGAAAAAAGCGACGGCATATATCTGTTCGGTGCTCTGAGCGCAGAAGGGTTCTATCAGAAGATGGGTTTCTTTACGGAGAACCAGTATCATTACTACGTGAAAAACGATTTCTGTCATACCGCGAAAGCAGGCACAAGGTTCAGACAGGTCATGGACACGGATACCGAACTGAAGGCCCACTACATGGATCTTGTAAGGAAGAGTGCATTCCATTCTTCTTTTGAGCAGCTAAACAAGTTCGGCCTGCAGATGTTCTATACTTCAGGTCTTGATAACGTCTACTATGCCGATGACATAGACTGCTTCATCGTCCTTAATCAGGATGACGGTGCTGTGCTGGGGTCTGTGCTTTGCAGAGAGGATATCGGTCTTCAGGAGATCTTATGCCGAATCAAGATACAGGACGACAGGATAAGGTTGGGATTTACTCCGAGGCAAGAAGATAAATATATGTGTGATGCCGAGATATACGACGGCGGTGAGGATTACAGACTGTTCTACAGAGGGAAACAACTTCAATCCATAGAACGTGACAAACTGTATTTCCCTGATCTGTCACACGCCTGAATATGGAATGACCAAGCCATGAACCTGATCAGTATAGAAGACATTAACGCTCCGGAATTGGATGTTTTCGCAAGAACATCGGATACTGCGCTGGCAGGGTGTTTTGCTCCTGATCCGGGGATCTTTCTTGCCGAGACTGCTTACGTGAGCATAAGGGCACTGGAGGCAGGATATGAGCCGCTTTCCATGCTTGTTGAGACCGGGCGCTTGGAAGCTGAGGCAGGACCTGTTTTCGAGAGCATCGAAAAGATATGGGGAAAGGAAAAACTGGATTCCATACCGGTCTATACCGCTGACAGAGAAGTCACGATAAATCTTACAGGGCACTCACTGGTGCGCGGACTGTGGATGACATTCAGGAGAAAGCCTGAGATTCCGGTCGAAGAGTTCTGTAAGGATAAAAAGCGGATAACGGTTTTGTTTGATGTCGTAAATCCCACAAACGTCGGTGCGATAATCCGCTCGGCAGCAGCCCTCGGGATGGACGGCGCACTCCTTACACATGCGTCAGTGGATCCGCTTACCAGACGTACGGCAAGAGTCAGTATGGGCACTGTTTTCCAGCTCCCCTGGGCAAAGGCTTCACAGGCGCAGTCCGAAGGGACCAATCTTATAAATACGCTTCAGTCTTACGGGTTCAAGACTGTCGCAATGGCTCTGACTGAAGATTCGACATCAGTCGATAATGATGAGATCCGTGCAAATGAAAGACTTGCAGTTGTTCTCGGTACGGAGGGAACCGGCCTTCCCAAAGATATCATTAAGGCCTGTGATTACCGTGTCATGATCCCCATGTATCACGGTGTGGATTCACTTAATGTCGCCGCTGCAAGCGCAATCAGTTTCTGGGAATTAATGAAGAAAGACTTTTAAGACCTTATCGAGTGTATAATTAATAGCATGAAATACAAGATCCTGATCGCTGAAGACGATAAAGAGATAAATGCCCTTCTTCGCAGTTATCTGAGCGATGAAGGCTATGAGTGCCTGTCAGTAACGACAGGTCTTGATGCTCTGCGCGTGATAAAGGATGAAAGCCCGGATCTTGTCCTGCTCGATCTTATGCTTCCGCTCAAAAGCGGTGATGCCGTTCTTGAGGAAGTGCGCAAATTCTCTGATATTCCCGTCATCATCGTATCGGCAAAGGACATGACAAGGACCAAGATAGATCTTATGAGGTCCGGCGCTGATGATTATGTTACCAAGCCTTTTGATCTTGATGAGCTTCTTGTCAGGATCGAAGCCGTGTTAAGAAGGAGCAGGGCGCAGGATAAAGGTAAGAAGGAACCGCTCTGTTTTAAGAATCTTAAGATAGATACCGAACTTAAAAAAGTATTTGTATCCGGCAATGAGATAACACTTGCTGCCAAGGAATACAGCATCCTTGAGCTGTTGGTCGAGAATCCCCATAAACTCTTTTCGAAAGCAAATCTCTTTGAGAGCATTTGGAGAGAGAATTATATGGATGACGATAATATCATTAAGGTCCATATGAGCAACATCAGATCGAAGATCAAGGAATACGACCCGGAAGAGTATATCGAGACCGTATGGGGCATGGGTTACCGTCTCAAAAACTGATTTAACCTTTATTTAACCATTTACTTAACCTTCGTTTAACGGCCGGCAGGTAAGATAAAGCCGTAAAGCAAAGAACGGAGGGTTATCAGTATGTCCAATATCGTACTGGAGACAAAGGGACTTACGAAGCAGTACGGCAGACAAAAAGTCGTTGATGATTTCAGCTTCGAAGTCGAAAAGGGTCATATATGCGGTCTTATCGGACCGAACGGAGCAGGCAAGACGACCATCATGAAGATGTTTGCGGGACTTGCAAAGCCGAGTGAAGGTTATTTCACGCTTTTCGGTGATAAGGATAATATCGACAGAAACAGAAGAAGAGTGAGTTTCCTTATCGAGAATCCAATGCTCGACATCAACATGAGTGCCTATAAGAACATGGAATATATCAGGCTCCTCAAGGGGATCCCCTCATCAGAAAGAATTGAAGAGATCCTTGAATTCGTAGGACTGAAGGATGATATGAACAAGAAGGTCAAGAAGTTCTCTCTCGGAATGAGACAGAGGCTTGCCATCGGAATGGCGATACTGTCCAAGCCCGAGATACTGATCCTTGATGAACCTGTCAACGGACTTGATCCGCAGGGCATCGTTGATGTCAGGAACATGATCAACAGACTTGTCCGTGAAGAAGAGGTGACAGTCCTCATATCAAGCCATATCCTGTCTGAATTATCAGAGCTCTGCACTGATTTCACGATCATAAACCGCGGCCGTCTGGTAGAGAGCATTACTGCCGAAGAGCTTGCCGTAAAATGCGAGAACCATATCGCACTCAAGACTGATGACATCAACCGCACGGCAGCCGTTCTTGAAGAAAAACTCGGCATTAAGCAATACAAAGTATTCAGGAATGAGGAAGTCCATATATATGAAAAGTGCGATGAATTAAAGAGCATCTCCAGAGCAATAACGGATTCGGGCCTTACGATCCTTAAATTCGTTAATGAGGGTGCAAGCCTTGAAGAATATTATCTGTCGAAAGTAGGTGGATCAAATGCTTAATATTATCAGAGCGGAACTTTACAGATTCAGAAACTCCGGCGGTTTTTTATACTACATGGCAGCTGTGGCGGTACTGGGAATATTAACGATATTTTCCATTGACCTGAATGCACTGGATGCGGATCTCGGCACCACAATGTTCAACATGGCACAGTTTGTCTACAGCCTGATACTTTTGGGCTCAGGAACATTGCTTACGATATTCGTCGGAATAGCGTATAACAACAGGATGGGTTATTACGAGATAATGAGCGGAAATGCTCCGCATAAGATCATTCTTTCAAAAGTGCTTTCGCTCGGGCTTATATCATCACTGATAATCTATATCCCGACAGCGGCATTTCTCGCATTCACATATTTCAGGAACGGAAAGGGCGAAGCTGAAGAGCCTGTTATGTTATTCATTCTTCTGTTTGTGATTACTCTTCATCTGACAGTCAGTTTTATCCTGTATGCGATGCTCGGAAGAAATCTCGTTCTTGCATCATTCGTGCCTTATATAAGATTCGGGATCCTTGACCTGATCGTCTATATGCTGATCTCCCAGGAATTCGAGAAATTCCAGGACAGCAAACTGCTTTTCCTTACAACCAACTCACAGATGGCTAATCTTACGCAGCTGGCAGGGAATAAGGATCTTATCACGGTAATAATCCTGACGTCGGTCATTGAGTGCACAGTGCTTTATGTTTTAGTATACTTGGTCTATAAGAATAAGAAATTCAAATAATCAGATCAGGAGGACAGGACAATGGAGATCGTTTGGATAATCATCTGTTCTGTCCTCTTTTTAATTGCCCTGATCCTGTTTGTCAGACTTGTGATCCTCAAAAAACAGATCAGGGATTTCTCTAAAGATGTTAAGTACAGCGTTGAGCACGATTCCAAGGAGCCTGTAAAAGTATCGAGCCGGGACAAGGATATAATCGTGCTTGCGAAAGCTCTTGACGAACATGTCGACAAAGCCAGAAACGAATATGCATCTTATGTAAAAGACAGGGAGAGGATCAACTATCTTGTCAGCGGCATATCACATGATTTCAGGACACCGCTTACCTCATCTCTCGGCTATATCCAGCTCATCGAAAAATCGGGGGAGATCAAAGACCCGAAGAATGCGGAATATTTCAGGATAATCAAGGACAAGAACAATTATCTCAAGATGCTGTCCGATGATTTTTTCGACGTGTCAAAACTTGCTCTCAACAAAGAACGTGCAAAGGATATAAAAGAGATAGATCTTTCAAGAGTTGTCGAGGAAGAACTTCTCCAGTATTACGACAGGATCAACGACAGAGATCTCAAGACGGATATATCCGTCGATAAAGGCATCAGGATCATGTCAGAACCTCTGGACGTGACAAGGATCACAGATAACATATTATCCAACGCTTCTAAGTATGCTGCGACATTTATAAGCGTAAGGCTTTCCGGCAAAAAGTTTACTGTCACAAATGACATACAACCCGAAAACGATTTCGAGATCGAACGCGTTTTCGAGTTGTTCTATCAGGGGGGCGTAAGAGGTCAGAAGGGCAGCGGCGTCGGCCTTTACGTGGTAAAATGCCTTGCCGAGGATCTTGGCTTTGAAATAAGCGCCAAAAAGGAAAACGGTGTGTTTGAGATCACCTGCTTATTCGGGGAATAATAAGGGATACAAAAACACACCGTACTATTTTATTCAAACCACTTCTCGTAATCGCCGATCGATTCATCAGTTCCGATGTTGATCTGCACTGTGCACATCAGATCGTCATCGATCTTTCTTGCATAATAGAATGCTCTCATCTTTCCCATAAAGTCCATCTCGACTTCTTCACGCACGTATTCTTTGCCGCCGAGATTTACGGTCGTTCTTCCGATACGTTCAAGATCCCAGCCGTCCTCATCTTCGATGCCCATACGTGTCATGAAATCCACGTAATCATCCAGGTAATCCTCCTCGGTGTAATCCGGATCATCCGGAACACCTGATGCAGTATTTAGGTAACTGATCTCGATCGTGGCACCGGAACCGTCAAATAAGAGTGCTTCATATTTCCTTGCAGCTTCGCGCAGCTTATCTCTGTCATCGGTGCATAAAGATAAATAATAACCTGTATACCATGAAAGCTCACTGTCGTCGAAGCTGTCAAATCTTTCAGGAACAGTCATCTTAAGTTCTGCATATTCATTGGTATATACTCTGTCTTTATATGTGCCGGGAGTAAATTTAGTCCCTGCCATGGGATCGGAACCGTTACCGTCCAAAGCTGCCGGCTGTTCCTCCTTTACCATATGCGAGAACATGATCACATATACATGCCCGAATTCTCCGGATTCGACTATCTTGTTGTTTGCTTCACAGGTAAGAGAAGAACCGCTGTGCGTGTAACCGTTCTTGTTTTTGATAAGGCCGCAGCAATAATTGTTCTCTTCTTTGAGCAGGATCTCCATCGACTTTTCGCTTAAGAGTTTCCCGCCGAAAAGAGCGCGGTCAAAAGCGACCATGTCGGTAAGACACGAATGTATTCCTCCGTCGCCTCTTGAATTATTAGGACATGCCGGATATCCTTCAGCATTTACAAATCCGTACTCAACGAGTTCCTCATATCCATAAGGCACATAAGTCAGGTCGTCTGCTGCCATGGATGTTGTCTTCTTCATCCCGCACTTATCGAAGATGTTCTTCTTCACATAATCGCAGTATTTCTTGCCTGATATCTGTTCTATGATGAATGCGAGAAGACGGTAATTTGTATTGCTGTAACCGTATGCCGAACCGGGTTCGAACTCCAGCGGCGCCTGATACAGTGCCTCTTTGAACTCCTCATCGGTTATCCTGTCCATCAGAATGTCGCTGATCTTTTTGTCAGCAGCATCTGCACCTGATATATTCCAGAACGGATCGGGATTGTTCAAATAATCCGGTATTCCGGAAGACATATGAAGCAGATCATAGATCGTGATATTCTTTCCTGTCTCATACCCGGGGAAATACTTGTCCAGAGTGTCATCCAGGGTCAGTTTGCCTTTTTCCATAAGCTGCAGAATACATACTGCTGTAAAAGTCTTGCTCAGTGAAGCAATATCGTAGATCGTGTCCTGGGATACCGGTGTGGTTCCGTCTTTTTCGACGGCATCCTCAGCATACAGGTATACTATGTCCTCATCGGTGGCTACGACCAGAGTGCCATTGCATTTTTCATCACCATAAGTCTCAAGCAGACCGGCATATTTTTCCTCAGGGCAGCTCCATGATCTTTCTGATCCTGTCAGTCTTATCTTAGACAGCGAATACTCTGATTCCGGCTCCTTATTGCAGGCAGCAACGGGGAGTAACATTGTTACAGTCAGCACAGCTGCGGTGATCTTCTTCAAATGCATATATCGTCAACCTCTTTTCCCGGTCACCGTATTTTCGAGTGGTACACGGTTGTATACCGCTAATATATCATCGAGGTAGACACGTGTCAACCAATCGATATTCGACTCAAAAAAACGGCTGCATACTAATACAATGTTCGACTCGATAGTGGTGTTGCATGCGAAAACGATGTCCGACTCAATGTCCGACTTTTCGGGGTGAAAAAGTCGGACATTAGAACCGGCTGCTTTTCAATGGCAAAACATGACATGAAATCATGCTTGAAGCAGATTCATTCTTAGGTTGACACATGTCTACCCTCATGTTATATTCATGGTATACACATGTACACCAAGTGAACGGATGTATTTCCGGACCATGACCGGGTCATAAGCGGAATAGTTTTCTGATTATGGTCTGATCAGGATCATAGATATTTATTTGGGGTATATGACATACTTTTCGTATTCTTAATTTACAGGCGGTTTTTGATGGGAGAGTTGTTGAGCGGTATTACCGTGTGGACGGTATTAGACAAGATCACTTGTTATCTGTTTGTTATCCTCCTGATATGGGGCGGAACATGTAAGTTCGGTAAGAAAGATGAGTTCAATGAAGACTTTACGAGTCTTGACTCAATGAAGTCCCTGCGCGGATTTGCCG
Source organism: Saccharofermentans sp. (assembly GCA_024684815.1). Classification (GTDB taxonomy): domain Bacteria; phylum Bacillota; class Clostridia; order Saccharofermentanales; family Saccharofermentanaceae; genus Saccharofermentans. The sequence continues at coordinate 5,833 of JAIKWL010000008.1, read as the reverse complement.
CGATGGGTGTTATCCTTCATCATATATCTCAGGAATATTTCTTCCAGGAGGAAGGGATCCTTTCTCCTTTTGTAAATGCCGGAGCTTATTTCGTAGCTATTTTCTTCTTTTGTTCGGGTTATGGACTGATCAAGAGCTTCGATTCAAAGAAGGATTATCTCAAAGGATTTATCAGAAAAAGGATAGTCAGGACTATAGTTGTTCCTTTCTATGTAAATATCCTTATCTACGGACTATTAAAGTTCATCGTAAAGTTCCCTCATGAAGGAGTGCAGTGGGTCACGAACCTTCTCGGCGTTACGATGATGAACAGATACGCATGGTTCCCGATAGTGCTCGGCCTTTTGTATCTGGTGTTCTACCTCTGTTTCCGTTATATCAAGAAGCGCCCTGTAAGCTTTGTGATCATATTTATTTTCATGATCGCGATGGCAATGCTGTTCTGCTTCGAAGGACATATCGCTTGGTGGTACGGACCCGAAAACTGGTGGATGGATGAAGACTATGCGATGAATAATATGCTTTGGTGGCAGAACGAGCAGATCTTCTGGTTCAATGGTGAGTGGTGGGTAAATGCGGCTCCTTCATTCCTGACGGGTCTTATTTTCGCAAGCTACGAAAAGAAGATCGTTGCATTCTTCAAAAAGAAATATGCACTCAAATTACACGTGATGATGATTATTACTTTAGCGTTCTATGCATTGAACGAATTCGGTCAGAGCAGATTCGGATACTGGACAGAATGGGACGGCAACGGCCCGGGTATCGCTGAAAAGATCGCTACCTATTTCTGTCAGCTTCCGCTGTTCCTGATCCTTGCAGTCACGGTGTTTGTATTCATGATGAAATATCATGTCAGCAACCCGGTATCACGTTTCTTCGGCAAGTATTCGCTTCACACTTATCTGATGAACCTTGCGGCGATCGTCGTACTGCGGTTCGTCGAGGTTCCTGAAGCAGTATTGAATATCGGCGACGTAAAGAACAATCTTTATGTCTATGCAATATCTGTCATTATACTGACGGTGTTAATGGGTGTTGCTGAACAGAAGATCACAGACCGTGTTCAGAGATTCCTGTTCGAACCAAGAGTCATTAAGGATTTTTCAAGACCAGTGCTGTTCAGCGAAGAAGAAGGACATGCAACAAAAGTAAGTGTAATGGCAGAAGTTGCTTCTGATGAAGCTGAAGAGAAGAAGGATCCCAAGTCAGAGAAGTCAATTTCAGAAACGACTGAAGCAACATCTGTAAAGACAGAAGAAGAGAAAGATCCTGAGTCAGATAAATCACTTCCCGAAAAGGCTGAAGCGGAAAAAGAGATAAAGCCTGAGGCTGAGGGGAAAGAGGAATAATATGAAAAACAAGAACCAGATCAACAAAAGATATTCTAAATGGGGATATATCTTCTCGATACCTTTCGTACTGGCATTTGTGATCTTCCATCTCGTGCCGCTGGGAAATACCATCCTTTATGCTTTCAGTGACGTAAAGCATGTCATCGGTTATGCCGAGCCTAATTTTCTGTATCTAAAAGGACTGCCATGGTATAAGAATTTTCTTGATGTTTTTAAGTCATCGTCTTTTAAACATGCTATCGGGAACACTTTTTTCTTTTGGTTAGCTCAGGCTATTCCTGAATGGATCATAGCATTCTGGATTGCAGCTGTAATGACAGACAGGAGAATGAAGATAAAGGGGAGAAAGATATTTAAACCTTTGTTCCTTTTTCCTAAGCTTTTATCCGGAACTTATCTGGGATCGATGCTTTTCGGAAATCTGGTAACAATATGCGGAACCACAGTCGGAGTAATCTACGTTGCTTCTCTTATAGACGGCTTCGGAATAACGATGGAGGATCTGGAATTCTTTACATCAACCAAGTTCTTTATCATAGCAGTAAGTATTTTCATGCATTTCGGCATCACATTTGTCTATGCGGTCGCCGGCATCACGAGTATTCCGGTTGAGATCTTTGAAGCGGCGGAGATGGACGGTGCTAACAGAGTGCAGACTTTCTTCAGGGTCACGGTTCCGTGTATGCGTCCGATAATGCTGTTCATAACCGTTATAACGATCGTAGACGGACTCGGAATGACTGATATTCCGTCGATGTTCGGCTTCGATCTCCTGGACAGAAACTTTACACTGCAGATGTATATCGAAATGCAGGCATTCAGCTCGTCTTCCAACCTGGACAGAGGTGCTGCGGCAAGTCTTATCCTTCTTTGCCTGTACCTTATAATCGCGGGCACCGTATACTTCTGCTTCTTCAGGGATAAAGACGAGATAAGGCTTAAGAAGCTCCATAGAAAAGAACTTATGGAAGCTAAGAGAAGCATGTGAGGGGAAATGATATGAGCACTAATCAGATCAGCAGTTCAATAAATAAGAGGAGAGATCTTCCGCTTAAAGTCATAACTTACATTGTCTCTATTACTGTTGCGGTTATAGTCCTCTTACCGTTCGTGGAATTTATCAAAGAGTCTTACACCGGAACGCTGGAGGCTACCAAGACCAGGGATGTTTTTGTGATACTTGCAAGGTACTGGAAAGAGCTTAAGAAATTCTGTGCTTCGAGCAATATCTCCGGGCTTAAGAATTCTCTGTACGTTTCATTTGCAAGCACATTTTGCAGCATATATTTTTCCGCACTTACCGCTTATGCCATCACCGCATATGAGTGGAAACTCAAAGAGATATTCAGCAAATTCATTACATTCGTAATGATGATACCGAGCACCATTTCAATGATCGGTTTTTATCAGCTTGTCTGGAAATTCCATCTCATAAACAGACTTTACATGCTGATCCTTCCGGCCATTGCCGCACCTATTACAGTGTATTTCATGAGAATGTATCTTCAGGCAACGTTCTCAAAGGATCTGGTGGAATCAGCGAGAATAGACGGTGCAGGGGAATTCATGATCTTTAACCAGATGATCCTTCCGCTTCTGAAACCCGCTATTGCGACTCAGGCGATCTTCTGTTTCCTCACCAGCTGGAATGATGTATTCACACCTTCCATAATCCTTATCAGTGATGCGAAAAAGACACTCCCGATCACCATGACGAGCGTACAGTCATTTCTGTTTATGGAAACGGGGGTTCCGCTCTTTGATACTCTGGTATCGATCCTTCCGCCGCTGATCCTGTTTGCGATCCTGTCAAGACATCTCGTTGAAGGTGTCGCGCTCGGTTCTGTTAAGTATTGATCCGGAGGCTGAAAAACGGCGGCTGATTGACAAACAGTCTTATAAAAAATAAAATCGGTTGTGTACTAACAAATACTGATTTGGGGCAGTTATAAGCATTCCAAAGGTCAGAAAGGGGTAACAACATGAGTACTATTGAGAAGACGTTTAATGCCGGTGATATCATCATCAAAGAAGGAGATTCCGGAAATACTTTCTTTCAGCTTTTGGAGGGAAAAGTAGCAGCTTATAAGAATTACGATAAGGATGATCAGGTACAGCTCGCAGTTTTCGAACCCGGACAGTATTTCGGTGAGATGGCCGTAATCGAGAATTATCCCAGAAGCGCCACTGTAGTTGCAGAAGGTGAAGCAAAGGTAGTAGAGATTGCAGCTGAAGAGCTGAACGAATACATTACCCAGAACCCTGATAAGATCCTTGCCATCATGAAGGTGTTCGGAAGCAGGATCCAGACAATGACTGCTGACTGCAACGAAGCAAAGAAAGCTTTAGACGATGTCCGCAGGACCAATTCCAACGATAAGTATCTCGGCTTCTTTGCCCAGATGACAATGCAGTCGATCTATCTCACTTCCAAGAATTTCAGACTTGAGCGCCCCAGCATGGAGTCACTCCGTGAAGCATCAGAGGCTGTTTTAAGACAGAATACGGAAGACGGTGAGACATATGGTTTCGGAACGATCATCTTCAAAGACGGTGATGCCGGAAAGTGCCTCTATATCCTTCACAGCGGCAAGGTCGGTATCTACAGCAATTACGGTGCAGTTGATGAATTAAAGCTTTCCGAGATCACTCCTGTTGCCTGCTTTGGTGAGATGGAAATGCTCTCGGAGGATGTTCGTGCAACTACTGCAGTAGCTGAATCCAGTGACACCCGTGTCGAGATCATCCGTGCGGAAGATCTTGAGGTGCTCTTCAAGACATGCCCTGCTAAGATCGACATGATCCTCAAGAACCTGTCTTACCGCTTAAGAAGCATCACATACGATTATTTCAAGGCCTGCAGAGAGATCTACGAGGCAAACAAGGGCTGATACGGTCTGAAGTAAAAAATCAAAAAATAAACGGGTTGTCGCAAAAGTGAAGTAAATTCACTTAGCGGCGCCCTTTTTAAATGTTCAAAAACTAAGCGTTTTTCAGTTCCTGAAGATGCTAAAACCAGCTTCAAACGCTCAGATTTGTAGAAAACTCTGATTTTGAGCATGCTAACGCCGGTTCAGAACGTTTTCTGAACTTGTTCTTGTTTTTCTAGTCAGACTGTAATGTTAGAGTTTTTTGCACAAGTTAATTCTAACAATAAACGGGCCCTTCGGGACCCGTTTTCTTTTGAAATAGTTAGGGGCTATCTCTTTTGTTTTGAGACAGCCCCTTTAGTTTTTCCGGAATGTGTCGGGCTGTTTTTGGCAACTTATGCGCGCATAGCGGCAACTCGTGCATAGGCTTATTGTAATCCCCCGGACCTGTTGATATCTTCGTGTCATCAGGAACGAAGAAGGGAGAAAGATATGATCAATTGCAATAATGTTTGTAAGTCGTTTGGTGACCACATGGTTTTGGACAGGATAAGTTTTGATATTCCGGAAGGCACTGTCGTAGGATTACTGGGACCTTCGGGTGCAGGCAAGACCACGCTCATCAACATACTGACCGGACAGATGGTTTTCGATGAGGGAAGTGTCAGTGTGATGGACAAGGATGTAAGAAAACTTAAGGGGTCAGATAAGAACAGATTCGGAATAATGATGGACCGCTTCGGTCTTTATGAGAGATTCACATGCACTGAGAATCTCTCGGTATTTGCCGATGTTTACGGCATTCCCCAGAGCAGGGTCATGGAAGCTCTGCGGGAGGTAGGACTCGGAGACGCAGCGAAAACAAAAGCCTCTGATCTGTCTAAAGGAATGAGGGCGAGGCTCCTTCTGGCCAGAGCGATGATGCATGATCCGGAGATAATCTTCCTGGATGAACCGACGAGCGGGCTTGACCCGAAGTCGATTCGTGGTATCCATGAGATGATCCTGAAAAAAAAGAAAAAAGGCTGCACGGTATTTCTTACGACTCACAATATGGAAGAAGCATCAGAGCTCTGTGATGATGTGATGCTATTGAATGACGGGCATATAGTAGAACGCGGAAAACCTGATGAGCTGTGCCGCAGGTATTACCACAGGAAGAAAATAAAGGTGCGCCTGAATGACGGCAGCGAGAAGGAATACGACCAGGATGGAGATATTGCAGACGTTATCTCGGATCTGATTAAGCAGGGCAGAGTCGAGACGATACATTCGGAGGAGCCGACACTTGAGACGGTCTTTTTGGAACTTACGGGAAAGAAACTGACGGAGGATTAAAAATGCAGAAGATATGGGTCGTTTTTAAAAAGCAGTTAAGGGATACGCTCAAGAACAAGATGATACTCATTCAGTTCGTTTTATTCCCGGCATTTACCCTTATCATGGAGAACTTTATCAATATCAAAGATATGCCGGAACATTTCTTCGTAAAGCTGTTCTCCGTTATGTTCATAGGCATGGCGCCGCTTACTGCCACGGCATCTATCATCGCAGAGGAGAAAGAGAAGAATACATTAAGAGTCCTGATGCATGCGAACATCAGACCCT
>JAIKWL010000004.1 GCA_024684815.1 Saccharofermentans sp. | reverse complement strand
GTAATTTGAAGGCTTGATATAAGGAGTTATGTCTTTGCGGTTAAGGTAATCGTAGTTTTCTTCGCTCTCATATCCCGCATCAGCTATAAGGTTATCGAATCTTCTACCATAGTTTGCTTCAAGCTTTTCTAAAAATGGTATAAGTGTTCTTGTATCACTTCGCTCGGCAGATACATCTATCCCTACAATATATTCACTTTCAACAGCTGCCTGGATGTTATATCCGGGTTTTAACTGTCCATTGCGCATATAATCTTCTTTCATATGCATAAATGTTGCATCTTTGTCCGTTTTGGAATAACTGTTTCGGCCTTTGAATGTGGAACGTGCTTCTTCGTACTTATTCTGTCGGGTTTTGAAATCTTCTATTGTTTCTATCTGTCTCTGTATGTCAGTCTTTCTCTTTCCTGAGCCATAAACAAACTTTGTGTCTTGATGGTCTGCTATAAGTACCAAGTCACTCAATACTTTCTGAAGATATTCGGCTGAGATATATTCGGGAAGTTTAGTGAATCCCAGTTCTTCCCTAAGATATTTAAAGGCTTTTTCTTGGAGTTTAGCTTCGCTTTTCTCTATAAAGCCTCGCCATACAAAGGAATACTTATTGGCATTGGCTTCTATCTTGGTTCCGTCGATGAATAGATTTTCAAAATGAATCTCGTCAGCCTCAGCCAACAGTTTTACCAATTGTGTTAAGAGACCTTCTACACAAGATGTGAGATGTTCTCTGCGGAATCTGGCTATCGTATTGTGGTCTGGTGCCTTTTCTCCTCTGAGCAGATACATGAATGCCAGATTAAGCTTGCAGGCTTTCTCTATCTCTCGTGAGGAATAGATATGCTGCGAGTATGCATATACCATTATCTTGAACAGAGTCTTCGGTTCGACTGCAGGATTTCGTCCTTCGGACGAGTAGGTCAGGTACAATTCTCTGTAATCTATCTCCTCTAAAACCTGATCTATGAGTCTTACCGAATCGTCCACGGGAATTAAAGTTTCAGTGAAAATTGGAAGTGCCAGTTGAATACAGCTCCCGTTTTTGCTATAGTCAGACTGTAATGTTAGAAGGTTTTTCACACAATTATTCTAACAATAAACGGGCCCTTCGGGACCCGTTTTCTTTTGCAATAAGATAGAGGCTATCTCTTTTGTTTTGAGACAGCCCCCTTTATAATCAATATCTGAATTTGCCTTCGGCTACTGCCTTGAGGTGTTCGCCGTATGGTGACTTGCCGTATGCTTTGGCACTCTCCATAAGTTTTTCTTTGTCGATAAAGCCGTTTATGTAGGCGATCTCTTCGGGTGCACTGATCGTGATGCCCTGTCGGTTCTGTACCATCTCGACGAACTCAGCTGCCTGAAGAAGGCTCTGCATCGTTCCGGTATCAAGCCAGGCAAAGCCGCGGCCCAGAAGCTGAACATCAAGAAGACCGTCATCAAGATACATCTCATTTAAAGTTGTGATCTCGTATTCTCCTCTGGCAGATGGCTGAACCTGTCCGGCTCTTTCGGATACTCCGGCAGGATAGAAATACAGACCCGTAACAGCATAGTTGCTCTTAGGGACCTTGGGTTTTTCTTCGATTGAGAGCGCTTTGCCGTTCTCATCGAATTCGACGACACCGAATCTTTCAGGATCGGGTACATAGTATCCGAATACAGTAGCTCTTCCCTCTTCGGCGTTCTTAACTGCAGCCTTAAGCGTTGTTCTGAAGCCGTTGCCGTAGAAGATGTTATCTCCGAGGATCATGGCACCGGCATCACCTGCGAGGAACTCCTCACCTAATGTGAATGCCTGAGCGAGTCCGTCGGGACTTGGCTGAACCTTATAAGATAATGTGATGCCGAATTGTGAACCGTCACCTAATAAGGCTTCGAATCTGGGAGTATCTTCGGGAGTGCTGATGATGAGGATATCCTTGATGCCGGCAAGCATGAGTGTCGACAAAGGATAGTAGATCATTGGCTTGTCGTAGATGGGAAGTAACTGCTTGGAAGTTACTTTCGTCAATGGATAAAGTCGTGTACCTGATCCGCCGGCTAATACTATTCCCTTCATTATTCTTTCCTCCGGAATTCTTTTCTGTCTATTATATTATCACTTCAAAAAACTTTGATGTCGAAATATAGTCTATCACTTCAATTAAACTCAATGTTCCAAATGCAGTCCTACACTTTGAAAATGCTTTAATGCCGCAAATCCAGTCTTACACTTTGAAAATGCTTTAATGCCGCAAATCCAGTCTTTCACTTCGAAAATGCTTCGAAGTCGTAGATGTATTCCTTCAATTCAGAAGCAATATATTCAAGTTCCTTTTCAAAACCGGGATACTTCTTGCTCAGGTTTGTATTCTTTATCGACTTTGAAGGATCGAAAATACCCTTAGGATCGACATGACGCGCAGGATCGATGCCGACAAAATCAATAAGTTTGGCAGTTGTCTCATCATACTTGTAGATCATGTCTTCAAACCTGATGCGAAGGACTTTGTCCGTATCCTCGTCTGACGGGTTACTGTATTTGCGGGTAATCTTAAACCATTTTACGTACTCTTCAACATCCTTGACGGGAATGACGCCCCATTTCCAGGCATTGCGCTCAAGAAGGAAGATGTCTCTGGGATCTCTTTCAGTAACAACGATCTTAATATCGTCGAAGTAACGTAAGAAACGCTTTGAATTCGTGGGAGGAACGATCTGGTCAACCATAACATACGGCTGATCTTTTTTGTTCGCAAAAGAAAGAACGCGGTTTACATATTTGCGCACTGCGGCGAGGAATTCCTCTTCACCGATCGCCGAGTAGAATGCCGGCTCTTTATCGGTAAGCATTGAATACCTTATCTCTGTATTGAGCTCGCCCTTGAAAAGTCTTTTGGCGAATGAATAGATACGGTCGATAAAGCAGAACAAAGCTCCTTTATCCATACGGTCCTTATTCCACCATGTCTTGGCTTTCAGTTCTGTGATCTCATCGATAAAATCTTCAGTTGCCCTGGCGAACTCGCCTTCAAAGATATCGTAGTCACCGTATCCGTGATTTACCTGAGTATCGACGTATTTAATATAGTTCTTGATAGCATTGCTCGTGTTGTGTCTGTTGTTATTCTCAACGATGTTGTACTCGAGATCGGCTATGCCGTCGGGATCATGAAGGAACCTGTATTCACGGTCGCCTAAGCAGCAGACATTATCAAATTCAGCAAAAAGATTGGTAACGGCCGAAGAACCGGTTCCGTAATATCCGGTACAAGAGATAATCCTCATTAATTCCTACTCCTCAAATTTTCCTGCAAGTAATTAGTCTTATAGTTTTTATCCGATGAATAATACATGCAAGTGATAAGTAATTATAGCGGCAAAAGGTCAAAGCCACTTTGATGCCCAGGAAAAATCCTGATCAGCGAAGGATTCGTGCTTTTCGTCTTTCTCGCTGGTCTTATAAGGGACATCGAGCTTCGGCCAATCAACTGCGATCGCAGGATCGTTCCACGGAACACCGCCTTCGGATGAAGGATCGTATACATCTGTGCACTTATAGACAAATTCCGCAGTGTCGGACAGTACGAGGAATCCGTGAGCAAATCCTTCGGGGATATAGAACATGTTCTTCTTTTCCGCGCTTAAGGTAACGCCTACCCACTGACCGTATGTCCCGGAGCCCGGTCTGACATCTACTGCAACATCGAAAACCTCGCCGCGGGTTACTCTTACGAGCTTGCCCTGAGTGTGATCTTTCTGGAAATGAAGACCTCTGAGAACACCTTTTGTACTGGAGCTCTCGTTATCCTGAACGAATTCCTTGTCTATTCCTGCGGAAGCATAAGCATCCTTCTTATAGGTCTCCATGAAGTATCCTCTGCTGTCACCGTAAACATCCGGCTGAATGATGACTACTCCCGGGATCTTTGTGTTTTCGAATTTAAAAGCCATTAAAGTTCTGCCTCCGCTAAATATCTCTTTACCGCATCTTTCCAGTCAGGAAGCGGTGTAAATCCGGCATCAACAAGCTTGGACTTATCGAGTCTTGAATTCTCCGGTCTTGCAGCCTTGGACAAGCCGTATTCTGCTGTCGTAACGGGAATTACCTCTGTCTTAAGACCATACTGCTTATAGAATTCCACACAGAAGTCGTACCATGAGATATATCCGCCCTCATTGGTTGCGTGATAGTAACCGTATTTATCAGTCTCGATCATATCAACCAGGAGTCTGGAAAGATCAAGTGTATATGTAGGTGTGCCGACCTGGTCGTTAACGACTCTGACGGAATCGTGGGTCTTGCCGACGTTGATCATGGTCTTGATGAAGTTCTTCCCGTTAAGACCGAAAACCCATGCAATACGCACGATGAAGTATTTTTCGAGTGTGCCTGAAACCGCAAGTTCCCCGTCGAGCTTGCTCTGACCATATACATTAAGAGGAGCATAACATTTATCGTCAGGCTCCCAGGGTCTTTCGCCCTTGCCGTCGAAAACATAATCCGTGGAAAGATAGAGCATCTTTGCATCAACTGACTTGGCAGCTTCAGCTATATACTGAGTTCCCAAAGCATTGATGTTGTGAACTTTTTCTTTATTTTCATCATCTTCTGCAGCATCTACCGCAGTCCATGCTGCACAGTGGATTATTACATCAGGTCTTATATCCCCGATAACGGCATTTACAGCTTCTTTATCTGTAATGTCGAGCTGAACGTATGGAGCAGCAGTAACCGCACTTCCGTCAGCAACACCGGAATAAACGCTCTGGATATCAGAACCGATCGCTTCATAACCTCTTGCTATGGCGTTATTAACGACATCGTGACCTAACTGGCCGCATACGCCTGTAACGAATATTTTCATCAGGATCTTCGCTTTCTTATCTGTTGCCGTACATCTTATCGTAGTAATTCTGATACTCGCCGCTGATGATCTCTTCCCACCAGGATCTGTTATCAAGATACCACTTTATAGTCTTCTTGATGCCGTCAGCGAACTTTGTCTCAGGAAGCCAGCCGAGTTCGTTATGGATCTTTGTGGGATCGATGGCATAACGGAGATCGTGACCTTTACGGTCGGTAACATAGGTAATGAGGCTCTCGTCCTTGCCTAATTCCTTGATGATTAGCTTGACGATGTCGATGTTGGCCATCTCATTATGACCGCCGACATTATAGACTTCACCGATCGTGCCCTTACGTACGATAAGGTCAATAGCCTTGCAGTGATCCTCGACATAGAGCCAGTCTCTAACGTTCTTGCCTTCGCCGTAGACCGGAAGAGGCTTATCGTTAAGGCAGTTGGCGATCATGAGAGGGATGAGCTTTTCAGGGAAATGATAAGGTCCGTAGTTATTTGAGCAGCGCGAGATCGTTACCGGCAGGTCGTATGTCCTGTGGTAAGCCATAACGAGAAGGTCAGCGCCGGCTTTGGAAGAAGAATACGGGCTGCTCGTATGAATAGGCGTTGTCTCGGTAAAGAACAGATCGGGACGGTCCAGAGGAAGGTCACCGTAAACCTCATCGGTGCTGACCTGGTGATATCTTATGTTTCCGAAAGCTCTGCAGGCATCCATCATGGTAGCCGTACCGATAATATTAGTCTTAAGGAATATCTCAGGATTCTCGATGGAGCGGTCAACATGCGACTCGGCAGCAAAATTGATGACTGCATCGGGTTTTTCCTCTTCGAAAAGTGCGAAAACGCCTTCCCTGTCACAGATATCGAGTTTTACGAATCTGAAGTTCGGGTTATCCATAACCGGAGCCAGAGTAGACAGATTGCCTGCATAAGTGAGCTTATCGATACAAACCACCCTGTCCTCAGGGTGCTCTCTGAGATGGTAATGAACGAAGTTGCCGCCGATGAATCCGGCTCCGCCTGTTACGATAATTGTAGACATATTATTTACCTGCTTAATTTTTTAATAATCAAGATATTATAAGATATGAACGCGAAAAATCAATTATTCAGGCTTTTTGCCTCATTCTACGGGTTTGTGCATACACCACTGGAATTGAAATTATAGGTCTTCCCGTTTATAGTCCTTGAACCTGTTACCATAGCGCCGCCCGGCTCGAAGTAATACCACGAATCTCCCGATTTATGCCAGCCGGTCTTCATGGCACCGGAAGATTCAAAGTAATACCATTTGCCCGAGATCTGCTTCCAGCCCGTGATCATTACACCGCTTGAAGGATCGAAATAGTACCATTTGCCGGAGCTCTGTCTCCAGCCTGTAACCATAGCACCGCCGGGCTCAAAGTAATACCACTTGCCTTTGATCTGCTGCCAGCTTGTAACCATCGCGCCGTCATCCCCGAAGTAATACCATTTACCGCCGGATTGGAGCCATCCGGTGATCATTGCGCCTGATTCACCGAAGCAATACCAGTTATTCCCGGACATCCGCCAGCCTGTAACCATAGAACCGTCAGGCTCGAAGTAATACCACTTCTTATTGATCTCCTGCCAGCCAGTCAGCATGACTCCGTCAGATCCGAAGTTATACCATTTACCTTCTATATCGATCCAACCTGTACTCATAAAACCGTCAGAACCGAAATAATACCAGGATGAGCCGGACTGATGCCAACCTATAGCCATATAGCCGTCAGTCTTGAAATACAGCCAGTTTCCGCCCTCCTGATACCAGCTGAAAGCCTTTAAAATATAGAAATCTGCCGTTATCGACCCTTTATAGTTGCCTTTTCCGTTTATGGTCACTGTAGCTTTTCCGACAGCTTTGTTGTTGGAAAATGAGGTATAGTAGTCAACGGACTTCTGTAAAGTCCTGTCGCCGTCTTTTACAGTGACAGCGGGATAAACACTGTAGCCTGTATACTTTTGTGCAGGTATTTGATCTGCTGCTGACGAAGCAATGCTCTTGGGATTGATCTTGAAATTTATGGATTTGGTTCCCGTAAATTTGCCTTTCCCTCTGATCGTGACTGTAGCCGTACCGGCATCAATGTTGTTTTCATATGATAATGTGTAATCAGTTCCCTTGACGAGCTTAATATCACCGAAGGTCACATCAGGTGACGGTTTTATCACTTTGCCGTTATAGGTCTGAGCTGATATCGAAGCAACTGCAGCATTACTGATCGACAGCGGTTTTTTGACATTGAAAATACCGCTTGATGGTTCTATCCGGAAGAAGTTGTCCGAAGTTCCGTCATAGGCATACCATAATATCGCACCGCCTGCATATATCGGCTGGCAGTCCGAAAGGTAACCGGGCGCACTGTAAATGCTTCCAATCAGATTGCCTTTGCCGTCAATAAAAGCGTAGTAGACCGTATACCCCTTTGACCAGATGACAGCAAGCTTATTGTCATTGATCTTAACGAGGAACGGATTTCCGGCACTTGTATCGTCAGCACCGTAGTTTGTCAGCCACTTAAGGCTAACCGAACCGTCTGTTCTTGATACAGTTCCGATATAGATATTCCTGACTGAAGACGTTGCCGAATCCGACTGATCCATACTCGAACCTGCAACAATATATGAGGATCCTGATATCTCAAGACCGCCCATCGTTGCACCGGTCATATTATTTCCGGTTTTTCCTGAGAACTTCAGCGGTTTATACATCGTTACTCCGGATGTAGTAAACTTCCCGGTCGTAATATCAGTCTTGTAATAAGAGATGGCTATGGCTCTGGGGTATGCATCACCGTGATCAGCACCGATAATGTGATTGCCGTCGAGCTTTACAAACTGGTTGAACGAATGGCTGCAATAGCCTGTGGATTCATTAAAAACAACATGCTGGGAATCAAGGATCGTCATCGTGGACGTATTGACCATAAAAGACAGGTTAGCCTGGTGATACAGGCCGTCACTTGATTTATACATCTGATGACAGGTCCTTACCACGAGATAATCACCTGATGATGTTATCGAAGCGCTTCCTGCCCTGAACGGAGTCGTTGTATTACAGTCATATAAGCCGCATGATGATAACCTTGTCCATGAGGAGTTGTATTTGGTCAGTCTGTAACACTCAACGTCACTTGACTGATCGTTATTTAAATGGCCTGTCAAAACATAGTAATAGCTTCCGTCGGAATAAAAGCATCCGAAAATAGGAAGCTCAGCTGCAATTGTCTTTGTGCTCTTGAGATTGAGATTCGGATCGTAATACTCGACAAGATAATCATTGCCGCTCTTTGCTCCCTCAAAGATCATGTATCCGCCGTCAGACGTGCTGACCATATATGAATATGAAGGAGCCGCAGCATTGCTTGCATAATCATGCTTATTAAGATTATTTACTCTCGCAGTATCGGCATATGTTTTAGAAGCGAAAACAACAAGCAGAAATGCAGCCGTAATAACTGAAAGCAAAAGACCTGCTCTGATCCTGGAACGGAAACTGATCATAGGGCACCTCCATAAACCAAAAGAGACACATCAACCTTACTAACGGTCTGATATGCCCCCACACATAAACACCGGCGACCCCGGTGGTATCAATATATCTAATTATATAACATTTATCTTTATTTAGGGATTAAATAAGCTTCTTATTTTTGACCAGTGAGATTATCTCTTTATGGAAGAAAACGAATAACACTGCAAGATACAGGATACCGCAGAATAATACCGGGAGCAGTACACCCCAAAGAGGTCTGGATACTACAGAGTTTATGTAAAAGCATAATCCTGCTATTCCGATACCGCCCGTTAAACTTGCAATAACAGGCTTGAGCACTCCTTTGATGTGCATATCCCTCGTCCAGTACATGCCCAAGCCCAGCATAACGAACTCCGAAAGAAGCGTTGTTGCAGCCGCTGCATTTTCGGCAAAGAGAGGGATAAATACCAGATTGAGAACAATGTTTACTCCTGCACTGACGAGGGTCGCGATCATGACCTGTTTTTCGCGCTTTAAAGGTATCATTACGATATTTATGTAGAAGTTCGCAAGCAGGGCCGGAATGATGGCGATTGCAAGAATAAGTATTGATGATTCGGCTCTGGCATAAGTCTCATCCTGGAACAACAGTATGAGGTTCTTGCGGATCATGATAAGGCCTACCGAAGCCGGAACTATTGCGACTATCGTGAGTCCTAATATCTTCTTAAGAGCTTCAACGGACTTATGAGTATCTTTAGCCAGTTCTTTGGAGATCCTCGGGATAAGAACGATAAACGCAGCGTTAATGATCTGTTTGATCAACGTATAATATCTGCCCGAAACACCGTAAATACCTACGATATCATCATCGTAGAATATACCGAGGATAGTTACATCCGAATTAATATAGATGTATGTACCGATCGTGGAAGCGAAAAGAAGAGCTATTGCTTTGATATGCTTTTTGTATGCGCTCTTCGGCGAGAATCTCGGCGTAATGCCGTATGCTTTCTTTAAATGGATCCTGTTGATGATATTGGGAACCACAACGCCGAAAGATGAAGCGATCGCATATCCTACAACATCATCAGAAGTTCTTACGAGAGCAAATACGAGGCCGAGTGCTATAGTCTGACATATGACGTGTCTTATGGCTATGAAAGCAAAATCTTCAAATGCGCTGTTGACCCAGTCGCATCCCAATGTTGCGAAAAGAACCATCAGGCTCAATATCAGTATCGGTACAGCCAAAGGATGAAGCTTAGGCCAGAAGATGAGCAGGACCGCCAGGATCGCAAAAGCGATTATAGTCGTGAAGATGTTTATCGTATATATCTCATTTACGAGTTCTTCAACCTTTTTCTTATTATCTCTTACGACGGCACATTCCCTGACCGCATATCTTAGAATGCCTGCTGCGGCAATATAAGTTATATAGCTGACGATGTATGCGCTGTAAGTATATTTACCGTAACCGAATGTTCCCAATGTCGTTGAGACATAAGGGAAAGTAATGATAGGAAACAGTATATTTACCGCTTCCTTGATCACGTTTAATATCGCATTGACCTTTAATGATCTCTTTCCCATCTGTCAGCCCTTCTTAAGGATCTTCACCTTCAGAAGATCGTGATAAAGATAATAACCGAATTCGGTTATATAGAATGCTATGTCAGACAGCCCGAGCAAAAAGAAATTCGTCTTTTCATATGTCCTGTAGTAGTACTTCATGGATTTATGCAGGACCTTGCGGAGCCTGTAGTTGTCAACTCCGGAATGATTATGAATAACCTTAACTGACGGAAGATAATATGCGGTATAACCTTTTGCAAGCATCCTTCTGCTTATGATCTTCTCTTCGGCATAAAGGAATGTATTCTCATCAAAACCGCCTATCTCGTGGAACTTTGAAGCCGATACTATGATAAAGCAACCATGAACCCAGTCGGTCTTCCCTTCTTTTGCATCCGCGTCAAGGCAGTTGAGCTTGTCATTAAACTTACAGTGAAACCATCTGGAATTGAAATCGCCGAGGATCATCTGAGAGCCGATCCCCATGAACTTCCTGGGATTCTGTCTGGAATCGCCATGATAAAGGATATCAGGACCAATGAGGCCCACTTCAGGATTCTCTCTGAATGTTCCGGTGATAAGATCAAGATCTATAGGATCCGGGAAATCAAGATCGTTATTCGAGAATATATAATAATCGCTTTTATAAAACTCACGGGCATAAGCAGCGCCGACATTGTTGCCTATCGCATAGCCCTTATTGCCGTCATTATCTATGAGAACATAATCTATGTCATTGCGGGTAAAAGAATAGACTTTCTTTCCGTCAAATTTGCTCTCATCAAAAGCGATCCCGTTCTGAACGAGATACTTTTTATCGTATTCTTCGGCACTGTTGTCGACAATGATATAAGCAAGCTTTTCGTTGATCCTGCTTTTGAATATGACGCACATATCCAGGATACGGCCGATGCTCTTATAATCTGTCAATATAATCGAGTTCATGAACTTTGGGCCTCTTACTGCAGTTGATCTCACAGAAGACAGCTGTGAGAACCAATGCAGTTATTCTGGATCTGTCGAAATAAGAAGAAAGCACAGAAGATAAGATAAGGCAGATAAACAAGCCGAAGAGCAATGCCTTATTCCTATCCGCATTTCTGAAACACTTAAATACCTTCGCAATAAACAGCAGATACAAAACAAGTCCTATTACACCCGTAAGAGCAAACACTCCGACAATACCTACATCATCAGCATAAAAGATGCCTTCCGGACCTCTAACATATTTCTCAACTGACGCAATAGCTTCCGGATCAGCCATACCGATACCTAAGAAAAAGTGCTCCAAGCCGATCTTAGTAAAATGAACAACACCTTCTACTCTCGCAAACCAGGAACCTGTATTATCCGAGATCGAAGAGAAGATCGATGAAAGCTTATTGGATATAACAGCAACACCGGCGATCAGTGTAACTGAACCTAAGAGGAAAAGCGCTTTTGTTGTCTTTCTCTTTGCACGGTAGATCAGCATCGCTATAGCGGAAAGCATAACGATAACAAGATAAGATCTTGATCTGTCGATGATTAGGATAACAAGGAGCATCGATATAAGCGAGAAAACATCCAGAGTACACTTTTTGAACTTTTTCGCAAAGATCCTGTCGGCGATAATCAAAGAGAATACTCTGAAGAATCCGTCAAAAGTGTTCCTGATCCTCAGACCGTCTTCGGGATGCCAGTAGTAGTGATCCGGGATCATGTTCGGAAGATTGAGGAACAGTGTGTGATGGTTCTTGTACTGCACATACTGGAAAAGGAAAAGAGCCGCGATCAAGAGGGTGCACAATTCACCGATAACTATGAACTGCTCTCTGATATCTTCGTCTGAAAGATACTTCTTTCCGGGAAAATACAATAAAAGGATCAGATAAGGAATAATGCCCCACAAAACCTGTGTGGTCTTAAATCCGAATTCAAAGGATGACAGCAAAGTAGATGCTGCAATCGTGATAAAGATCAGCGAGAAAGTATATCCGAAGTATCCGAAACTTATCTTCTTGGTCCTCAAAAGAAAATATAAGATTGCAACGAGCGAGAATACCGCAAGAAGGTTCTTATTCGTGGTACCGGCAACAAGGACAGTCGGCAACGGTATCAGGTAGAAAAACCTGAATTCGAACAGATAGAATAAAACTATCGGTAATATGGTGGCTGACAGCCAACGTCTACGAATAATTATCATCATACCGTTATCTTTCCACTGCCTATTATACCTTTGTTTTCAACCTGTATTCCATCTTTGGAGATATGGAACACAAAAGAGCCTGCATTTTCCACTTTATATCCCCTTCAGACGAGAACAATACCTGAAAGATATTCTTCCCGACTTTCTTCTTGAGTTCCTTCATAAGGGCGGCATCCTCATATCTGCAGTCAAACATGCGGTTGATATAAAATGCCGACGACAGCGATATCCTTGCCCTGACCCTCTTTCTTGCAGCTTTTGAGCTGCCTGTAACAGCCAATATCTTCTCCAGGACCGTAATCTCTGATATCCATTTAGGATTGAACTTATCTGATAATATCGAAGAATTCCTTGTGCTGTTATCGTGAAGCACGTAATGATAATCACAATAGTTCGTATCGATACGCACCTTTCCGCAGTGATTAACATATTCACAGCTGAAAAGAAGATCTTCAAAAAGCGCTATGTCCTTATCGTTTTTTATACCGTTCTTTCTAATGATATCCGTTCTGAATATCTTACCAAAAGGATAGCCCTGAACATAATTAAGCGAAACAAGATAAGAAAGAGCCTTGTCTTTGTCAAATGTTCCGTTTATGATCTCACATCTCTGGACAAGTTCGCCTGACTCACGCTCTTTGGCCCAGCCGCAGATCCCCATATCGATATCAGGATCCATTATGGATACAAGATGTTCAACATACTCTTTTTCTGCATAATCGTCACAGTCAGCCAGAACAATGAATTCACCTGAGGCTTTATTCAGGCCTATATTCCTGGTATCTGATACACCGCTGTTCTCTTTTTCGATGAGCATGATGTTCTCATACTTGTCAGAATAATCCTTGCAGATCACAGACGATCCGTCAGTAGAACCGTCATTTATAATGATTATCTCAATATTCGCATAAGTCTGGCTGACAATCGAATCAAGACAACGGGCAAGGAATTTCTCGCCGTTATAGACCGGAATTATTAAGCTGACCTTTCCTTTTATGCTTTCCATTTTCACCTTATTTCTCGAACATTGACTTGTCCGGGAGGAGATCGTTAAGTGCTTTGTTTATCCTCTTCTTACTGTCTTCGTAGTCAGTAACAAGAGTTGAATCGTTGATACATACAAGATGAGTATGCCCCGGATTTGTAAGAAGAGCTGTAACTCCGTCAGGATCTGAAGCGCGCATGTAAAGTCCGAAATCCCATCTTCTGGGTTCGAACTTTCCCGTCAAGAGCTGCCATTGACGGAAGAGCCATTCATTGACGTCCTCTTTGGATCTGAACTTGTTCTTGCATGTAATATCCAATGCTTCGAATTCCTTATCCCACAGCTCATCCATTGTGGATTTGAGGTGCGAGAACGGAACATGAGGTTCAAAGATTCCCAAAATCGAACTGAACTTGGAAAATACGATAGTCCTTAACATGAACTTTCCGTATTTTGTGTTGATCCATTTTTTCTTATTCTTCCTGATATCGTTAACTGTAAAATAGTCATTTATAATACCGATGTTATTGGTCTCGATATTGCAGATAACATCCCTGAATACCGGCGAAGGCGAGATAACTGCCATATCCCTGGGAAGTCCGTTAACGAAGAAATCCTCAGGTTCGGACTTTTGGATAACGAACATGTCATCGTTAAAATACAGGAACTGCTCGGCAATACCGGGTATCCTGTTGAAGTTAAGGTCAATCGTATTCGAGTTGAACGTGGGCAGATACTCTTCCGGAATATAGTCCTTGTGATTTACGATATGGAGCTTTTCGCAGTCAGTGTTAAGCCATGATGGCAGATGACCCCAAGTAACAAAATGGACCTTGTTCACCCATGGCATAAATGTCTCTATTCCACGGAAGATATACTGGAGATTATCCCAGTCACGGTACCTCAGGTCACCGTTATTGGATTCTTCGATTCCCTTTATCTTCTTCTCCCACTCTGCCTTGGAAGATCTCCATAAAGGATCGTTGCCGTCCACCCAGGATATTACAACATCTATCTTGTTCTGATTCTCGCTCACTTATTGTTTCCTCTTGTTCTTATCAGTTTTGCAGGCACTCCGGCAATAACGGAATTGGCCGGAAAATGCTTGGTTACGACGGAATTAGCTCCGACGACACAGCCGTCTTCAAGCTCAGCTCCGTCAAGGAAGACTGCGCCGGATCCGATCCAGCAGTTATTGCCGATCCTGATCCCCTTATGGCTAACGCCCTGATTCTTTATCAATTCCTCAGTATCGTCAAAATTGTGGTTTTCCGAATGGAACCTTATATACTGACCTGCAACGACATCTTCTCCGATCTCGATACCGCCTGCTGCCCCAAAGAAGCAGTCATTGCCGAACGTTGTACGGTTGCCGATCTTAACACCCTTGCCGACAAATTCCAGGCTGCCTGTGGATTCGATCCTTGTGTTTCTTCCGATAACGACATGATCCCCGATCTTAACACCGTCTGTCGAAAGCGCATCGATATAAACGCCGTCGTGAAGCTTGGTTTTCGCGCCGATCGTAAGATAACGCTTTTCGATGGCTTTCACCTTTTTGCCAACGAAAACGGAATTGCTGATATTCTTCTTTCCCATCGAAAAGAACTTGCCGCGGATCATCATGAAGCCGTATTTAAAGCATAACTTATAAACATATCCCTTGCTGATATGCTTATCCAGTTCAAGTCCTTCTTTTCCCGCTATCTTAAGCGCCTTATCGATCAGAGCCATTCTCAGGCCTCCTCATAACATTTTCGGATAATAGCTTCGTTCATCTTATCTATCGTAAGGATATCCTGTGCTTTCACTATCACTTCATTCATTGATGAGAGTTTTACTTTATTTACAGTTTTCAAAGCTTCAGCGATCTTATCACTGTTTATGTCCTCTATAACGATCCCTGCGCCTTTGGTCAGGATGTCCTTCGCACCTACGGTATCGCTGATGATCACCGGAACACCGAAGCTCAAGGCCTCGAGAACAGTAAAGCCGAACGTCTCATACCAGATACTCGGTGCGATCAGGATATCAGTCTCTTCAAAGATCCTCCCCAGTTCAGAATAACTGTAACGTTCATGGGAATTCATGTATTCAGATCTTTCCTGCGGCTCGAAATGAATATCAAGACAGAAGTCCTGTCTTTCCTTCCAAAGCTTATCTAAAGCGTCCTTAAGGACAGGATAGCCCTTGGCACTGCTCTGGGCGCCAAGATATCTTATGCGCAGCTTATCGCCGTTAAACTCTTTGGTATGCCTGTTATCTGAGATATCAGAATGGGTGATCGGGATGATGACGCTGTTTTCAAGGTTAAAAACCTTCTCATATGCTTTTTTGGTAACAGTGCTGTTGTAATGGATGATGTCCATCAGGGAAAGCATGCTGTAATAGAAATTTCTGAGATTTTTGTAATCCGCAGGAGTTCCTACAGAACCGTTCTCATCTCTTGATGTATCTTCAACAAGATAACCGTCACGGTGCTGCTTTCTCATCTTCTTAACAAGCGCGGAATCCTTGGAAGCACGGTATGCGGGAGACTGAAGTATCTGTATCTTCTTTAACCCCAAAGCAGTGTTATTGCATACACCGCATTCTTCGCATGATTCGATTGAACTGCAGATCTGTCCCTTCCTGTACATAGTAACCTTAGGACAGATAGGGAAAAAATCGTGTGTCGTAAAGACAAGCCTTATTCCCTGCTCTTTCGCACTGACGAGAAGATTCTTATGAAGTCCCATAAGAGTGTGTACATGGATAACATCCGGCTTAAATTCAGCTAAAAACTCATCATATACACTCTTTTGGCCTTCTTTGACAAACTCACCGAAATCCTTGATCCCCTCATCGTAAGAAACCGGCAGAGGGTTAATAACTTCAAAACTGCTAATACCATCGTTCTTTCCGCCGGCTTTGATCTTAACTGTGTTCGAAAACAGGCTCATCTCACCTGGCCAGAGAAGTGACACTTCATGACCTTCTTTTATCTGCTCTCTCATCAGATCCATGCAGAACTTAGTAAGACCGCCTGAACGGTACGGAGGAAAACCGAGAGAATAATGCAGTATCTTCATCTAAGCCAGAGCTCCCTGTATTCCGAACCGATAAATGCCCAGCTGTAGGCACTTCTGATCCTTTCTTTAGCCTTGCTTCCGTATTCAGCACGTAAGTCTTCGCTCATCGAATCCGCTTCATCGATAACAGAAGCGAGCTCGCCTTCAGCAGCGCCCCAATACATTGCTGAATCTTTTGCCACTTCCCTGTTAAAACCGACATCGATCAGAAGATTCAACTCGGTTGCTCCCAAAGCCTCCAGAAGGCTCGGATTCGTACCGCCCACAGTATGGCCGTGGAAATTGCCGTATGCGTTCTCGCGGATCTTCTTCAATAACTCGCTGTCATAGACCGTGCCGACGAACTTGATTCGCGGATCAGATCTCCAGTGGAGCTTGTTCTCGAGTTCTTCAAGGAGCGAATCATTTTTAGTAGTGATGATCGCGAAATCTCTTTTTGAATGAGATCTCATGAATTCACGTATCATGATCTCAAAACTGTTCTCAGGCACAAATCTTCCGCAGCACATATAATAGCTGTTCACAGCAAGGCCGTGATCTGAAAGCCAGTTTGTAAACTTCGGATCGTCATCAGATAAAACACTTCGTTTAAGGTCTGCGCCGTATGCGATGTAAGTAGTTTTCGGATCAAAGCTTGAGTACTCTTCCTTGATGTACTTTTCGATATTTACCGAATCGCAGACAAGAAGATCTGCACTCTTAACCATGAGTCTCTCGGATTCCTTCCAGTACTTGCGGACAGTTCCTGACCACTTTGCCCTCTTCCATTCGTGTCCGTCAGGATTGACATATACCTTTGCACCGAGTTTATGGGCTTTCTTTACAAGGCTTGCAAAGAAAGGTCCGATCCTGCATGCGAGAACATATATAACTGCGTCAGAGATGTTGTGATCTTTGATGTATCCCAGGCACCACTTAATGGCATTTACATCATATATAATAGCCTGTGCCGCGCCAACCTGAGGGACCTTGAGCTTTACAACTTCGGCATTATGGTAAATAAACGAATAAACACTTCCGTCTTCATTCTTATTAATATAACTGACAGATGACAACTTGGTCTCGTCCATCGACCCGTCACCGTTAGCTTTGGTAACGATATGGTACTTTATGGACTCGTCATTTTCGTGTTCTTTTGTAAGCTTATCAAGAAAAGTCTCATAACCGCCGTATTGCCCGATGCATTTCGCACCGATTATGAAAATATCTTTGGGAGACTGTGACTTCATAGGCTCCGACATGTCACATAGCCCCTTTGCCTGTGAAAAGGACTCCTATCGTCTTGAACAGGATCTTAAGGTCGAGTGTAAGACTCCAGTTGGCGATATATTCAGTATCAAGCTTAACGACTTCTTCAAAGTCAGTGATCTCGCTTCTTCCGCTGACCTGCCACATGCCGGTAATGCCGGGTTTAACAGCCATTCTCGCACGGTGATGGAAATGATATTTCTCATATTCGTCGATCGTAGGAGGTCTTGTTCCTACAGTAGACATCTCACCCATGAGCACATTAAAGAACTGAGGGAACTCATCAAGGCTGGTCTTTCTGATAAACTCGCCGATACCGGTCTTCTTTGTCCCGTCAGGAAGCACCTTGTTGCCGATGATCCTCGGGTCGAAGTCCATCTTGAACATCATGCCGTCCTTGACACGGTTCTGCTCCATGAGTTCCTGCTTAAGATCCTCGGCATCCATTCTCATGGAACGGATCTTATAGATATGGATGTGTTTGCCGTTCTTACCAATCCTTTCCTGCTTGAAAAGAATAGGTCCGGGAGACTGAGCTTTTATGATAGGACCTACAATTGCCATTATGATCAATGCAGCAATACTTCCGACGATTCCTGCAAAAATATCGAAGATCCTCTTAAGAAGTGTCTGAACAGGAGTTGCATAGTTAATAGCTGTTGTAAGAACTGTCGTTCCGCCAATCTTTTCGGAGAATCTCTTTACGCCCGCTCTTGTCATATAAGGCACATGATAATGTGTCGGAACAGCCATGATAGCACAGGAATCCATGAGCTTAACGACCTTTTTGTCATTGATAGGAGCATCGATATATACGGAATCGACCCACTCCTTGGCAATATACTGGGCCGCATTCTTCATGTCGGATACGACCGGCACACCACGAACGCTCTTAAGGTTCGTCGACTCAACGATAACAACACCTACAATCGAATAGCCGGCCTGCTTATCACTGAGCAAACGTGAAAGAATTGCATCTGCATTTGCTTCAGACACAACAACGAGCATATTGTTGTGGACTCTTCTGAGTCTTGCATGTCTTAAGATCCACTTCCATACGATCCTGACACAATAACCTGCAAGAGCATAAAAGACAAACGTAAAACCGAGGATATATCTTGAATAGAAGTCACCTGACTGTGATGAGAAGAAATAGATCAGGACGATCACAAGAACATAAACGATATGCTTTGCAAACTCGAATATCTCTCTTAAGTAACCTCTCTTGATTACATCGTGAAGCGAATTATTAACGATAATAACGACGATGTCAGCCAAGAAGAGCAATATACCGAGGTTTTTGTATTCATGCATGGAATAGGCCCATTCATGAAGACGAAGATAGAAAGCAAGAATATAAGAAAGCTGAAGCACGATGATATCAAGCAACATAAAGTCTATGTGCTTTGACCATCCCTGTGCATTTCTTTTGTACACTACTTATTCCCCCGAATAATTCAAAGTAATAATCAAAATCGGGCACTGTCCAAAGTACCACAGGCTATATTTTACCATTTTTGTTTAAAATAATATAAATAATATAGATTACGGCTTCGTTACAGCTTTTGGTGAAACTGCGTTATAGCTTATAAATTATCTTTGAGACATAATGTATTTGCTTATAAGATTTCCCAGTCTTTTTTTACTTTATATCGAACTTACAGCAAAACATCCGGTAAAACCTACGGCACTGCCGGATGTTTGCCGTAGGTTCGGGGCGTTTTTAAGCCAAACATCCGGTAAAACCTACGGCACCGCCGGATGTTTGCCGTAGGTTCGTGGGTTCCCTGGCAAAAGTCGGGCTAAAACTACGGCGGCCGCCCATGGTTTTGCCGTAGTTTCGGCGTTTTCGGGCATGTCATTTTAAAACCGCCTCTTTCGAGGCGGCTTTTAGAAGGAGGAAAATATCAGAACTCAGCGGTTCTTTTTCTTAGCTTTCTTTTCAAGATACATGGCTTTATCGGCTTTGCTCATGCAATCCATAAGTTCAGGCCATTCGGTCAGCTCACACGTGCCGATGCTGGCGCTTAATTCGAATTTGTATTTGCCTGATGAATTGACTTCTTTAAGATTATATCTGACTTTTCTGATAAACTGTCCGACACGGCCGACATCATTGAGGATAAGGACTGCTTCGAATTCGTCGCCGCCCATCCGTGCCACGATCTCTCCGGAATTCAGAGCGTTATAGATGCATTTAGATGTTTCTTTTATCGCTTCGTCACCGGTATTGTGACCGAATGTATCGTTGATATATTTGAGACCGTCCATATCAACAGATACCAGTGCCAGGTTATAGAGCTTCTTCTTATCCTTATCGAAAAGTTCTGTGATCTTCTTCTCAAAACCCCTGCGGTTAAGAAGTCCGGTAAGAGAATCCTTGGTGTAAAGGTCCATTATGTCAGCGATACCGAAGTATTTCTGATAGAGCTCAAGTTTGTTGACGACCTGACCTACCTGCATAAAGATATATTCAATGTTCTCGTTGATAAAACCGGGTTCATCGGTATCGACGATCAGCAGAGCATAACCGTAGACTTCGTTGCGGTAAGAGATCGGCAGGAATATATAAACTCCGTTATCTTCACTCTTGATATCTTCAGGAAGAAGCTGATTATTCGGGAAGAATACCGGATCTTTAATGATCTGTCCTTCATAGTTAAGATAGCCGGCAAGTTTCCTGTCATTTTCGCCGTATCTGAAGAGGTAGCATTCTTTGACACTCGGAACCTCTTTTAACTGCTCGAGAGTTACCTGCAGCGCACTTTCTCTTGTTATTGCACCGTCGAAAAGAGCACTCAGGATAACATACTGTCTCATTGCATCGATGGAATTGGACTTGGAAAGCTTAAGGTCACGGAGTGCCTTATAAACATCTCTTCCCTCGTCTTCATCACCTGTGCTCTCTCTTAAAACGATAGTGCCGGGAACGCTTATCAGGATGTCAGGATTCTCTTTGTTGTATAGCTTTTCGAGAGTATCCATCGCAGCATTTGCCAAGGTCTCTTCTGAGATTTCAATAGTCGTTAATGACGGAATGTGATCAGATGCTTCTACAATATTGTCGATACCGCTGATCATGGTATCTTCAGGTATCGAATAACCCCGCTGGATCAGTTCATCCATGAGGGCTACAGCCATATAATCGTTGGAACAGATTATCGCTTCAGGAAGCGTGCCGTCATCTTTAATAAAGAAATCGGCAGTCTCGTGGCCTTGATTGATCCAGTAATTTCCGTGAAATATCATATCATCAGATACTTTATAACCGGCTTCACGCATGGCATCTTCAAAACCTGCTCTTCTTTCGGCCGAATCAACAAGTTCGTCTCTTCCGGTAACAAAACCGATGTCACCTGTCTTACACTTTGAGATGACATATTGAGCGATCTCGTGCATTATCACACGGTTATTGGGAACGACGTTAAAGAAACCGTTTATCTCTGCTCTTACACTTACGACCGGAGGAGCATCAGGATCGTTCAGAAGATCTTCAACAAGGGAATGCACCATGCCGGACTGGTCAAGAGTATCTGAGCACATTATGACTCC
This sequence comes from Saccharofermentans sp., assembly GCA_024684815.1. GTDB lineage: Bacteria > Bacillota > Clostridia > Saccharofermentanales > Saccharofermentanaceae > Saccharofermentans. Next base: position 12,698 of record JAIKWL010000004.1, on the reverse strand, counting down.
GTCGTAATCGTGAACAGACGGCAGTGATAAGATGCTCTTATAGCCGATTATGTGGAGAGGATTGTTACTCGGAACGGAACAATTGCCGAAAACATCCACCCTATGACCGTGTTCTTTAGCATAGGCATCGATACTTTTGATAATGGACGCGGAGTAGTCCCTGTACATATCTCCGATGAAAGCGCAGATCTTCATTACGATCTCCAGAAAATCAGATTCCGATAGTCTGATTATAGATAGAGATTGTTAGTCACTAAATACCAAACAATTAACTAATTGTTAAATGAAAAAAACAGTAATATTAAGTCAAAAAAAAGAGATATTTATCAGATTTCAACAGTACTGTAACTTAACCGAATACAGCACCGACAGTCTTAAAGAGTATCCCGATATCTTTGAAGAAACTGAATTCCTTGACGGACTTGAGATTGTATTCCATTTTTGCCGGAAGGATATCTTTAACATAGACTTCGTCAGCATCTTCTGCTTTTTCGAGAAGGGCAGCCTCATCCTTATATTCAATGCTCGCGATCGAAGTGATCCCTGCAGGCATCAGCAAAGTAGCCATCATCTCATCCGTATATCTGTCGACATATTTAACGACCTCGGGGCGTGTGCCTACAAAGCTCATATTACCGGCAAGAACATCAAACAGCTGAGGAAATTCATCGAGTCTGTGATCGCGCAGTTTGGCACCTGCCTTCGTGATCCTGACATCATTATCGACTGTCACGGAAGTTCCCTGTTTTTCGGCATTGTTGACCATGGTCCTGAACTTATGGATCCTGAACTTTACCCCGTAAGCAGCCACTCTTTCCTGCCTGAAGAACACAGGACCTTTTGAATCACTCTTGATCATAACTGCTATGATCAGCATCGGAATTCCGAGAAGGATGATAAGTATGAGCGAAGCGAAAATATCGAAAACACGCTTAAAGAACAATCCTGCTTTATGCCTGCTCAAAGCGTCATAATAAGGCCTTACGGCATCAGTCCTGATATCTGAAGGAAGATCCTCCCATTTGGGAAGGATAAACCATCTGCGGGGATTTAAGCGCTTCTGATCCTGCATCTTTAAAGCCCTATAATGTCATTTGCAAACGGAAACATCAGAAGCGAACATACGGTTATTTCTCTTCTGAAGGATGATATGTCTTTACGATCTTAGCCACAAGATGCTTGATCTCAGGACTCTCGTTCTTTGCAGCTTCATTAATAGCATCGAGCTGCTTTGAGAATTCCTCGTCGTTCATTGGGATCGGCTGGGCAATGGAAATATCCTTATTCTCTTCTGTCTCTCTTAAGCCTTCCTCATCCATGAGGCATTCCTCATACATCTTCTCGCCCGGTCTTAAGCCGGTATAAACGACTTTAATGTCAACGTCAGGAACCAGACCAGAAAGACGGATCATCTTCCTTGCGACATCGTCGATCTTAACCGGACTGCCCATGTTAAGTACGAATATCTCACCGCCTCTTGCATATGCACCGGATTCCATAACGAGTACAACGGCTTCAGGGATAGTCATGAAGTAACGTATGATGTTCTTATCGGTAACGGTAACAGGTCCGCCTGATGCGATCTGCTTCTCAAAGATCTTAAGAACAGAGCCGTTCGAACCGATAACGTTGCCGAATCTTACGGCAGAGAATGTGGTCCTGACCTTGATCTCGCCATTGTCATACATCTTCTGGGCTTTTCTGTCCATCATCTGAATGACCATCTCACAGATCCTCTTGGATGCACCCATGATATTTGTCGGATTGACAGCCTTATCTGTGGAGATCAGAACAAAGCGCTGAACACCGTATTTTATTGCTGCCTGGGTCATCTTATAAGTACCGCCGACATTGTTCTTGATTGCTTCATTAGGAGAACCCTCCATGAGCGGAACATGCTTATGCGCAGCCGCATGGAAAATGATCTCGGGATGATATTTTTCCAATACCCAGTTGACTCTGTTTGTATTTCTGACAGAACCGATAAGGGCGATAACGTTAAGGCTGTCGCCGTATTTTTCTCTTAATTCCTTCTCGATCCAGAAGGCATTATTCTCATAGATATCGAAAATGATAAGCAGCTTTGGCTTAGCCATGGCGATCTGTCTGCAAAGTTCGGATCCGATGGATCCGCCGCCTCCCGTAACCATTACGGTCTTGCCGGTAATATACTTTCTGATGCTGTCGACATTCGCTTTAACCGTATCTCTTCCGAGAAGGTCTTCGATCTGGACATTTCTTAATGTACTGACAGTAACAGTACCGTCGATCATCTGATAGATTCCCGGAATGATCCTGACCTTGCAGCCTGTTGAAGAACATATATCAAGGATCTGCTTTCTGTCTGTTCCCTTGGCATCAGGGATGGCAAAGATTATCTCATCGATCTTGTATTTCTGGGCAACGATCGGGATATCATACCTGCTGCCTACGATCGGAACTCCGTCTATCTCTCTTCCGATCTTTATAGGATTATCGTCAATAGCACAGCAGACTTTTGCGTTTACATGCTTGCTCATTACGATCTCGTGGATTACGTCTTTACCGCATGAACCGGCACCGATGATCATGATATTCGAGCTGTTCTTATCAACAGTCCTGTCTTTGTTCATGAATATCAGGAATCTGAATCCGAATCTTAATGCCGTAGTGGAAATAAATCCGAAAACTATACCCATAACCCAGATAGACAACGGAAGGATCCTTACATGGATAATAGCTTCCTCTATGACAAGGAACGCAACAACAACTAACGTGAAGCATATCCAGGCTTTGATTATATTCGTCAATTCAGAGAACGAAGCGAATCGCCATATGCTGTGATACATCTTGAAAATGCCGAAAAAGCATATTATAAGCACAGCACAGACAGGGATTACAATGAGCGCATTATTAATATACTGCTGTGATACCTGAGAAAACCTGAAGTCAAATCTGATTAGGATAGCAGCAGCAAAGCTCAAAGCCATCAGGATAAAATCCAGAGCAGCCATAATTACCGCTCTGCAAAACCAATGAATACTTATAGTATTCCTGTTTTTTGAATTGTCAGACAATACCCAAAACCTCTCTAAAGAACCTAAGTAAGCACAATTAAATGATTATCGCTCCGATAACCTCGGCACCGCCGTTTCTGATAAGTTGTACCTCGTTTGAAACATCCTTAAATAAAGAACGGCCACGCTGTTCGATGATGACCACTCCGTCATAATCAGGAACAGAATTAAGGATATCCGGATTGCCGAAGATATTATGCTTAAAATCACCCTTAAGACCGATTGCCTTAACAGCTTCTTCGGTAGCTTTGCGGTCACCGGTACCTGTGATAAGGATCTTCTTATCTTTGGTAAGGTTGTTGTAATTGGCACAGATCATCTTCCTGTTGTTCTCGGCACTCATTCCGGAATCGTTCTCGCTTCTGATATCAAGGGCAATATCATATTTAGAACGCTTTCCTGAAGGATTAAGTACACCTATCTTGCGGATATCGGTGAACATACCGAAAAACTGGGCCTGTGATGTAAACTTCTTGCCGAAAATATATCTTAAGACAACGAGAACAAGGATAAGGAATGCACCCAGGCAGAAACCGATAGCACCGATCTTTATAGCAGGCTTGAGCATGCTCTTAAGACTGACCTTGGTTGTCGAATAAACAAGCGGAACACCCGCTGCTTCAGCCTTCTTGACTGCATCATAATAATTGAGGATAGCTTCACCGTCTTCAAGTCCGATCTTTACTGCTACCGAATCAAGAGAATCAGTATAGCTTGCGACCTGTTTCTGCAAAGATTCGAGCTTTGCGATCTGGGCAGCCTGGGTATCTCTGGTATTCCAGTCAACTTTACAGATGTTCTGAACACCAACGACCTTAATCGTATGAGGAGCAATATCCCTGTTAAGGTCTGCATATTTTCTCTCGACCTCTTTAATGATGAGATCTGTAATCTCTTCTGTAAACTCTTCAGTAGGTCCGTGGACTCTGATATACAAAGAGCCCGTCTTTGCAGCATTTCCGTCAAGGATAATAACTGATTCATCCGCAGCTCTGCTGCTGAAAGTAATAAGCTCCTGGACATAGTCCATCTTATAATTCTTCTTCTCGACATATTCATTAAGGAAATTGCAGGATCTGATATCCTGTTCATAAGCACCGAACAGCGCAAGATCCATACCTGCCGAATCCGATTTGCTTAATGTGAGAAGGATCTGAGCGGTTGCTTCATACTCATTCTCGGAATCGATCTGCATATAAAGGGAATCATTGACATATTCTCTCTGATAAGCTATCTGGACCTTAACAGTCTCAAGGGCATTATAGATATCCCTCGCTCTGTCAACGTTCTGTTTGCGGAGTTCAAACTGAACGTCAGTCTCCTTGTCGTTCATCTTCTCTGAAACATCGAGAACGTTAACGGTCTTAGTCCTCTGAAAGAATTTAAAAGCAAACAGTGCACATCCGAATATGGCACCTGCTATCAATATAATCCACAACTTCTTAAGGGCTACATAAAACAGGTCCTTGATGTTTATGTAGCTCTCGGTCGTATCAAACTCATTAGGATCCATAAAAGAGCTCCCTTTATAAATATCTGATTAATTATAGACGTTTTGACAGATTAGTTCAACAAAAGCGGTTTTCCGCTATATGCATATAGTGATAATCCAACCGAAATCTTATATCTACATAATGTAAAAAGATATCAGGATTATGGATTTCATGTATTGGGATTGTGATAAGATTCTAAATATCAATGTCATTTTTCGGAGGCGTAAATGGATAGTTCTATACTCTCACAGGAAGAATTTGAATTTCTTAGCACACTTATCTCCATTGAAAGCACGGGTTCATCCCCCTTTGAAGATCCTGTATCAGGTACTCTTCCCTATGGTCAGAAGCCGTTTGAGGCTTTGAGATTCTTTCTTGAGAAAGCTTCGTCTTACGGAATGCGCACAGGCATCATCGACAACAGGGTCGGCTGGTGCGAGACAGGCCCCGAAAATGCTGATCTGATCGGAATAGTCTGCCACCTTGATGTTGTTCCTTCCGGTGACGGCTGGAATACAGATCCTTTTACTCTCACACTTAAGGACGGGATCTTATACGGCAGAGGCATAGTCGACGACAAAGGACCTGCAGCCGCCGGTTTTATTGCATTAACCAGACTTATAAAGAGCGGATACAGCTTTAAAAAGCGCGTCAGGCTTATACTCGGAACTGACGAGGAACGCACATGCTCCTGTGTTGAGACCTATGCCGCCAAAGGCGAGATCCCTTCGTTCGCGATCACTCCCGACGCGGAGTATCCCGTTATATATGCCGAGAAAGGCATTATGAACATTAAGATATATACCGACTCGCCTTCTGTAATAGAGGCTTCGGCAGGCTCTGCAGCAAACATGGTACCGGCTTCAGCTTCCTGCGTTATAGACGGTGTCACATACGACGCTAAAGGTAAGACAGCTCACGCATCAAAACCGGATCTCGGCATAAATGCCATTTTCGAGCTGATCAAAACACTGGACAAAGACGGCGTTGACTATTCCTCGTCACCTCTTATGAGCTTTATCGCCAAAGAATTAGTAAATAAAGCGTCTTCTGAATATACCGGATGCGATATTAAAGACGAATCAGGAAGCGTGACGGCCAATCCTTCGATACTTAAATGCGGTACAACAGGAGAATCTCTAATAATCGACATAAGATGCCCTGTCAGTTACAGCATGAACGCTATCACATCATTTATGGCCATGAAAGCGGCAGATTACGGTCTCTCTTGCGAAGTTACAAACCAGATGGATTCAGTCTATAAGACAAAAGATCAGCCTGAGATAGCACTTCTTACAGACATCTGGAAAGAGAACATGCCTTTCTATTCAGGATTTAAGCCCGAGTATCTGACTCAATATACCGAACCGATTGCAATAGGCGGCGGCACATATGCAAGACATATGCCTAATACTATAGCTTTCGGTATACAGACACCCTGGATGGAGGATCAGTGTCATCAGGCCAACGAATGCCGTTCGCTTTCAGATTTTGCCACGGATATCAAGGTTTTGACCGAAACGATCACAGGTCTGATAGAAGGATAGATCCTTTAGATTTTACAGCTTGATCAACGCACTCTTCTGATGTGCGCGATATTCTTTGCCGAGGAGTATGTCGAAGCAACTACGCCTGTTTTCGAAGACTGTGCATGAACGTAGGTATCATTACCGACGTAGAGTGCAGAGTGTTCCATGGTGCCGTCGCCGTTACGGTCGAAGCAGATGATATCACCGACCTGGATATCGTCGGGATCAACTTCATAGCCTTCATAAGACTGGCTCGTAGCACCGTGAGGAAGATTTATACCGTAATATGTCTTGTAGCAATACATAACGAAGCCTGAACAGTCAAATCCGCTCGGAGAAGCTCCGCCTGATACATATTTGCATCCGATAAAGCTCTTTACGAATGTGGCAAAGTCAGTAGAAGTATCACCCATTGACGAACCGCCGGAACTGCTTGGTTCAGGTGTCGGAGTAGGTGACGGCTCATTATCAAGACAAAGGCTAGCTTTAACGTAGAAGCCGGAAGATGATCTATACCAGCCGTTATCTGTCTCGGCAACTACAGAAATAGCAGTTCCTACAGATAATGTGGAGAGCAACGAATATGAGATGCCCGGACCGGATCTGGTATTAAGAGCACAGCTGGCATACACAGTCTTGGATACTTCAGTCTCATTATAATCACTGCTGCCCGAAGAACCGCTGTCACTGTCGTCTGACTTGGGTACCGGAGTAGCCGTAGCCTTAGGCTTTGGAGTAGGAGTATTTGTATTCCTTGAAGCAGGCTTGGGTGTGGGAGTCGGTGTATCCGTAGGGGTAGGAGTTGCTGTCGGCACAGGAGTGATCTCCGTATCAGACAGCGTAGAATTCCTTACGTAACCATGTGTTCCGTTTGAAAGCTTTACAAGAGACCATACATTTGTATACGAGATCCTTACAACGGTATCACCTATCAAAAGATTCTTGATCTCAGAATCCTCCTGTGACTCATCATCAGAAGCTTCCTCTTCATCTTCACCGCCATCAGGCTTTGTCTCAAGTTTCTGCTCAACGTAATTATCTTTATTGTCATTTGCAACGATAACAATAACATCACTGTTAAGCCAGTATGTTCCTCCGTCATAGGTGATCGGATCGGCAGGATTATTGCCGAATTCACTTGCAACATCAGAATAAGATGTCATGGCAACAAACGTATAATCATTTATGTCGATCCTGGCATTGCCGTAACTGACCGGCATGAACGCAGTCTCTATAGCTTCGACATTCTCTTCTTCATAATCATCTTCGAAAATATTAAACGAAGAGCCTCCCGCAAACAGATTGGGGCTCTGAAGTGCAACTTCTTTAACAGATCCGCATTCATGCGCACTGATAGAACCGACGGCAATACCGGCAGATATAACAGCGGATACAAGTTTTATAGCTCTGTTGTACAATACATTTTCCTCTTTTTCGTTTTCGCAAAGAAACAGGCCTTGCGCATAGATATGTTAATTTTAACATCGAAACCGTTCAAAACACCTAAAAAATCAAAGAAAAATCAGGCAAAACGCAGAAATGTCACAAGTTTGTAATCTTTTTAGGGTGAGAACAAGACACATATTTGATTTCTAGCAATCAATGATCTGCTGAAACATATGCTGATTCTATTTCCTGAACAGCCCGATCCGGATTATCAATATATCTATAAAATATCCGTTCCGGTTCATATTCCGGATCACCCTCTATCGGCAGCGGATCATCCGGAGCTCCACCGTTCGCAAGATATGAAAACACATAATACACTGCATTTCCCGCATCAGTGAAAAACGGCGAACTTGAAGTCGAACTGTATCCCTTCACGTCATAAAGGCATAATACATATTGTCCGTAAATTGCAGTGACCACATATTCATAATCTGTTGAATACTTACCTTTGCCGTATCCGGGATCATAGCTCTCACCTCTTGCATGTACCTTGATCTCATCTCCGACATACATATTCCGATATGTTTCAGAGGACATATCATATTCGATCAATGTAAAAGAACAATATCTGTCATCTCCAAGATCCTCACCTATCTCCTGGATCCTTATGATGCCTTGCTCCCTGTTTTCAGCATTATCGAATTTCTTTTGCTGCTGTTCTATATCATCCTTGTGAAAATCGACATATTCCCAGTAGAAGAATTCATCACCCATTGAATCATAAAGAATATGTATAAGATCATCATATGAAATGTCTGCCCTCTCAGGCTCTGATTCGGTTGTTTGAGTTGTTTCCTGAAGGGATGTTTGAGCAGTCTTGTCTTCACAGCCTGTTACGAACGGCACTGCTGCCGCAATAACAAATGCAAGAACTGTAATAAATGTCTTTTTCATCAAACCCGATTCATATTCATAGAACTGTCTTATTAATCGTATCAAAGATATCATTTGAATCAATACGCAACAATTTTACATATTGGAATAAGTCTTGTCCTGATAAAAAAAAGGATATCTCAATGTTTTTATTGAGACACCCTTTACAGTACAAATTTCATAGTTTTCGGCTTTTGTGATGAAATCGCATATAAGCACGAATCTGTCGTAACAGCTCCTCCGTAAAACACAAAGACCTCCGCCCGGATATCCGGACGGAGGCCTTGAGTACGAATCAAAAAACTAATTAAGACTGTGCGGGATCTTCGCCGGGAAGTCCGTTACTTTCGGTAATGATATCATCGTTATCGAAAGTAATTACGTCAAGAACAAGCTTCTCATACATTTCTTTATTTTCCATAACAGTCTTCCCTCTCTAATCAAAGAACTTTAGCTGCATCGTAGAACCAGTACAGTGTCTTAATGAGCGTCTTCAGTTCTTCTGTTCTGGTCTGTGTTGTTTCTCTTGTAACGACATTATAACAATAATTCATCGGAGAATACGATACATAACCCAAAGCTTCTTCGCCGGAGTAAAGGACAACAGCATAGAATTTTGTAAGATTCTTTGCCGAGATATTCTTTATTGATACTACAGTATAATTACCGGACTTCGTAGGGGTTAATACATCGGTTCCGTCAAGCTTGAAGACTACACCGTCAGGTACGTTCTCGAAATAGAGATTCAAAACGATCTCAGATTCAAGCTCGATATTAACGCTGGCAAATCTAATTGAGGTATTTCCGATCATGGTGTTGCCCATATATTTATATCCGTTAAGGAAATCAGTCGGAATATCATTCACCCTCTTATCGTTATTGGTCAGCAACGTATTGGCAAGGTTATCAGTATTGTAATTAAAGTACTGCTGTGAATATGCACCGTAATTGAGCATCTTCTTAACAAGAGTTACGACTTCCTCTTTATATGAAGAAGGATGATTAATGATGTAATTAGCATAATCTCTTACGGAATAAGTATATGTGCCTTCAACAGGAACATTATCATTAAGATAGATCTGAGCTGTTATCTCATCAGTCATCTGTTTGGCTGATACCCTGCACTGGAAGACATAGAAATCCTTTCCGGGTATTGCCATACCGGAGAAATCAGCATCTGTCTTAACATATACTTTCTGTGTAGTGCCGTTAGGCAGTGTGAAGAGCATATAAGGATTATCAGCGCTGAGCACTTCGTCACTTAATTCCATAAAGAAGTTGACACCGACGGCACCGTCCAAAGTCAGAGAATGACCCGCGAGGACAACGCCTGCGTTCATTCCGATAAGGTCAGGGATAAAATCAACATTAACGTCAGTGAACTTATCTTTGAATTCGTCACGCTTGTCAGCATAAACATGACAAAGTGTTCCATGATCTCTCATGAAGGAATCATCATCTCCATACCATTCGAGATTTGCGGGATCAGCATACAGATAGACATCTGTCAGATTAAAGCAGCCCAAGAAAGCGGTTGAACCGAGCTGCGTAATGCCGGACGGAATAGTAATGAGCTCAAGATCTGAACAATATCTGAATGCATTATTCTCAATTCTAATCAAACCATCAGGCAGGATGACAGTATTAAGACTTTCACAATTATTAAAAGTATCATAATCTATCGAAGTAACCAGACTTCCCTTCTCAAATTTAACAGATTCAAGATAACGGCATTCTGCGAAAGCCTGGCTTCCAATTGTAGTAACGCTCTTCGGAATGATAATGTTTTCAATACGGTTACCATAGAAAGCACTGTAGCCGATAGTCTTAAGATTACTGCCTGCTTCAAAATCAACTGCCGTAAGCTTTTCACAATCTGCAAAAGCGCTGTTCCCAATAGAAGTGACGGTTGCAGGGATTGTGATCCTATAGAGTTTTTTATCATTCTGAAATGCTGCTGCACCAATAGTCTGAAGTTTTGAGTTCTCCGGGATTATTACTTCTTCCAGATCAGGACAATCCAAAAATGCACAATCCCCTATTTCGGTAACACTTGCAGGAATTTCTACTTTTGTAAGGTCTTCACAATAATAGAAGGCCTCTTTCCCGATATAGTCCAGTTTGCTGTTCTCTTCAAATTTTACAGTCTGAAGATTATAGCAGAACGAGAATGCATAATCCCTAATACCGACTACATTTGCAGGAATTTCCAACCATTTTATACCGGTTGAACGGAATGCGCTTTGCCCGATGACTACTTCATTAGTGAGATCATAGAATGTAATTACATTAACTTTGTCACAATCAGCAAAAGCAAAATCATCAATAACTTCAACACTTGCCTGAATCTCTATTGAGCTCAAACCTCTGTTAAGCTGGAATGCTCCATATCTGATTTCCTTGAGACAGGTTAACTGTGCGAATGGCATAATTTTCAGATTAAAGCAATCGCCGAATGCGCTTTTTTCAATGATTTGCAGCTTAGGTTCAGTTCCAAAATTAACAATTTCGAGATTTTCACAGTAATAGAAAGCAGACTCTCCGATTACAACAACTGAAGCAGGAATATTGGCTGTCTCAAGGTTGGTGGCATCTCTGAACGAATTATTTCCGATATGTTCGATGCCGTCAGTAATGATTACGCTTTTAATATCTTTAATATAAGCTGCCCAGGGGCGCGTATCGATGCCCCTAGAAGGATCGATATCGAAATCATACATTAAACCTCTGCCGTCAATATAAAGATAATTCTTTACAGGATCTAAATAGCAGGAAGCATCATCACCGCAAGGGAAATCAGTTATAAGCGCATCAATACCAACGAATTTAGTTTCATAAGAAACCTTGTCTACAACGTGGAGTTCAATATACTCTTCAGAGTGTAATGCCTGATAATTCTCCCATGTGAGGTTCTCGGGCTTGGGGCAGCAATAAATATGCTTGATTGAATTGCAGCCGGCAAACGCACTCTCTCCTATCCTCGTAACTTTCTGAGGAATAGTAATAGAACTTAAAGCATAACAATCAGCAAAAACACGGTTATCTATTATTTTAAGACTGTTTGGTAATAAAACAGAAGTAAGCATTTTGCAGGAATAGAACGCACCGCTGCTTAAAGAAAACAGATTATTACAAAGACTCAGATCAACTGAAGTAAGATTCGTGCAGCCTGCAAATGCGGTTTCATTAATATCGGTAAGGTTCGAATAATTATTAAATTCAAATGCTGTAAGACTCGTGCAGTTTCTGAACGCATTATAAGCTATCGTTTGCAGCTCAGAATTAAAATCATAATAAGCTAATGCAGTGCAGTCTTCGAAAGCACCATGTCCGATACCGGTCAGATTAGAATAATCGACATCTTCCAATGTAACAGTATTCAAACTGCTGCAGCCCTTAAAAGCCTGAGCACCGATGAATTTAACACTTCTTGTAATGCTGACGGAAGTTATATTCGTACAACCGTAAAATGAATTCTCTCCGATACGCGAAACACTGTCAACAATAGCAACAGAAGTAATACTGTCCTTATGCACCATCCATCCGGGAACATTATCTCCGGATATGTCAAAATCATGAATATCACCATAACCGGAAATTTCAAGCCTGCCTGATTCATACAATTCCCAGTAAACATCACCATTCTGATCTAATTCCCCATAAAAGATAACTCTGTCAGAATTGGCACTTTCGACTGAAACGATCTCATCGACAGTGACTTCATCCAGAGTGACTTCACTTGCTTCTTCTTCAGAAGCTTCGCCGTTTTCCGGAAGATCCTCTTCCGTAACGGCCGTACCTGACTCCGGCAGTTCTTCAGCGAAGACAACTGCAGGAGAAGAACCTATGGCCATGGACATGCCAAGGACCAACGCAATAAACTTTTTGCTTTTCATTTTTTCCTCCATGTGAAATAAAAACAAAAAATAGACCTAAACCCTCGCAAAGAATTTTAACATAACATCACGCCGATTTGATTATTTGTTTACATTTATTGTTTTTTTAGTCGATTTGTGCTGTAAGACTCACCCGGTTTAAAAGCCGTGAACTATATGCCGGAATTGTTTTTTTCATTTCCTGATAACACTTAGCTCCAATAAATCCGGGGCTTTTTCGAAAAAAATAACCTCCGCACATTACTATGCGGAGGTTATGGAATCTCAAGTTGGTGGCTCACTGGAGGTTCGAACTCCAGACCCCTTGATTAAAAGTCAAGTGCTCTACCGGCTGAGCTAGTGAACCATTTGGCTGGGGTGGCAGGATTTGAACCTACGAATGCGGGAGTCAAAGACCCGTGC
>JAIKWL010000070.1 GCA_024684815.1 Saccharofermentans sp. | reverse complement strand
TTCTTCCTCCGCATCCTGCTGCTCTTCCTGCTCCTGTTGCTCTTCTCCGCTTATGTTCTGATCGTCCTGATTGTCCTCACCTGCTGCAAATACAGCTGCTGAGAATAAACTAACGGTCATTGCCATAGCGCAGAAAACAGCAATTGCTTTAGTAAACTTCTTCACTTAAGCATCCTCCCTTTTCGAGATTTACCGAGAATCTTACATATAAATAATTATACAAAAGAATTATAACTCAAAGATTTTCGAGGTTTCACATTTCTTTCACATTTTTTAACAAATATGTAAAAAAACGCGCAAAAAGCTATATTTTATTTAATGCAATAAAGCACTTTTCATTTTCAGACCCTGTTATGAACCCTTTTACGAGATCGCCCCGCGAGAATGTCATGTCCCGGGCCTCGGCAAACGTCCTGATGTAGTTAGCCGTATACCCTTCTGCGACGGTTTTGCCGTCCTTCTCTTCTATCTTCTCGATAAGGATCTCGGCTTCTTTGCCCTTCATAGAGGCTGCAAACTCTTCTTCGAGCTTGATTGACACCTCAATGAGCCTCTTGGCACGGGCTTTTCTGACGCTCATGTCGATCTGGGGCATATCTGCCGCCTTTGTGCCTTCCCTTACCGAATACGGGAAAACATGGATCTTGGCAAACTTAAGCTTTTTAGCATATTCAATGGTCTCTTCGAACTCTTCTTCAGTCTCTTCAGGAAACCCTGTGATGATGTCAGTCGTAAGTGACATGTCAGGGAATTCGGCTCTTAAAGCCTTAACCCTGTCCTCGTATTCAGCCGTCGTATACTTCCTGTTCATGCGCTTTAAGACAGCGTCTGAACCTGACTGGAGCGAGAGATGGAAGTGCGGGCAAAGGTGCTTAAGCTCCTTAAGACCGCTGATGAATTCAGGGGTCATGGACTTGGGTTCTAATGAGCCGAGCCTTAATCTCTCAAGACCGGAAATTGCATCTATCTTCTTCAAAAGATCCAGAAGTGCAGTTATGTCCCTGCCCTGATCCTTGCCGTAAGAGCAAAGGTGGATGCCGGAGACGATTATCTCCTTAAAGCCGTTTTCCACAAGATACTCTGCTTCCCTGATGCATGACTCTTCGCTCCTGCTTACGACTCTTCCTCTGGCGTAAGGGATAACGCAGAATGTGCAGAAATTGTTGCAGCCGTCTTCGACCTTGATAAAGGCTCTTGTGCCCTCAGGCGATAAGACTGTGCCGAAGTCGTGGTACTCGTCTGATTTGCTGACTTCAGGTCTTACGTGGGACGCGCTGTGAGCAAGTTCCTTTCCGCGGTGCGCGAAAAACTCCTCCACCTTGGTAACCACAGTGTTCTTGTCCCTGGTACCGATTACGATATCAGCAGGCACTTCACCGTTCTTAAGCTCTGATGCACACCCCATCGCAACGATAACCGCATTCGGGTTATTCTTGGCCATTCTCCTTAACATCTGGGACGACTTCCTGTCGGCTTCGCCTGTTACGGAACAGGTGTTTACGATACAGACGTCAGCCTCTTCGGGAGTGTCTGCATTTTCGTGCCCATTATCAAGAAACAGACGCCTTGCGGCATCTGTCTCGTATTGATTAACTCTGCATCCTAATGTCAGGAAATAAACTTTCATTACTGTCTGATCTTGATGTGTGTCTCTCTGAGCTGCTGTTCTGTAACTTCGCCCGGAGCGCCGCAGAGAAGGTCCTGTGCATTACCGTTCATAGGGAATGCGATTACTTCTCTGATATTCTCTTCGCCACGGAGGATCATGATCATACGGTCAACGCCCGGAGCCATACCGGCATGCGGAGGAGCACCGAACTGGAATGCGCTGTAGAGCGCGCCGAACTTGGTCTTAAGTTCTTCTTCGGAATAACCTGCGATCTCGAATGCCTTCTTCATGATGTCGAGGTCATGGTTTCTTACAGCGCCGGATGAGAGCTCGATACCGTTGCATACGATATCGTATTGGTAAGCGAGGATCTCTTCGGGCTTCTTTGTGTTGAGCGCTTCAAGGCCGCCCTGAGGCATGGAGAAAGGATTGTGAGTGAAGATGTACTTCTTTGTCTCATTGTCCCATTCATACATCGGGAAGTCGTTGACGAAGCAGAATCTGAAAGCGTTCTTCTCGATGAGGTCAAGTCTTGCACCAAGTTCATTTCTGATCTTGCCTGCACACTCGTTGGCACGTGTCTCGTTGTCAGCGATGAAGAAGATCGTATCGCCGGCTTCAAGACCTGCCATATCCTTAAGTTCTGTCTTCATGTCATCGGGAATGAACTTATCGATAGGCCCCTTGTAACTCATATCTTCGAGGACTTCGAGGTAGCCTAAACCGCCCATTCCAAGCTCGTCCTGAGCGAATTTGAGCATCTTCTCGTGCTGGCCCTTGGAAAGCTTTGCGTGAACATTGATCGCACGAACTGTCTTTCCGTGGAAAGCCTTGAATGTGCATCTTTCGAAGAACTCTGATACATCGATTATCCTTAACGGGTTTCTTAAGTCAGGCTTGTCTGAACCGAATTCGAGCATAGCCTGCTTATAAGAGATGACCGGGTAAGGTGCGGCAGTTACCTGAGCGCCCTCGGGTGCGAACTTTTCGAATGCAGCCGTGAGAACTTCCTCGCCTGCTCTGAATACATCTTCCTGTGTAGCAAAAGACATCTCGAAATCGAGCTGATAGAACTCTCCCGGTGATCTGTCTGCCCTTGCATCCTCGTCTCTGAAGCAGGGAGCAATCTGGAAATACTTATCAAAACCCGATACCATCAGGAGCTGCTTGAACTGCTGAGGTGCCTGGGGAAGCGCATAGAACTTGCCCTTCCACTTTCTGGAAGGAACGATATAGTCTCTTGCACCTTCAGGTGAAGATGAAGTAAGGATAGGTGTCTGGATCTCCAGAAATCCCATCTCTGTCATCTTCTGTCTCAAGAATGCTATTACATTTGATCTGAAGATTATGTTGTCCTTGACCTTCTGGTTTCTTAAGTCAAGATAACGGTACTTAAGCCTTACATCCTCTCTGATCTCCTTTGATGTCATGATCTCGAAAGGAAGCTGGCTGTAAACCTTACCGAGAACGTCAACGGAATGAGCCTCGAGCTCTATCGTACCTGTGGCGATCTTGGGATTATATGTCTCCTCATCTCTGTGCTCGATCTTGCCTTCGATAGAGATGCACTCCTCCTTTACAAGTCCGTCAAGAAGACTTGTGTCACGCATAACGACCTGAAGTGTGCCGTACATATCTCTCAAATCAATGAAAGATACGCCGCCGTGGTCTCTGATGTTTTCGATCCATCCGCATACGCGAAGCTCAGTTCCCACATCCTTTTCGGACAAAGAACTGATGATCCTGTCTCTGTACTGGTTAGCCATATTCCAATCCTTTCTTCGGGGAAACAAAAAACGCCCCGAACTTAAATCTCCTTAAGTTCAGGACGAACAAAACATGTCCGCGGTGCCACCTGATTTACTTCGCTAAGCAAGCGAAATCTCTTTATACCGGATCGCTGTTAGAGTTGTTATTCGCCGCAGGCCTCTTTCCGCTCTGTCTTTCAGCCCGGGGACAAAGCTCTCTGAAGGCGACATACCGTGGCTACTGGGGTCTCCGTCATCGCATAATGCGTAATAGTACATCATTTAAAAGCTTGTTGTCAATATAATGCGTGACGGCAATAATATGCAGCCCCGGATCAGTTTGCGACAGGGACAGTTGCTCCGTATTCCGCATTCTCGACAAATACGAGCTCATCACCTTCTATTGAAAGGGTTCCGTAGGATTCATTCCCATCCGGATAATCCTTTCTTAATATTGCAATATCATCTTCTGAAGCACCGATGATGCTGTAATCGTAAGTCAGTCTGTCATTGAGCATGTAACCCCTGTCGTTATGCACATCGTAAACAACGATAAGGGACGATATGATCCCGCTTCCGGTAATAACGGTTGAACATAATTCAGCATGACCGTCTTTGTTGATATCACATTCATAGATATCTTCAATGACCGTTCCCATCGTGCCGGCATTCTCATAGACATATTCGGAAAACGGCTGATAAAGCGTTGTTTCTGTCGTTTCTTCAGCTGTTTTGACAGTATCGTCTGTTGTTTCCAATACCATGATTTGTTCCGGCAGTACTGATGAACCGTTTTTCGGCTCTGTTATCTCCACACTGTCTGTTCCGGCGCCGTGAGATTCGATGTGTCCCTTTACCTTAAATGTTCCGCTGTATAATTCATTCGAATCAGTTAAAACAGAGTATGAACCCGATGTATAAAATGTCATGTGATAATACTCTTTCGGTGAATCATCATATGCAGTGATCTTATCGACAGTAACACACGGTTCAAGTCCGTATTTGGAACAGATCTCAGAGTAAACACCCAGATTCGTCAATTCCTTTATATAATTCTCCCGCTCCGGCGTGAGATCGGCAGGTTTCTTATCTGAACACCCGCTGGAAAAAACTGACACAGCAAATACAACTGCCAAGATCAATACTTTCTTACGCATGGCTATACCTCCGTTTCGATCACCGTCAATATCAGTTCTGATAACCGCAGGATCTTCCGGACGGACCGTCGTCACCTGACTCATATTGAGCACGGAATTCCATGTTGATATCTTTTATCTCACGCTTGCCGTCAATGTAGTCCTGATACATATCGGCGAGGCCTGCCATGCATCCGTCACAGTTACCGTCGATATAACCGATCGATTCGGCAACTATCTTCTCACGTTCTTCTCTTGTAGTATCTTTGATCAACAGGCTTTTCATCTTCTGCCTCTTCCTCCGCCTCTGCCTGATCTGCCGCCGTATGACTTCGGCTTGCCGGCAAATCCTTTTGAAGCGCCTCCCTTTTCCTTTTTGCCTTTCTTCGCTGCCGGAACTCTCTTCCCCGGCTTTGCTGCACGAGGTTCGCGCTCTTCCTCAAAACCGTATTCAAAGGAGAAATCTATCTTGTTCTCTTCCGTATCAACTTTCTCGACGACTACCGTAACAGGCATTCCGATAGAAAGGATCTTGCCTCCGTGTGCGCCTATCGCCCTGTATGACCGTTCATCAAAGAAATAGTGGTCTCTTAAAGATCTGAAAGGGACGAATCCCTCGATCGTGTTTTCGAGCCTTACAAAACATCCCGCATCGATGATGGAGGATATGACGCCGTCATAATGCTCGCCTATCCTGTCTGCCATATATTCGCAGATCTTGATGTCGTCTGATGCGCGCTCGGCGTCTACGGCATTGCGCTCCATGTCAGATGAATGCTCAGCCGCATTATCCACCAGTCCCGCAAAGTGGCTCCTTGAATTCTCACCATGAAGATAACTCTTTATGATGCGGTGGATATAAAGGTCGGGATAACGTCTGATAGGCGATGTGAAATGGCAGTAGAATTTCGAGGCAAGTCCGAAATGCCCCAGATTATCAGAGCAGTATCTTGCCTTTGCCATTGATCTCAACAGAAGTTCATTCAAAGCAGGAAGAGCGGTCTTATCGCCGATAGTATCCATAAAGCGCTGGACATCTAGCGGCTTTATCCTTCCGAAAAGCCTTCCGGATGCACCGAAATATCTTGCTATATTAGAGAATCTGGCTATCTTGATCGGATCCGGATCTTCGTGGACACGATATACAAAAGGATACTTAAGGTCGAAAAACTTCTTTGCTATAAACTCATTTGCACAGATCATGAAGGACTCAATGATCCCGTTTGTGAAGTTGATCGGATAAGGCATTACATCCTTTACCGTTCCGTCGTCATTTAATATGACCTTGGTCTCGGGCATCTCAAAGCCGATAGCTCCGCGTTTTTCACGCATGGACTTAAGGATCTCCGCAAGTTCCTTCATCGTTATGATCATAGGGATTATATCCCCGTACTCGGCATCGTCCTCAGGCTGAGGATCAGTCAGTATCCGGTAACATTCCTTATAGCTCATCCTTCTGTCGGATCTTATGACACTCTCATAGACTTCGCCGCCGTATATACCGCCCTCACGGTCGACAAGCATTTCAGCAGTCATTGCAAGCCTGTCAACATCGGGATTCAGACTGCACAGGCCGTTTGAAAGCTTCGGCGGCAGCATCGGGATTACGCGGTCGACCAGGTATACCGAGGTTCCTCTCGAAAAAGCCTCGGAATCCAATGCGGTCCCTTCCCTTACATAATTCGATACGTCCGCGATATGGACATAGAGCCTGAAATTGCCGTTTCTGAGTTTTTCGATCGAGATGGCATCATCCAGGTCTTTGGCATCCTCACCGTCTATCGTTATGGTAAGAAGATCTCTCTTGTCACGTCTTCCCTTCGAGATCTCATTTACGATAAGTTCAGGGGCAGGATTTACCGGCAGAGGTTCAACTTCCTTAAGAACACTTTCAGGGAATGTCTGGGAAAGGCCGAACTGCCTTAATACCGTCAGCATTCTGACATCGTTGTTGCCGTAATCACCTAAGACCTCGGTGATAGTTCCTCTGCAGTCGCCCCTGTCACAATTGGGATTTAAGACTTCGCATACGACGACCATATTGAAAGGTGCACCGTTCAGATGATTTTTGTCGATCTCGATCGCGCCGTAATCCGTGCTCCTGAATGACGGATCCGGAATAACTACACCGCCTGTCGGAGACTGCCTTAAGATACCGATGACCTGGTTCTTTACCTGCAAAGGTCCTCTCGGATCCATATCAGCCAAAGTCGGAGGAAAAACAGACTGCTCTTCCTTCGCCTTGATTATCCTGTTTCTTCTTTTCTGCGCCGAACTCATATTCCCGGCAAAAGCAGGTCTCTTGTTCTTGCTTTCCATATCAGATCCCTCGTATCAGATTCCGTTCTATTAATATATATTACTACTCGAAAAGAATAATACACACCTCCTGATGATTTTCAACGAACTGTAAAAACAAAATCTAATTAAAAAGGACGTTCCCGAAGGAACGTCCTCTCAAAAACATACAGATCTATAACTTAAGGATTCGTGCAGTAGCCGTTTGCATCGAAATCGTAATCCTTATCATTGATCTTAACGGTCTCGTTCTTGGCATACCAGCCGTTATCATCGCCGAACCACCAGCCCTTGGCATTCTGTCTCCATGTCGCCTTGAACTGATATGTCCATGTTCCGTCAGCATTGAGCCAGTAGCCTTCACACCACTCGCCTGCAGCCATGACACCGCTTGCCTTGAAGTAATACCACTTTCCGCTGATCTGCTTCCAGCCGGTAACCATCGCACCGTTGGTATCCATGTAATACCATAAAGAGCCTGATGCTACCCAGCCCGTCTTCATGGCGCCTGATCCTTCGAAGAAGTACCACTTGCCGTCAATCTGTTTCCAGCCTGTGACCATACCGCCGTTGGTATCCATGTAATACCATGTTGAACCTGACTGAACCCAGCCTGTTTTCATAACGCCGCTCTCAGCGAAGTAATACCATACGTTGTTGATCTTCTGCCAGCCGGTTACCATGACACCTGTATCGCCAAAGAAATACCACTTTTCGCCTGCGCCCTTCCATCCGGTTGCAGCTTCGCCGCTGGCTTCAACGAAGCACCACTCATCATTGATCATTATCCAGCCGCCATTATAACTCACATCCAGAACATATTTGAACAGGATAGAGACGCTCTTGCCTCCGGGAGAATGGGAGAGTTCAGTTGCAACTATATCCGAACCGTCAGTATAGATATCAAGATTGGATAAGATATCGTAGGAATAATAGACAGTAGGTCTGCCTTCGACGCCCTCGACATCATCAAGCACAATATAGAAATAGTATTCCTTGCCCTTCTCAAGTCCGCCTGCAGCCAGATTATCGAAGTATTTATCCGTATAAAAAGGACTTACATAAACATCGATATCTGCAGGTTCAAGCTCGAAAACAACATCCGTTGTTCTGACATTCAATACAGTGTTTCCGTCAGAATCCTTTACTGTTCCGATCGCATCAAATCCAAAACCGCTGATATTCTTTGTCCAGTATGCATACAAAGTCAGATCTTCTGTTACGGGAGTTGCAAAATCATACATCTCCGTGCATTCGGGATCTGTATACCAGCCCCAGAAAACATATCCTGCAAGTTCAGGTTCTGCCGGGATACTTACCGTCTTGCCGTCAGCGACAGTCTTATCAGCCACATTGGAACCGTCGCCGGTATCAAACTTAACAGTATATTTGGTATTGGAATCAAAATAGAAATATACGGTTACGGCCTTTGCAGGCATAGTAAATTTATAACCGATGCTTCCGTTCCTGTTAATCTCGATGTCAGGAGACTGTGCATAAGCAAATGTATATCCTTCCGGTGCTTTACCGTATAAATTCACTGACTCTCCTTCATGGATATCTAAGGACTGACCACTCGAATACTGAGCTTTGTTATATTCCACCTTGCCGTCAGGATTATCTGTGATTATGTTCAACTTATAAGTAACATTTGAGATTACTGTAAACTTAATATGTGCAGAGTCGATCTCTTCAGGTAAATACTCCGTTCCGTTTCCGTCACGGTCATAATACAACGTAACAACTGCATCATACGAGCCCGGAGCCAGTCCGGCAACCGGATAAACATATGTCATATGGTAAGATGCACCGTTTTGAGTCATATTGCCGCCATAAGGATCTGTTACGGTAAAGGCATCAGTATTTCCGCTTGTAAGCTTAACGGAGAAGTTATCCCCGACAACCGTAGCACTGCCCGTTTTCTTAGCCTGCATTGATTTGCTGAAATCGCTCGGATTATATCCTTTCTCCGCAGTTCCCAGATCAACGGAATAGAACTCCATATCATAAGGTCCGGGACCCTCAAAATGGAATGTGACTGTAACATCCTTCTCCGGCATTGTGAAAATATTGCCGATACTTCCGTTCCTGATGACTTCCACATCAGGAGAATCAGCACCTGTGAACTGATAATCACCGGCAGCCTTGGCATAGAGCCTGACCGTCTCGCCTGCTTCAACATAAAACTCAGAACCGCTGGAATACTGTTTTCCACCGTACTCCACCTTGCATTCCGGCTGGTCTGTCAGGAGCGTCATCTTATATGCCTGGGCAGCATTGACCGTCCTGTCCAATGGCAATAACCCGGTAAACAGGATTATCGTCAGAAGAAATAATAAGAGTTGGAACATCTTATTCTTCATCTTCTTTTCCTCCTCGAAAAAAGTTTAGAAATCTGATAACTGATTTTTCCTAAAAGTAATTTTAGCATTACAGTCAGATTTGCATATCACCCGAAAGTACCATTCTTTGTCAGTTCAAAAGCTCAAACAGGCAAAAAAGAACTGCTTCCGTCAGAAAGCAGCTCTTTTGATAAAACAGATTGAATTATGCCTTACCAGGCCTTAATAAAGGAGAGATAAAGAACGATGGAAGAAATAGCAAAAAGAACGCAGCAGATAACAGTCCATTTCTTAAGCTGCTCTTCTAATGTTCTTCCTTTGGATTTGCTGTAATATGAATCAGAAGATCCACCTGCAACAACTCCGATACCCTGGTCATTACCTTCCTGAACAAGGAAGAGAACTATGATGGCAATCGCCAAAATGATATCTACAACGGTAAGTACGATATTAAATGCACTCATCGGATCAGCCTCCCAATAAATAATTAGCCTATGAATAATACCACATGGGTGTTACTTATGCAAACCGCTATTTGCAAGTTTGCTTATCTCGCTCACGGCAAACGGTAAGATCGCCAGCGGCAGGATAACGATCCATGCCAGAGGATTGATCGCAACGTTGTTGAAAATGCTGTTTACACCGGGGATGTAGATAACAGCGATGAGCATAACCAGAGACAGAGCTACGGCGATGTTCATCATCTTATTGGTAAACAGACCGAGCTTGAATACCGATGTTGTCTCCGATCTTGCTGCAAAGGCTCTGAAGAGCTCGGCGCAGATCAGTGTGGCAAATGCCACAGTACGTGCGATATCGATAGGATGTACACCCTTTACTCCGGCAGGAGACAGAAGACCGCTGTAGAAAAGCGTGCTTCCGTTGTTCATGCTCACGAGGGCGATTATGAAAGCTGCGGCAACAGAGACAAAGAGACCTAGGGACTGCATTGCTATGTGACGCATCATGCTCTTGTTGATGATGGGTTCACGCTTTGATCTCGGGGGAACCTTCATAATGCCGGGCTCACCCTTTTCGCGTCCAAGAGCAAGAGCCGGGAACGAGTCAGTGATCAGGTTGAGCCAAAGGAGCTGGATCGCGGTCAAAGGGGCAGCGATACCGGGTACCAGTGACTTCGGAACAAGCGAAAGCAGGAAGATAACAAGGATCTCGCCTACGTTGCAGGACAGAAGGAATCCGACGAATTTGCGGATGTTGGAATAGATCGTTCTTCCCTGTTCGACTGCCTTTACGATCGTGGCGAAGTTATCGTCCATAAGGATCATGTCAGCGGAGTTCTTTGAAACATCCGTACCGGTGATGCCCATTGCGACACCGATATCTGCCGACTTCAATGCCATTGCATCGTTAACACCGTCACCGGTCATGGAGGCAATGTGATCGTTGTGCTTGAGAGCACTTACGATACGGACCTTATGTTCGGGGGAAACACGTGCATAAACGCTCGTTGTCTCAACAACTTTCTGAAGTTCCTCATCAGACATCTTGTCGAGTTCCTCACCGGAATATGCACCCATATGATTCTCATCACGCATCTCGAGATTATCGGAAATGGCAACTGCGGAATCCTTGAAGTCACCCGTGATCATGACGGCTCTGATGCCGGCTTCCCTGCATACTGCGATAGCATCCTTGGCTTCCTTACGGGCAGGATCGATCATACCGATGAGGCCTAAGAAAGTCATGTTCTCTTCATCGGCGAATGTTGCCTTGGAACCGTCACCGTGCTCCTTTGTTGCAAATGCGAGAACACGGATAGCCTGGATCGCATAGTTGTGATTGATCTCACGGATCTCGGCAAGTTTCTCGGGTGTCATCTTCTGAACACCTGAGGGTGTGAGAATCGAAGTGCAGCGCGAAAGAACGATATCAGGAGCACCCTTTGTGAAGCTGATCCACTTGCCCTCTTCGATACCGGAATGATAAGTGGTCATCATCTTACGGTCAGAATCGAAAGGCAGCTCTGTCTCTCTGGGATATGTATGCATCGTCTCTTCACGAAGCATACGGACCTTCATACCGAGTGTCGTAAGAGAACCCTCTGTAGGGTCTCCTATGCATGAATAATCATTGTTGCTTTCCTTGACGATGGAAGCATCATTACAAAGGACAGCCGAAAGAATAAGCTTTCTGAGAACTCCCTCGATCTTTACGGGCTTGCCGCCTTCATCGACGACATTTCCTTCAGGAGCATATCCGCCGCCTTCAACATTATATTTCTTATCGCCGTCATAAATGACCTTAACTGTCATCTGGTTCTGTGTAAGAGTACCTGTCTTGTCAGAGCAGATAACGTCGACACATCCCAAGGTCTCAACCGCAAGAAGTCTTTTTACGATTGCGTTGTTCTCTGCCATCTTTGTCATTCCGATCGAAAGAACGATGGTAACGACTGCAGCAAGACCCTCCGGGATAGCTGCGACGGCAAGTGACACAGCCGTCATGAGAGCATCCTCCCAGGGCTGCTTCTGAACGAAGATGTCAACAAGAAGAACGATAATGCAAACAGCGATACATACTACGGCAAGGATCTTTCCGAGCTTGTTGAGGCTCACCTGCAGAGGTGTCTCATCATCTTCAATATCCGTAAGCTTTGTGGCGATCTTACCGAGTTCCGTATCTCTTGCGGTAGCGACTACAACGCCCTTGGCTCTGCCGTAAGTAACAGCAGTTCCCATGTAGAGCATGTTCTTACGGTCGCCCAAAGAACAGTCCTCCGGAAGAACTGCGGATGCATCCTTATCGACTGCAACCGATTCACCGGTCAGTGAAGCTTCCTCAGCTTTAAGTGAGCTTGATTCGATAAGCCTCATATCGGCTGATATGCTGTCGCCCGCATCGATGGTAATGACATCTCCGACAACGACATTCTCGGAATCGATCATGTGGAGTTTGCCGTCACGGATAACCTTTGTCTGGGGAGCGCTCATCTTCTTCAGAGCTGCGAGTGCCTGATCAGCCTTGCCTTCCTGGTAGACACCAAGGCAGGCATTAAGGATTACGATCGCAAGGATAACGATAACGTCGATCCACTCTTCAAATCCTCCGCCGCTCTTAACAGCCATGTATGCCGAAAGGCCGGCTGCAGCGATGAGGATTATTACCATTGCATCTGCAAACTGCTGCAGGAATCTCTTCCAGAGCGGGATCTTCTTTTCTTCACCTAATGAGTTCGGACCGTTCTTGGCATATCTTAGTGATGCCTCGTCCGAAGTAAGACCTTTGACAAGGTCTGTATCTATTTCTTTTGCTATCTGTTCAGCAGTTGCTGAAAACGGTTTTGTCATTTTCTGTATCTATCCTCCTGGGATTACCTAAAAAGTAATTATACTATATATTTGTTTTTTTTCAGGAAGGATATGCACCTGACGAATGTACGAATTGGAGGGCACTCCGTATTTCCCGTTAGTACATATTTCATATTTTCACAATCGCCTTCAAGGGAAATTCATCACAAATACCCGAAAATGCCGACTTTGTGATGAATTGGCATACAGCGAAAAAGGGGAAAGCTCATTCGTCGGCAGGCTGCACTCCCCAGATATACTGTTCGAGCTCAGACGCACCGGACTCTTCCATGATGGCTTTGCTGAACTGTGTCTCATAGAGCTCTCTGTAGACACCTTCCCTGCCGAGGAGCTCCTTGTGAGTGCCGCGCTCTGCGATCATGCCGTCCTTAACGACCAGGATCTCATCTGCAGCAAGGATCGTAGACAATCTGTGCGCTATGAGGATACTTGTCTTGCTCTTTATGATCGGATCTATCGCATCCTGGATCTTCTTTTCGGATATCGAATCAAGAGCCGATGTAGCCTCATCGAAGATAAAGATCGTCGGATCTTTTAATATGATCCGCGCAATGGAGATCCTCTGCTTCTCACCACCCGAGAGTTTCAATCCCCTGTTGCCGACCTCCGTATCAAGGCCCTTTTCCTGCTTTTCGATAAAGTCCCAGATATTGGCTTTCTTAAGCGCATCGATCATCTCGTCTTCTGTTGCATCAGGCTTGGCATAGAGAAGATTCTCCCTGACCGTTCCGTTGAAGAGGTAGGTTTCCTGTGATACAACGCCGACTTTGTCCCTTAAGAATTTTAGGTCGAGTTTTCTTACATCAATGCCGTCGAAAGTAACACTTCCCGAATCGACATCGTAAAGCCTCGGAATGAGGTTTACTATCGTACTCTTGCCTGATCCCGAAGGACCGACTATCGCGATGCTGTTACCTGCATTAAGAGTAAAATTGATATCCTTTAAGATCTTTTTCGAAGGATCGTAGGAGAATTCGACATGCTCGAAAACAACGTCTCCCGTGACCTTTTCAGGTATAACTGCATCATCCGCATTCTTTATCTCGACAGGGATATCGAAGTAATCAAAGATACGCTTGAACAAAGCCATCGACCTGATCCACTCGACCTGCATATTAAGCAGGCTGTTGACCGGCATATACATCCTGCCCAGGAGTGCCACGAGCACCGTTATATCACCGATAGTAAGACTTGAATCATACTTCATCATGAGAATACCGCCGACCAGATAGATCAGCATAGGCCCGACACTCGTAAAGGTCGTAAGGATCACGATGAACCATCTGCCCGCCATGCTCTCCTTGATGTTCAGGCCGATCATCCTGCGGTTTGCTTTCTCATATTTTTCGTACTCGTATTTTTCTTTGCCGAAGAGCTTTACAAGAAGCTGACCGCTTACGGACAAAGTCTCATTAAGTATTCCGTTTACTTCGTCATTTACCTGCTGTGATTCGTTGGTCAGCTTCCACCTCTTCTTTCCCGCACTTCTCGTGGGCAAAGTAAAGAGCGGCACAATGACGATTCCCACCAGCGCAAGGATCCAGTTCTTCTGGAACATTGCGATCATGGCGAGTATGAGAGTTATCGAGTTCGATAGAATACTTGAAAAAGTATTCGTGATGACAGCCTTAACTCCGTCAATGTCGCTTGTCATCCTGGTGATGATATCACCCTGGTTGTTCGACGTGAAAAACCTCTGTGACATATTCTGCAGATGCTTATACATCTGGTTTCTCATATCAAAGGTTATGTGCTGAGCGATCCATGTGTTTATGTAAGTCTGTGCAACACCGATAAGACTTGCGCCAAGTGTTACGACAAGTGAAAGAGCTATGTAGAAAACAAGCGCACGGATATCTTTGTTGAGGAGTCCTTCATCTAAGATCTTACCTGTCAGGATCGACGGAAGCAGTGTCAGGAACGATGATACGATTATGCAGAGAAGAACGAGGATAAGCTGTTTGGTATACGGCTTCAGATATGAGAAAACACGCTTGAGCAGTTCAGGCGTGACTTTCGGCTGATTAGCCTTCTCTTCCTCTGTCAGATACTGCCCGCCCAACGGGCCTCCCATTCTTCCTCCCGGCGGCATATGAACCTCTCAAAAGTATTATATGCTACTTTTATCATAAAATACCGGATATAAAAAGGTGCAGCTCATATAACGTACTACGCGGCTCCCTTGTGGAAGCCGCGTAGCGAGAAACAAAAAACTCTTTAATTCTATTAATGAGTTAGGGTGCTGTATTATCCCTTAACTGCATTATATAAGATTTGCCTTTTTTCGTACTGTGTCAAAATGCCCGTTTCTTTGAGGCAAACATCAGGCGAAAATATGCAAATCAACAATTTGATTTACGAAACATTTTTATGCCTGAAGCTTCATATATCCTTCTTTTATCCAACCAAGTTTACGCATTATCTCACTGAAGAGGAGAGATAAAACTGCAGGAGTGAAAATGCAGATGCAGAACATTCCGAGCCATGCATACCAGTTGAGATTGCCGGACTCAGACATTGCCGAGAAGCATCCGATAGGACCGACAAGACCGCATGTGCCCATACCTGCTGCAACGCCATTGCACTCGAGCTTGAAGATCATTGTAGCCATAGGGCCTGTGATTGCGGAAGCCAGAGTAGCAGGGATCCAGATCTGGGGATGTGTCATGATGTTAGGCATCTGGAGCATTGATGTGCCGAGGCCCTGCGAAACAACTCCGCCCCACTTGTTCTCTCTGTAAGATGCGACTGCGAACCCGACCATCTGTGCACAGCATCCTGCAAGAGCAGCACCGCCGGCGATACCGGCGATTCCGATCGAAGCGCAGATGGCAGCAGAAGAGATAGGAAGTGTGAGTATAACACCGACAACAACGGATACGATGATACCCATAACGAACGGGTGAAGCTGTGTAGTGGTATTGATGAATTCACCGAGCCAGTTCATTACGACTGCAACTCCCGGGCATGTAATATATGCAACGAGAGATCCGATGCCCAATGTAACGATCGGTGTTACAAGGATGTCTACCTTGGTTTCCTTGGAAACTGCTTTACCGAATTCAACAGCGAAGATGACAGCAATGAATACTCCCAAAGGACCTGCCGCATAAGGCTTTCCCGGATAAGCATTTGCGAACATGCCGATTGCGGCAGCACAAGCCATAACGAGCATGGGTGCCTTCAATGCTACAGCAATTCCTACACCGATTGCAGCACCTGTTGCAGCGGAAGCGAGTTTACCTGCCTCAGCAAGATAGTGCGCAAATCTTGCGATCGGATAGAAATCCACCATTCCAAGATACTTTGCCAGTGTTGAAAGAATTGTTCCGATAAGAAGTGATGCAAAAAGTCCCTGAGCCATGCCGCCCATAGCATCAACGAAATAAGTCTTCGCGGATACCTTGATGTCCTTTGCCCTAAGGAAATCCTTAAAAGACTTATACTTCTTAGCCTTTGTTTTGGTCTTAGATTTTGATTTACCCATTTCCAACCCCTCCGGGATAAATTATTGAGAAGATAATATCATTGCCATAATTGGAATTGTAATAATACATTTGCTATTTTAGGCAACCGGTAAGAGCCTGAATGAATGTAAATTGCACAAAGCGAAGAAAGAACTAACCTTTCAAATACGATGCCACATCAAAATCGTAGATGTTCATGAGCATCTCGGGCTTCAATGCTTCATTGATGCCGCCATCGAAAACGATCCTGCCGTCTTTAAGCATAACAGCCCTTGTGCAGCATCTCCTGGCCTGTTCCAGATCGTGAAAAACAGCGACAAGAGAATTATCGGTATCACCGGTCTCACCTGCTGCCCAGCTGTTGAGTTTGTCGCAGAGTTCTGCCTTGTATTTGATATCAAGATTGTTGCCCGGTTCATCGAGGAAAAGGAACGGAGATCTTTGAGCAAAAGTCCTTGCTAAAAGAACACGCTGGAGCTGTCCGCCGGAGAGCTCATCTAAGTGTCTGTCCTTGAATTCAAGGACGCCGCAGTCTTCCATGCACTTAATTGCATACTGAGCTGCTTTGTGGTTCGTCCCGAAGAGTGAATTGCCGGAAGATGCATAAGTTCCCAGAAGCACAGTCTCATTAACTGTATAAGGGAAATATATCTCATTTGTCTGAGGCATCAGAGCGATAAGTCTTGCGATGTCTTTACGCTTCATTGAAGAGACTTCTTTGCCATTAATAAGGACTTCACCTTCGTGCGGAATAAGACCTGAAAGGACGCGCAGGAGTGTTGTCTTACCTGAGCCGTTGGCACCTCCGATAAAGACTTTCTCACCGGGATCAATA
This sequence comes from Saccharofermentans sp., assembly GCA_024684815.1. Classification (GTDB taxonomy): domain Bacteria; phylum Bacillota; class Clostridia; order Saccharofermentanales; family Saccharofermentanaceae; genus Saccharofermentans. The sequence continues at coordinate 34,019 of JAIKWL010000070.1, read as the reverse complement.
ATAAGATCAACGTCATTAAGTATCTTGGTCCTGCCGTAGCCGGCGCTCATGTTCTTACATGTGATATTCATTTAGCGTTTCCTCCTTGAAGCGAAGAAAACATACGCGAAAAACGGTGCCCCGATAAGAGCCGTGACTGCACCGACCGGTATCTCACGCGGGGATATAAGCGTTCTTGATATAAGGTCGCAGAGAGCCATGAATGCACCGCCGTAGATAAACGACATCGGAATCACTATCTTATGTGAAGGTCCGAAGATCTTACGTACGATGTGGGGTGCAGCGAGATCGACAAAGCCGATGACACCGGTGAATGCTACAGACACACCTGTCAGGAGTGCGCAGATAAGGATTGAGATGACTTTTGTCTTCTTTGAATCCACGCCCATTGCCTGCGCCTGAAGGTCGCCGAAGCTCATGATGTCAAGTTTTCGGGACATGAGCAAAAGGCAGATCAGGCCCGCAGCGCATACCGGCAGCATTATCGAACAGTGGGTCCAGCTCCTGGCAGAAAACGAACCCATCATCCAGAGGTGAAGCTGCTTTGCATTATCCGAATAAAGCGATGACAGCAAGTTCATTATGCCGTTTACGAACAGCGACAGGATCATACCTATCAGTACGACGGTCGTGTTAGATACACTCCTGTCGATCGCGGACGCCAGAAGAAGTGCAACTGCAACTGTTATCAGGCCGAATATAAAGCCTGCAAAAGGAAGCATGAAGCCTGCAAGAACAGGAACGGATATCTCAAGGATTATTACGATCGCCGCACCCAGAGAAGCACCGGAAGAAACACCCAAAGTGTAGGACGATGCCAAAGGGTTCTGGAGCAATGCCTGCATGCACGCGCCGCTTATGGAAAGTGCTCCTCCGACCATAAAGGCCATAAGGGCCCTCGGCATCCTGATAGTCCAGAATATGGAATCCATCATAGGATCGATGCCTTCAGGCGTACCCTTGCCTGATATATGACCTCCGATTATTCCGAAAAGATCTTTAAGCGAAATATAAACGCTGCCCTGTCTTATGGCAAGAACAAGAATAAAAAGGCACAGGACTGCCGATATCACTATCTTAAGTCCCGTGCCTTTTTTAGTCATAATAATTCAGCCTTTAAGCTTATGCTCTTCTCATCCGAGAACCTTCTCAAGGATCTCGTTTTTAATATCATCGAACTGATTTGTAAAATCACCGAATTTTTCAGCGTATACTGCCTTGCCCCACTCTAGAGTAGCATCAGCGATGTGCTGGTTGGGACGTGAGCAAAGATCCTCATCTATCTGATAAACAGTGCCGTTCTTAATGGCTGATACGTTCTCCCAGCCCTCGAGAGCTTTGACCTGGTCAGCAGCTCCGGGAAGCCAGTTGCAGTCCATCAGAATAACATCGGGATTAGCGGCAATTGCCTCCTCAACTGAAATTGAAAGCCAGCCTTCCTTATCACCGAAAGCATTCTTTGCGCCGATAGCATCGATCATCTCATTCATATAGGTTCCCTTACCGAATGTGTAGATCGTGGGCATCTCGGAAGAAGGAACATTCATCATGACGAGAACAGTCTTTTTATCAGATTCACTGACGGATTTTGCCGTCTCTTTGATGCCTTCCATGAATACAGTAAGACCTTTTGCGTATGCCAGAGCTTCAGCACCCTTGCCGACACAGCATCCGATAAACTTAAGATCTTCACTTATACCTTCGATCGAATCAGGTGAAGGGATATCGGCAACACAGATGCCGCTGTCAATGACAGATTGGAACGGTGAAGTTCCTCCTGCAGAACTCATACCGGAAGTAAATACGATGTCAGGCTTAAGAGCTGCAATAGCTTCATTGTCAGGCGACATCATATCAAACTGGGCAACATCGGAAGGAAGCTTATCAATATATGTGGCAGAATTCGTATCTATGCCGACGATCTTGCTTCCTAATCCGAGATCGATAAGGAACTGTGTAGTTGAAGGTGCCATTGAAACGATCCTCTCGATATTATCGGGAACTTTGATATCGTTGCCGGCACGGTCCTTTTTGGGGATCTCGAGATTAAGTTCACCGTAAACGTCCTGACCTAATGAGACCAGAGCCTCAATATCGGAATTCTCGGAAATCTCCTTTATCTCCTTGATCTTTGAGCAGCCTGTTGCAATAGATAATGTCGCTGCCAAAGCGAGGATAATTGAAAGTATCTTCTTCATTTTTTTACCTCCTAACCCTTAAAACGCAGAGATCAAACACTCATGCATAGCAAATTGATTATAATCTATATCCTTCTGATGATGTATACTTTAATGTAACTGTCGAATATCAAAAATATGTTTTTACAAAGGCTAAATAATTATGAAGATTAACAAAATACTTGCTGATAAGACCCCTACGATATCGTTTGAGGTTTTCCCTCCGAAGGCTGAGACGGGTCTTAATGACGTTAAGACGGCAGCAGGTGCGATCGCCGCTCTGGGCCCCTCATTCATGTCCGTAACATACGGCGCTGCCGGCTCCACATCCAAGCTCACGGTCGAAGTCGCATCCGACATCAAGAATCTTCACGGCGTTCCCGTAATGCCGCATCTCACCTGCGTTGCTTCCACTAAAGAACACGTTGCCAGCATGATCCGTCAGATCCGCGAGAATAACATCGATAACGTAATGGCATTAAGAGGCGACCTCCCCAAAGACGGCATAGTATGTCATGATTTCGAGCACGCTTCAGACCTCGTAAAAGAGATCAGATCTTTAGATCCCGATATCTGCATCGGCGGTGCGTGCTATCCTGAAGGCCACATCGAGTGCGCCCACAAGTCTGATGACATCCACTTTCTCAAGGAGAAGGTCGATGCAGGCTGTGACTTCCTTACAACGCAGATGTTCTTCGACAACAACATCTTCTACAACTTCCTTTACAGGGTTAAGGACATCGGCATCAACGTTCCGATCGTTCCGGGCATCATGCCTATCACTACAGCAAAGCAGTTATCAAGATCTGTCCAGCTCTCAGGCACCAGCGTTCCCGAGCGCTTCAAGGCAATCGTCGACCACTTCGGCGACGACCCTGTCGCTATGCGCCAGGCAGGTATAATCTATGCTACTGAACAGATAATCGACCTTATCGCAAACGGCATCACACACGTTCACGTATATTCGATGAACAAACCTGACGTCGCTTCAGATATTCTCTATAACCTTAAGGGGATCATCGGATAATGCCTTTAGGAGTAGACATTCCCGTAAAAGAGGTCCAGAGATACATGGGCTACCGCGGGCTTACAGAGATCTCACCTGATGTTCAGGCGAAGATCACTAAAGCCATTAATATGGTAAGTGCCCAGTCCCACCCGAGGATCGTTACCAAAGAGTATCCGGTAAGAGTAAGAGGCAATGATATCACCATCTGCAACGATACCGAAGAGATTGTACTTACTTCAAAATCACTTGCAAGGAACCTTAAGGGCTGCTGCGGCGCGATCTTACTTGCGGCAACGATCGGACCTGCCTGCGACATGCTCGTAAGAAGGGCTTCCGTTACTTCTTCTGCGGATGCATCCATCTATCAGGCATCAGGCGCTGCGGCTATCGAAGCTTTTCTGGACGATCAGAACGCAAAGCTGGAGAAGGAATATGAAGCGCAGGGTCTTTTCCTCCGCCCCAGATTCTCACCCGGCTACGGCGACTTGAAGCTCGATCACCAGAAGGACTGGTTCAGGCTTCTCGATATATCAAAACATATCGGCGTGGAACTTACGGATTCGCTCCTGATGGTTCCCACAAAGTCCGTCACCGCACTTATCGGCATCGGCATAGATAAAAGCAGGGCCGGCTGTTCCGGATGCTCCGGCTGCAGCAAGCATGACACCTGCGCATATTCGAAAGAGGACAAATAAACATGAGCTTAAGAGACAGACTTGGTAAGGAATGGTTATTCTGTGACGGCGGAACCGGTTCCATCCTCCAGAAGATGGGACTTAAAGGCGGCGAACTGCCTGAGCTCTGGAACCTTACCAGACCTGATGATATCAGGTCACTTAACAGGAGTTATTTCGAAGCCGGTTCAAACATCGTAAACACAAACACTTTCGGTGCCAACCGCTTTAAGTTCGATAATGTGTCCGAGATAGTATCCCGCGGTGTTGTGCTTTGCCGGGAAGCCAGAAAAGAAGCAGGACGCGAAAACGATGCTTATGTCGCGATCGACGTCGGTCCTACCGGCAAACTCCTTGAACCGATGGGCGATCTTAAATTCAATGAAGCTGTGGATGTTTTCTCAGAGATAATCAAAGCCGGTTACGAAGCAGGCGGTGATCTTGTCCTCATAGAGACTATGAGTGATTCATATGAAGCTAAGGCTGCTGTTATCGCAGCACACGAAGTCTGCGATCTTCCGGTAATAGTTACTATGGTCTATGACGAATCCGGAAGGCTCCTGACAGGCGGCAGCGTCGAAGGCACAGTCGCTATGCTCGAAGGACTTAAAGTCGATGCTCTCGGTATCAACTGCGGATTCGGACCTCAGCAGATGCTCCCTATAGCAGAGCGTATTGTGAAATGCTGTTCTCTTCCCGTTGTGGTCAATCCCAATGCAGGTCTTCCCAGAACTGAAAACGGCGAGACAGTTTACGATGTGGATCCCGATGAATTCTCAAGGATAATGGAACAGATCGCAAAGCTCGGAGTCCATGTGATGGGAGGCTGCTGCGGTACAACTCCTGAGCACATCAGTAAGATGATAAGCACTGTTAAAGGTGTCCCCTTCACTGCTCCAGTCATCAAGAATGATACTTATGTAACAAGCTTTTCGACTTGCGTAAAGATCGGAAGACGGCCTGTGATCATCGGTGAGAGGATCAATCCTACCGGCAAGAAGAAACTTCAGCAGGCTTTAAGAGATAACGATATCGATTACATACTGACCGAAGCCCTGAAACAGGAGGAAGCCGGCGCTGACATTCTCGATGTCAATGTAGGTCTTCCCGAGATCGATGAGCCTGTCATGATGGAAAATGCAGTATTGAAGATCCAGTCAGTCACTGGGCTCCCTTTACAGCTTGATACGACTGATATAGAAGCGTTAGAGCGAGGCCTTCGGATCTACAACGGCAAGCCCATGGTAAACTCAGTCAACGGCAAAGCCGAGATAATAGAATCCGTCATGCCTCTGGTGGCAAAATATGGCGGTGTGCTTGTAGGTCTTCCTCTTGATGAAGACGGAATACCTTCGACCTCTGAAGGAAGACTTGCGGTCGCAGAACGTATCTATGAAGCTGCAGACCGTTACGGGATCCCGCGCAAAGACATAGTTATCGACGGTCTTGCTATGACGATCTCTTCGGATCCTGATTCCGCGATAACGACTCTAGATACTGTAAAAGGCATAAGAGACAGATTCTCAGGTCATTCTATACTCGGCGTATCGAATATCTCATTCGGCCTCCCCGCCCGTGAACTCATCAATTCATATTTTCTTTCGATGGCTATGTTAAACGGCCTTTCGTGCGCCATAATCAACCCCTGCAACGGTCCCATGATGGCCTCCTTCAGATCATTTAATGCCTTGATGAATCTTGATCCCAATCTTGAAGAATACATAGGGGCTTACAAAGACTATGTTGCAGGATCAGGTGTATCTTCTGTCAGTGTTAAAAATACAGCTTCCTCATCCGGCGCTGAATTAAGCCTGGCGGAAGCTATCGAGCGCGGCGTTACCGGGCGCGCTGCAGAAGCAATAAAAGAAGAGCTTTCCACAGGGCGAGATTCACTCGAGATAATAGATACGGAACTTATCCCGGCACTTGACCGTGTCGGCAAGGGATACGAAGCCGGAACGATCTTCCTTCCCCAGCTTCTCATGAGTGCCGATGCTGCAAAAGCGGCATTCGCGGTGATAAAAGAAGCTATGTCGGATAAACCGAGAACAACAAAGGGGCAGGTCATATTGGCTACCGTCAAAGGTGATATTCACGATATCGGAAAAAATATCGTGAAAGTAATGCTCGAAAACTACGGCTACGACGTAATAGATCTCGGCAAGGACGTTCCTCCGGAAGTTATAGTTGATTGCGCCATGGAAAACAATATCAGCGTGGTAGGTCTGTCAGCCCTGATGACAACAACGGTCGCTTCAATGGAGGAGACTATCAGGCTCCTGCGCGAGAAGAAACCCGATACCAAAGTCGTTGTCGGCGGGGCTGTAATGACTCAGGAATACGCCGATAAGATCGGCGCAGATGCCTATGCAAAAGATGCAATGGGTACTGTAAGGTACTGCGATTCTGTTTTCGGAGTTTAAGTACAGCAGAAAAAAAACATCTCCAATTCGTTTTTTATTCACGTGTTATTAAAGATTTTTGATAGTGTGTGTGGTAAAATTCATCATATAAATTTTATCTTTGGGGCATACTATGGATTTTCAAAAATTTGTCGACATGATCGACATCATGACATGCGTTATCTCAGTTGAAACAAAAGATGACGGTTCTTACGGTGACATAAGGATCGTGACGGGAAATGCTCCCTATATAGCTTCAATCGAGACTGTGGATGAATCAGCACCGCAGATGCTTACTAACAAATTTGTTCCGAACAGCCTTTATCAGAATTACTTCACGAAGGATCTGAATTTTGAGGACTTCTGCTACAGAGCCGCAGTTTTAAAGCAGCCCATGCATACATATGTGCATCCTGAAAGATATGACTTCTGGTTCAATCTTTACATGATGCCTCTGGGAAGCGAAGGCAATCTCCACTACTGCACTTATTCCCAGGTTATAACCAAGACTGCCGACAGTGAGCAGATGAGCAATACCACTTCCGCATCGATAGCGGCAAGCGTTCTCAATACCTGCATAAAGCTGAGAGGTTCTTCGAACTTCAAACATACCATGGATGAAGTCATCTCCGATATAAGAAAAATCTGCGATGCTCAGTCCTGCGTCATCCTCCTGACTGACCGCGAAGCCGGAAACTGCTCTGTGCTCTGTGAATCGCGCAACGCATATTCCTCGCTTCCTTATATGGACAAACTGCTTAAAGACGGAAAGTTTTATAAACTGACTCTTACCTGGGATGATACTATCGGCGGAAGCAACGGACTTATTGCGAAGAACAGACATGATATGGAATATATCAGGGAGAAAAATCCCGGATGGTATGAATCCCTTGTCAGCGAGAATGTTGAGAGCATAGTTCTCTTCCCGTTGAAATTCAACGACGAAGTACTTGGTTACATCTGGGCATGCAATTTCGATACTGAAAACACTGTCAAGATCAAAGAGATCCTCGAACTCACCGTTTATTTCATAGCTTCCGAGATAGCAAATCATAAGCTCTTAGACAGACTCAGGATCCTAAGCACGATAGATATGCTTACGGGTGTCCTGAACAGAAACGAGATGAACAACAAGATAGACAGTTTAAGAAACAGCAGCAGCGATACTCTTAAGGGGATCGGCATAGTATTCGCCGACCTCAACGGTCTTAAAAGAGTAAACGACAACGAGGGCCATCTGGCAGGAGATCTCCTCATTAAGAACGGCGCAAATCTGCTTCAGAATGTCTTTACCGGAGACGAGATATTCAGAGCCGGCGGTGATGAATTCATGATCCTCATGACCTATACGACGGAAGAAGAGATCATCAAAAAATGCGAAAGGATCAAAAAGCTCTCAAGAAACTACAATAATGTCTCTTTTGCTCTGGGATACAGTTATCAAAATGATTCTGCCGACATCACCGAAGCATTGAAGACAGCAGACGAGAGAATGTACGAAGACAAAGAACAGTATTACAAAGAGCACCCCGAATTTAAGCGCTGATATTATTTTTTCAAGACAAAAATATGCCGGCCGCATCCGATAAGATACGGCCGGCATATTACATGAAAAGGGTATCCTGAGATTTAATTCTGAATCTAAACGCTGATCAGGCCTTGGCTTCATCATCACGTGCACCCGCGATTGCCTTGTAAACAAGAGCAGCAAGTGCAGCACCGGCGAGAGGAGCCACTATGAAGATCCAGAGATCTGTAAGGGCCTCGCCGCCTGAAAGGAGCGCAGGACCGATCGAACGGGCTGGATTGACTGATGTCCCCGTGAAGCTGATCCCGATGATGTGAACAAGGACAAGTGTAAGACCGATAATAAGACCGCCGAATGAGCCGTGCTTGAATTTGCTGTCAGTCACACCGAGAATAGCGATAACAAAGATGAATGTGAGAACGAGTTCAATAAGCGTTCCTCCCACGATATTACCGTTTACACCTGCAAGAGTGTTGGCGCCTAAACCCCATGAGGCCATCTCCTCTTCAGCCTGATCGTAGACACCTGTCATATCGATCTTTCCCGATACAGAGAAAAGATACTGAAGAAGTCCTGCTCCTGAAACTGAACCCAGGATCTGGAATACGACATAACCCCAGAAATCCTTGATCGTCATCTTGCCTGATATAAACATGGCAAGAGATACGGCGGGATTGATATGGCATCCTGACACATTTCCGATGGAATATGCCATAGCAACGATAACAAGACCGAACGCAAAAGCTGTAAGGATATATCCGCTTCCGTTAACGGAATCACATCCGACTGCCATTGCTGTTCCGCAGCCGACAAATACAAGGACAAAAGTCCCGATAAATTCAGCTGTATACTTTTTTACCGTAACAAGAGTATCGTCCTGTTTTGCAGAAGGAATGACCATATAGAGCACAACAAGAACAACCGCAAGTATGGCGAGGTCTGCAAGAAGGAATGAACCGTTGTAGACCATCGAATAAACAAGTGCGCTGTCATAACCTGCATCAGCGGCATATTCGGAATAGAAGATCACGCCGGATGCTACCGAACCGAGCCATCTGACTGCATATGCGATAACAGAGAAAGCAAGGATCTTGATGAGTGATGTGTCTCTGAATCTGTTGAGAACACCGGGGATCCTGAGCCTTGAATCAGCCTTAATTGCGGCAAATCCGGCAATGCCCAGAGCTGTATAACCGATAGTATAGTCAAGCAATACCTGGAAAGGAGTTACAAGCCAGCCTCCGATAAGCTGTAGAAGGCTGAAGATAAACGCAATGATGAATCCCCATACAGGTCCGAATGCAACTCCGTATACGATGATAGGCAGTGTTGAAGCAGGAGTAACCGTTCCGCCCATCGGCATCTCGAAAAGCTTGAGCTGCGAGAGCACAAAGGCAAGAGCTAAGCAGATTCCGCCCGTGGATATCCTCCGGATATACTCACGATTGGATAAAGCAGTTTGTTTGGACATAAAAACACCTCCGTCGTATGAAATCTTTGGGAGTTGCTTAAACCAAAGGTAGTGCCAATGACAAGAGGATGAAAAAATATATATTTGGTTCCCTACGCCGGCATTATCCGTCAGGTTCAGCGGGTCGGATCTTTTGATCCCTCTCAGCCGATAAAGGCTCCCCGATTTCCGTTTGTCGCGAAAAATATACTATAACAAATCTCTTTTTACAAGGGCTTTGAAAAATAACAAATCCTTTTTATAAATGGGCTTTTTCCCCGCTCAGTTTTTTTGCAGGCTGCCTTATAAGGAGCAGCAAAGAGATCATAAGGGCATTAAGGCCGAGGCTCAGCGGATAAACTATCATGAGGCTCATAAATGTGTGATACTGCTCAAACACGGTCAATACCCAAATTATCCTGGTCCCGCATATAGTAACCATAGTCACGATCGCCGGTGTAAGTGATATTCCGTATCCTCTCATATATCCGCTCATGACATCATAAAAGAGCGAGAGAAGATGTGCAGTCGTAATAAACATAATTCGGATATAACCGATCTCGATAAGTTCCGGATCCTGATTAAAGACAGACAACAGAGCTTTGCCGAAGAAAAGCAAAAATGAAACCATTATCCCTTCGATAATGACACCTTCCAAAATACAGAGTTTCAGTGTCTTTTTGCATCTGTCGAACTTTCTGGCACCGTAATTCTGTCCTGTGACCGTCGTGCATGCCTGTCCGAAACTGTTCAGGACATAATAGGAAAAGATCTCAATATTAAATGCCGCGCTCGATGCTGCCGCAACAGTAGTCCCGAGGCCGTTTATTGCAGACTGGATGATAATGTTTGCAGAAGAAAAAACCGCCGACTGGGCACATGCAGGAAGACCTATCTTCAGTATCTTCCATAAGGTCCTTCCGTCGATCCGGAGTTTTTTTGCTTCAAACCTCGCAGCGGTCTTTGACTTACTTAAGAATAAGAGAAGTATTATGCTGCTAATAAGATTTGAGATAACGGTAGCTGTTGCAACTCCCTCGACATTGCGCCCGAATCCGACTACAAAACACACATTGAGGCCGACATTTATCACTCCGGATATCACAAGCGCAAGAAAAGGTATCTTTGTATTACCGATTCCCCTGAAGATCGCAGCCTCAAAGTTATAGAGCAGTATCACCGGAAGTCCTGCAATATAAATACGGAAATAAAGGATCGCCATATCCACTGCTTCTTCAGATATGTTCTGTGCTCTTAGGAGCGGCTCGGCAATGATCTGCCCTATCACTGACACGATGATGCCTCCGATGACCGCGATGATCATCGATGTATGAACAGCTTTCTGAACACACTCATCATCTTTTCTGCCGACAGCATTGGCAACAACGACATTTGTTCCGAGCGATATTCCAAGGAACGAGTTAACGATAAGTGAAACTATAGGTGTATTTGCACCGACCGCGGCCATTGCCGCTTTGCCGAGATCTCCAGTGAAATTACCCACGACAGCAACATCCGCCGCGGTAAACAGCTGCTGCAGGATCCCCGTAAGAGCAAGCGGAAACGCAAACCCGAGGATCTTATTCCACAGGCTTCCTTCAAGCATAGATCGTTTGTTGGCTATATCAGTACTCATAATCTGTAATCACGTGAAGTATTTTACAAATACCTGACGGAATTACAAGCGACCAATTTTCACAAGTCTTACTATGCAGGATTCGATAAATCTCTGCACTTCACGCTCATACATAGCCTGTGAGCGTTCATAACACTCCAGGTGTTTAGCATTATTAACGATAACCATTCTCTTTCTGCAGCGGAGATTATCGTAGATATCACGGGACCCGGGAGGTGGTGTTATCTCGTCCTCACCGCCCTGGAATATAAGGACCGGAACCTTTATGCTGCTTGCATGAGCAGTTGCATCACAACGGTTGATATCAAATCCGAACTTGCGCATTGCAACCTTTCTTACACGTCCGATTATCCAATCAGGAGATATATTCGTACTCTTCGGCAATGTCGTCTTCATAAAAGTGTTAAGTGATGACACCGGCGAATCCGCGATTATCCCGCAGACGGCAGGATCGAATTCTTTTTGCTGTGCAGCAAGAAGGCACGCTGTGGCACCCGCGCCTCTTCCCACAAGATAGATCCTGCAGTTATTGCCCAGACGCCTTTTCGTAAATGCAAACCATGTATCAAGATCAACGCTCTCCATCAGTCCCCATGTGAAATTCTTACCGCCGCTCATACCGTGAGCTCTCATATGAGTGATAAGGCAATGGCACTGTACTTTGCGCATCATGAGTCTTGCATATGCGGACATCTCTGCAGGTGATTCATCGTAACCGTGAACAAGGATCACCATTGTACGGCATGTTTTATCCGATGACGGCCTGTAATAACCTGACAGTTTGCACCCGTCAAAGGATGTTGCCCTTACACCCAGCCACTCATTATGGAAAGTATAGAACCAGTTCTTTCCGCGTCCTATGATCGTGCTCCTGTCGATATCAGAAGGTGATCTGTCGACCTGCGGCAGAGGCCGGGGTCTGTTAAAGATCTTATTAAATATCTTATCGGTATAGGAAATAAACAACGCAAGAAGCAGTCCTCCGGCAAGGACTAACAAAAGCACTATCAATACCGCAATGAGAACAGCGGTTACGACTGAACTGTTATCCGACAATTATTCCCTCCGGGCCGTCCTTCCCGGAGCTCAGGAGCTGACAGCCGTCTTCAGTAACCAGCAGGTCATCCTCGATCCTAAATCCGATACCCCATTCGGGAATATAAACACCGGGCTCGACTGCAAGGCAATTACCTGACTCAAATTCCTTATCCCTCGGCCCGACGTCATGAACATCAAGCCCGAGATGATGCGAGGTGTTATGCCAGTAATACCGGCGGACATCCTCTTCGGTAAAATTATCGGTTATAAGACCTTGTCCTGCAAGCCATTTGCCGGCGATGTCATACATTTGTGAATTAAGCGATGCAAAAGTTTTTCCGGGTGCGATGAACTCGAAGGCTACTTTTCTGAGATCACGTATCAGCTCTAAGAGTTTCATCCTTTTATCATCTTCTCCTTCAGGTTGACCTACGAAAAAGATTCTTGAGATATCGGCGCAATAACCATCAACTCTTGCTCCGACATCGATCTGAATGATCGAACCGGCCTTACAGATCCCGTCGCCGTCCTTCTCCGGATCCGAATGATGAAGATAGAACGCATTTCTCCCGCATGAGACTATAGTCTCAAAAGCGAAGTTCATGGAACTCCTTAATGCCATCTCATACTCAAGCTTAAGATACAGTTCATATTCCGAAATGCCGGGGCGGATAAGCTTTTTCATCTCATCAACAGCTTCCTCGGTGATCCTTGCGGCTTCTCTTACAGCCTCTATCTCATGTGGCTGCTTGACCATGCGTAAGGGCGTGGTTATCTCAGAAAGATCAGATACTTTCCTTCCTCCCTTTTCGATCCTCGCTTTAAGGTCGAACGGCTTTGTCATTACCGATGAACTGTCAAGGTATATGCCGACATCTTCATTCTTAATGAGATCGAACTCCTTTTCCTCATATTTCTCGAGATCTAATACCTCATCCGTTTCAAGCCCTGAGATTGCGGCAATATCCGCAGGATCCATTCTTTTACCATGCCAGCGTTCCTTCATGGAATCCCTTGCAGGAGCAAATATCCTCGTTGTGACGTTTCTGTCAGTCTTTTCGATCAATAAGATAAGATCCGGGAGTTCCAAGCCGGTCAGGTAAAAGAAATTCCGGTCAGCAAAAAATCTGTAATCGGAATCCCTCGACATCTGTTTTTGTTCGCCCGAAAATAACAGCGCCGCGGTGCAGTCCGGCAGCGCGGCGGCAAATGACTCTCTGTTGTGTCTGTAAAACGAGGGATCTACCACTGCTTGACTCCGTCCGAACGAACATTGTATTCGTCGAAGAGGATCGTGTTATTGATGTAATTGAGCGTGGCACCCGGCGATCTTCTGATAAGTCCGGGGTTGCCGATTACGATCGAACCGTCCGGAACGTCAAAGTTGACATATGCTCCGGGGGCAATAAGAACGTTGTTGCCGATCCTGATATTTCCTACGATAACGGCATTGGCACCTATCCATACATAATTACCAATGTGAGGCGATCCCTTCCTCTTGCCTCTGAACTGCGTTCCTATTACGACACCTGTCGACACATTGACATTGTGCCCGATAACGCTCTTCGGGTGGATGATCACACGGCCGAAGTGAGCAAGGTAGAATCCTTTGCCGATATCCGTATCATAAGGGATCTGGAAGTGATATTTGCGGCTTAAGCGGTCGAGCCTGAAGTTACTCACGGCAAACTTGATCTGGTTGAGCTTCTTTCTGATCCCGTCATATTTGTTGATCTGGTCAGCATAATAACGCGTACGTCTCATTACGCTTATATAACTGAACTCGGGGGAAGATCTTCTTTCTTCAAGATAGCAGGCATATATGTTCTTATAACGACGCGCATTTCCTGTGTATCTGAACAAATCGGCATAAATAATGTCTTTAAGTTCATCTGTCATGTTATGCACATCCTCCCACTATTACTACCTTAAAATTCTATTACTTTTCGAGCAATAACTCAATAATTATTTGCCCTAAACCCCTTATTTCGTTAAGTTTGTAATATTTTATGACATCGGTTTTTTCGAACGGTTTTCTCAAGAATACTTTACACGATACAAAAAGAAATATACAATTTTTGTGATAGATTTAACATTTTGTTTTCTGAAACTTACCGGACAAGGAGAATATCCTATGAATATCGAAAAAGAATTGACCAAAAGACTGATGGACGAAGGCGAATCCGGCAACCGCCAGGTGGCATACAACAGTGAGATCAGCTTCTACGAGATCGTTGCAAGTGGCAACATGGCAAGACTGGAGGATTCTCTCGGTACGTTCCACGATAACCAGACTCTCGGTGTCTTAAGCACCGACAAGCTCCGCAACGTAAAATATCATACGATCATCCTTGCTGCTCTCGTAAGCAGATTCTGCATCGAAGCCGGTCTTGAGATATCCATCGCATATAATCTGAGCGATATCTATATCGAACTCATTGATGTCGCTACATCTGTTGATGAGGTATATGCGATCCAGAACGACCTTTTGCGCGCCTATTGCCGTAAGATGAGCGATCTTTCCAAGAACCGCGTCGTATCCCGCCACATAGTAGTCGCAATCGATTACATCAGATCACATATCCAGGAAAATCTTACAGTTGAATCAATAGCCGATTCTCTTTCTCTTAATTCAAGTTATCTTTCCAAGCTCTTCAAGGCTGAGATGGGGATAACCTTAAGCCGTTACATAAGAGACCAGAAGATCAGCGTCGCATGCAACATGTTAAGACATTTAGACGAGTCCTCGCTTACGATCGCGAATTATCTGGGCTTTTCTTCACAGTCCCACTTTATCCAGGTCTTCAAAAAGACCACAGGCATGACACCTGAAGAATACAGGAGAAGGAATTATCACCAGAGCTGGATGAACGGCGACCAGGAATAAAGTTTTTACAGGAGCTAAAGATCAGGAGTCATCTTCACAAAAGAGATGGCTCTTTTTGTTTACCCTGCTTTTCGATAGAGCTCAGTTCCACGGAAAATCCTCATAAAACTGCCTCCTCCGTGGAAAAAACACCGAAAATTCCACGGAAACCCCTCTTACAAACACCTCTTCCGTGGAAACCGCGGTCTGTTTATCCTTCTATTTCCTCACTTGTGAACCATTGATGCATTCCCGGACCCACATCTTCATTCGGTCTTACGACAAAACCGAATTTCTTATAGAACTCCTCTTTGCCTTTGGCAGAGCACAAGGAAACCATAAATCTATAGCCGGGTTTTAATTGCTCATGAATGAAATCCATGACCTGTTCCATCAGAACGCGGCCCAGTCCCTTTCCCTGATATTCCGGGATCACAATGATGTCAGCAATATACATAACATAACCTTTATCCCATATGACTCTTCCAAGACCTACCGGGCTGCCGGTCCCGTTATCTCTTATGCACCAGATATATGAGTTCGAAAGACCTGCCTGCGCTTCCTCCAAAGGAAATAATCCCCAGCCGACAGCTTTCCGCATCTCCATATATTCAGCCGGAGTGATAGTTTTCGTAATGGAATAATCGTTGTACATATTGCGCTCCTTATTCTGCACTCTTCAAAGATTCTGCCATATCTATCTTTTCGATCTTTGCGTGCATTATCATGTTTACAATAGCCGAGAACGCAAGCACAAAAGCAAGTGAATAGAAATAACTTATCAGATCTATCTTTATCTGATATGTGACCATGTCCATAGCTATCTGAGCCATAACGAACCTGTGAAGCAGAAAACCGAGCGGTAAACCGGCTAAATATCCCATAAGCACGAGCATGACATTTTCGCGTGTAACGTAGGCTCCTGTCTCCCTCTTGTTAAAACCCATGACCTTAAGTGTCGCGATCTCCCTTATTCGCTCGGTGATATTTATGTTGTTGAGGTTGAACAGCACAATAAATGCAAGAGCGGCAGCACTTCCTATTACAAGAACAACAACGTAGTTCATACGCTCCATGGTCTTGGCAAAGCTCTCCCTCGAATCCTGTGTGGATGACCATGTCTTGAGTTCGTAGTTGTCTGACAGGTAAGATGCGAACTTATAACCGTCCTCTCTTGTCTTGGTCTCAGTCAAAATGAGGAGCGTCTCGGGAGTATAGGGCTTGCCGAAATAATCCCTGTATGTCTGAGGGGTCATGACCACATAATGAAATGTGTAATTAGTGAAGATAGCACCGACTTTAAGCACAACTTCGTGCTCATCATCACCGTATAACAATGTTATATCGTCTCCGACCTTGACTTTGTTCTTCTCAGCAAGCTTGTGAGAGACAGCTACTTCGCCGTCAGCAGGCCATGTCAGAACTTCATTAGTCTTATAATCCATCAGACCGAAGATCTTATCGAGATTCGGATCATCTGATATGAACAGGCCCACGTCTCTTACGTATCCCGAACCGTTATTTTTGGCAGAATCATTTTTGACTACAGCATAATCGTAATTGACGCCTGCATAATTCCCTGCTTCCTTTGCCGCGTCTTCGATCTCATACTGTCTGTATTTCTCGTCAAACATGACGTTAATATCGTATCTCATGATGTTGTCATACTGGATGTTGACGACATCACATATGGAATCATAAAGACCGAAAGCCGTCAGAAGAAGAGATGTGCATCCGGCAATGCCGACTATCATCATCCACATTCTCTTTTTAAAACGGAATACATTTCTCAATGACACCTTGTGAAGGAACTTGAGCCTTTTCCATATAAATCCGATGTATTCCATCAGGATCCGCTTACCCGGGAGCGGTGCTTTGGGCCTGATGAGCTCGGCGGGCATGCCTTTGAGTGCCGACAGAGCGGTAACGACAGTTACTCCCACCGTGCAGATAAGAGCCACACCAAGAGACAGCAAAAACAGAGGAGCGCTCGATCTGAAAGTGATCGGAGCAAAGCCGTACATCATCTTATAAACTTCCCAAATGACTCCGGGGAAGAGTTTTGTTCCGCCCGCAAATCCGAGCACACAGCCCAAAACTGATGCGGAGCCCGCATATATTGCATACTTCATTACAATCTTAAAATCCGAATAGCCCAAAGCTCTCATGGTTCCTATGATGCCTCTCTCATCACCTACCATCCTGCTCATGGTCGTGGAACACACGAGAGCGGCGATCATAAAGAAGAATACAGGGAATACTGTTGAGATACCGTCGACTATCTGTGAGTCATTATCAAAACAGACATAACCGGTATTCTTATCTCTCCCGAGAATATATGTCTCAGGATCATCAACGCTTTCTATCAGCGTATATCCGTAAACCAGATCAGATTTAAAGACCGTATCTGCAGTCCATTTATATTCCGAATAACCCTTCCAGAGTTCACGGACTCCGTCATGATACTCAATCCAGCCGTCATCTATCTGTCTCTGTGCATCATCAAGTTTTCTTACACCCTCGTTATATTGTGTAAGTCCGCCGAGATACTGGGAATATGCACTGTCATACTGGGTCTTTGAACTCTCATATTCTTTAACGCCCATATCGTACTGGAGCTTGTCTGTGAGATATGCCTGATACTTCCGGTTATATTCAGCGATCTTATTCTCGTATTCCTTCTGCATCTCATCGAGTTCAGTACTTCTTTTATCAAGTTCTGAAGCATCACTCTCAAGATCCGCTTTCTCGCTCTCACAACCACTTATCAGCGCATCGTTATTCTTTTTGGTCTCCTCCTCTAATGCTATCCTGGCTTCGATAGCACCTCTCTCCCAGTCAGAATCCGCCTGCTCAAGCCTTTCCCTGTTACTCTCTATTTCCTCTTCAATTCTTTCATTTGCGGACACATAGGTCGAGATCAGGAAATCCAGCGTGGATATCCTTGATTCGATCCGGCTCCTTTCACTTCTTACCTTTGAACGTCCTTCCAGAATATCGGAATGGAGCTGATCGACTTCTGTCTTAAGATCATCCGCTTCTTTTTTCATTGCTTCAGAATTTTCTTTTGCCTTGTCAAGCTGTTCTTTTGAAGAATTCAATTCCGTCCGGTATCCGTTTAGTGTCTTCGCCGTATCATCCAGCGTCTTTTTCCCCTCAGATAATTCCTGACGGCCGCTGTCTACCTCTGTCTGGGCATCTTCCAGTTCTTTCCTGGCATCCTCTAATTTCTTCCTTCCGTCCTCAATCTCGCTCCAGCCTTTATCAAGCTCTTCATTAAAAGTATCAAAGCCTTCATAAAGCTTGTCATATTCGTCTCTTAACAGGCCTTCAAATCTTTCATTGATAACACTTCTCAAAACGTTCTTATACTGTTTCTCAGCATCAGTCGCCCAGTTCTTATACTCATCAGAATAAATAAAGAAACCAGTATCAGCATACAGATAAGCTTCGGTATAGTACTCGGAATCGAACGCTTCAGGAAGTGCGCAAACATAAAAAGAAACACTTCCCGAACCCTCGTTGGAAGTGCCCCTCTGGAAATTCAGATACATGGGTGATCTTGCGGTTCCTACGACCGTATACTCACTGTATCTGAACATTTCCCTGGCTTTGTCGGAAGTCTCATCAGCTATAACGAGTTTTGTTCCCGGTTTGATATCAGGGATCATGTAAGCATCGACAACTATCTCATCAGGAGATGACGGCATTCTTCCCGATTCGAGAGCAAGCCGGTTGACGTTTCCGGTTATAGATATAAAGTGTACCGTATCCGCGCTGACACTGTCTCCGAGATATGCAGAGCAGTCTGCCGAATACGCGCCTTCTACAACACATGACGTCCGCTTTGCTATTTCTTCTATATCCTCATCCGTGAAACCTATCGTCGATAAGAGCTTGAAATCATAAAATGCGTAATCGTTAACATATTTGTCGCCTGTCAGAACGAAAGACGGTGTTGTTACTTTAAGTCCCGCAAAAAATCCCACGCCAAGGGCGATTATCGCAAATATCGCGATAAATCTCGGCAGAGTCATCTTTATGGATCTTATTATCGTCTTAACGTAAGGGCTCATTACCATTCGATCGTATCCACGTTTACGGGATTTTTGTTGATCTCGTTGCTCGTGATCTTTCCGTTCTTAACCTTTATAACTCTGTCAGCCATAGAGGTCAGGGCCGAATTGTGCGTGATGATGACAACAGTCATGCCCTTTTCGGTGCTTAAGGACTGAAGGAGTTTTAAGATCGCTTTTCCTGTCTGGTAATCAAGTGCTCCGGTAGGTTCATCACAAAGCAGAAGTTTAGGGTTTTTCGCGATAGCTCTTGCTATTGCAACACGCTGTTGTTCGCCGCCGGAAAGCTGCGCAGGAAAATTGTTTTTTCTTTCTGAAAGACCGACTTCATTCATAAGAAGATCGCAGTCTATCGGATCTTTTACGAGCTGGGCTGCCATCTCGACATTCTCATATGCAGTGAGATTCGGTATAAGATTGTAGAATTGAAAGACAAATCCGACGTTCTGTCTTCTGAACAAAGCCAGTTCGCTTGCACTGAGCTTTGAGATCTCTTTGCCGTCGAGAAAGACTTCTCCTGAAGTCAATCTGTCCATACCGCCAAGGATGTTAAGAAGCGTCGTCTTTCCGGCGCCGGACTGACCTACTATGACACAGAGCTCGCCCTTTTCGACAGAAAAATCACAACCGTCAAGTGCTGTAACATTTACCGTTCCGGTTTTGTATATCTTCTTTACATCACGAAATTCTATATATGCCATATAACTCTCCAATATCTGTCACGGTTCAATACCTGCAGTCAACACGCATAGGTCTGGTATCGTAATTATTCGTCAGATTACCGAACCCGGAAGGCACATTGATAAAAAGCCTCGGGCAGTTATCAAATGCCCACCGGCCGATCTTTTCCACTGAATCCGGAACCCTTATATAACTTAATTCGTCACAGTAATCAAATGCCTGTTCACCAATATAAGTAACTCCTTCAGGAATATAGACATATTCCAGATCTTCACATGTATTAAACGCAAAATCGTCTATGTATGTTACTGTCTCGGGAAGTATGACTGTCGTCAGAAGATCGCAATCAGAGAAGCAATCCTTGCCGATCCTGGTGATATCGCTTCCTTCTTCGAAGATAACTTTCGAAAAACAGTTGACGCCGGCCGGCATTACTATGGTTCCGCAACCCCATATATGACAGACTCCGTCTCTGGTTATCTCAAAATAAGCCGTAGGTCCGCAGTAACCTGCAGTCGGAATCCCGTGTATGGTGTCGGCATCATAGATCCTGTGATCGTTCGAGAAACATTCCAGAGGAAGAAGATAATATGAAGTCTCATTTTCCACTATAGTTACCTTCTTTGATCCTTCATAGTATCTCGACATATCGTAGGTCGGATCGACAAAATGCCATTTTCCGCCCAGATAGACCGCTGCCCATGCATGATCGGCATAATCCCCTGCATCAGGTGTCCTTTCAGTCATCTCTTTATAATCGGAAAAGCCTATGCCGAATTCGACTACCGCAGGTATACCCTGGGCTCTGCAAAGCGCGGTAAAAGCGTTGGCAAAGCCTTCACAAATGGACTTTCCGTCCCTTATGACCGTTACTGCTCCATCCTGATATCCGCCGTTGGAATCATCAGCTTCAACTTCATCATAAGCCATCTGATGGGCTATATAGACATAGATGCGGAACACTTTCTCCCAATCGTCTTTTGCTCCTTCGCAGATCCTCTCGGAATATGCGATAAGCACGGGATCATCACACTCTATATCATTTTGCGGCTGAAGGCATTCTGTTAATGACTGCTCATCAATCCACATTTCCGAACAGGTCTCAAGATTGTATTCGTAATTGGCAGACTTCCAGAAATGGATCCTGTTTTTGTCCTTGTAGATCACATGATCGCCGTTTGTAAGCTCCATGCCATATGCTTCATAGGAGATGGTGATATTGTAAAGCACATCCTCATCCATAAAACTTGCGCAGTCAATGTAAAACGAACTGCCCGCGCCGGTGAAATTCTTAACCACGCGCATATTTTGGGATTTGGAGAGCAAAATATTATATTTTCTGTCTTGCTTACCTGATTCGAAGATTATCCTCTCGCCGGCAAGACGCATATTAAGCGTCTCACCGTCTGCAAGCGTCAATTCGTATTCATCATAAGAAGCAGGTGCAAAGTCACCCTTCTTCTCCAAAACAGGAAAAGATCCGAGAATAAAAGATGTGCAAATCACTAAGGATGCGATCATCCTCAAGATCATCTTCAGATCTCCTTGGCAAGTTTTACAGCCTCTTCGCTCGTGATCTCGACAGCTTCGCTGCTGTCTCTTCTCTTAACTTCCACGATTCCCTCACCGGCTCTTCTTCCGACAGTGATACGGAGCGGAATACCGAGAAGGTCTGCATCCTTGAACTTAACGCCCGGACGCTCATTTCTGTCATCTATCAGGACTTCGCATCCTGCAGAAGTAAGCTCATCATAGATCTTCTCAGCGACACCCATGATCTCCTCATCATTAGCCTTTGTGGGAACGATGATAACCTTATAAGGAGCAACGATCGAAGGCCAGATGATTCCGTCATCATCGTGATACTGTTCAATGATCGCAGCCAGTACTCTGGATACGCCGATACCGTAGCATCCCATTACCATGCTGTGTTCCTTGCCGTTATTATCAAGGTAAACGCAGCCCAGTGCATCAGAATACTTTGTACCGAGCTTGAAGATATGTCCGACTTCTACACCTCTTGCCATGCCGAGCTTGCCCTTGCCGCACTTAGGGCAGATATCGCCCTCTTTTGCATTCGTGATATCAGCGACCTTATCAGCTTCGAAATCTCTTCCGATATTAACGTTCTTGAAGTGATAGTCGGATTCGCAGGCACCGACAACGAAGTTCTTCATGCCTGTGATTTCAGGGTCAACAACGATATCTATCTTCTGCTTAAGTCCTACAGGACCTGCAAAACCTACTTTTGCACCTGTGATCATCTCAACGTCAGCAAATGCCGCAAGCTCCATCTCAGTTGCATCATAGAGATTTCCGAGCTTTGTCTCATTAACATCTCTGTCGCCTCTGCACATTGCAGCAACGAATTTGCCGTCGATGTTGTATATTATCGTCTTAACGAAAGCCTCAGGTCCGCAGTTAAGGAATCCGCACAGTTCTTCGATCGTCTTAACATCAGGTGTGTGGATCTTTTCAATGGGCAGTTCTTCAGCCGTGTCAGCTACGCCTCTTGTCCAGCCGGCCTTCTCCTCGTTCGCTGCATAGCCGCACTCGTCACAGAAGCAGATAGCATCTTCACCGACTTCACTCTTTACCATGAATTCCTGTGAACCGGAACCGCCCATAGCGCCTGAATCAGCATCAACGATCGTATAATCAAGTCCGAGTCTGTCAAAGATAGCTCTGTAAGCGTCATACATCTTCTTGTAGGAGATATCGAGTCCTGCTTCGTCCACGTCAAAGGAATAAGCATCCTTCATGACGAACTCTCTTGCTCTGATAACACCGAATCTCGGACGCTTCTCGTCTCTGTATTTATGCTGGATCTGGTAAAGCGTTACAGGGAGCTGCTTGTAAGATCTGATCGAATCCCTTACCGCTTCCGTGAAAGGTTCTTCATGTGTAGGACCAAGACAGAAGGATCTGCCGCCGCGGTCAGATAATCTGAACATCTCGGGACCGAACTTTTCCCATCTTCCCGAACCCTGGTAAGCTTCTGCAGGAAGAAGCGCCGGCATGATGAGCTCCTGGGCTCCTGCCTTATCCATCTCTTCTCTGATGATCGCTTCGACCTTCTTGTAGGAACGGTATCCCATAGGCATGAAGGAATAAATACCTGATGCCATCTTACGGATAAGGCCAGCTCTGAGCATCAGTCTGTGTGAAGGGATCTCGGCATCAGCTGGGATCTCTCTTTGTGTAGCCATAAACAAATTGGAAACTCTCATTATCTTGCTCCCTATATTATTAATAATATTACGGGTGTAAGTATATACGAGAGGGGGTGTTTTTGCAATTAAACACCTTTAAGATGCGTTTACCAGTCCGAATCCCAATCTGAATCGTAGGAATCGTAACTGTCGTAATCGTAGTCCCAGTCATCGTCATCCCAGTTGCTGTCATTCCAACTGTCATCATTATCGTATGAGTATGCTTCGGTCTCGTACTCTTCAATGTTATCTGCATAATCGCCATCAAGATTGTAATAATCCTTGGCTTCGAAATAATCTTTATAATTCTCCTCAAGGCTGTCGGGAACATCGTACTCTCTCTCCCACTCGCCGTTGGCACCCGGAGTATACCAGTTTCCGCCGGTGTAGTAGTAAGCATCACCCTGGTAGTCGTAATAACCCTTATTCGGTGTCTTGGCATCATCGATAGATGTGAGAACTATTCCCAAACCATAAAAAATGAATATGAAGATCAATACTGCAGCGCCGCACCCGATACCTTTTTTCTTTTTCTTCGAAGGGGAGCTTACAGGTGTTCCGGCCGGAGTATTATTGGCATTGTTGATATCAGCCTGCTTGCGCTCCAGGAGTTCTGCCTTCATCTTCTGATAGATCTCGTTGACGGCATAGGCTTCGTCTGTACCGTGATACCGGATGGCACGCTCGCCGTTGCCTTTATTCTTGTAAACAACGAAGTTGCCGTTAGATTCTTTGTAGATACCGAATGCGCGTGGTTCCTTGTAGTCGATTCCGATGAAGAACCTCATCTTCTCAAGCGGAATATTATTCGCTGATGCGAAAGCTAAAAGCTCTTCGATAGTCTTAGGCACCTGATTGCCGGAACGCATCACATGCTGATTTGTTGCACCGCAGTTCGGACACTTATCCAATGTGTCTTCAATGGCACTTCCGCAATAATCACAAAAAGTCTTCACAGCTTTACCCCCATATTACTTGTAGATATTCCTAGTCCAAGTGGATTATAACACAATCTGATACTCATATTTGAATTATGATAAGATACTGATCTTTCAGAAAGTTTAGTTTGTTTTTCGTGATAAATAATACTAAATCACTTAATTAACCACGTAGTTTCTTTAACAAAAACAAGATCAGATCATCATCTACGGTGCAGACCGTTTCATATTGAATACATTGCTTTCCCTGATACCATACTCCGGAACCATCCGGAACATATCCGCGTTTTACATACATCCGTTGAGCGGCTCCATAACTTTCACAAAGTCCAACCCCAAGGCAAACCGTATCTGCATACTGACTTGCGACCTGTTCTGCCACGTCCATTAACTTATTCCCAATGCCTATTCTTTGATATTTTTTCAGCACGTTAAAATCAACGATGATCGGCCAGTTCTTTTCTTTGAAAGGCCCTTCATTCGCACACAGATAGACATATACATACCCGGCAGGGCATCCCTCATAAACAGCTGTCAGGGCAATACATTTACCCTCTGACACATCTTTCAATCTCTTTATATATCCGGCAATTTCAAGATGCCACCCTTGTGAAGTAAACTCATCCGTAAAAACCTGAGCATCCGGTTCATTCATATCTCGAATGACCAGTTTTTCATCTTCGCTGTAGATCATGAACTCAGTGGTATCCTTTCTAATCCTTCACATCCGGTTTTGCGTTTATAATTTCTTTCGAAAAAGCTGATCTGCTGTTCCGTATATCGTTTCCACATCGCCGATCTTCTCGAAACCGTATTTCTCATACAGTCCCTCTTCGCCACTTAAGATATAAACACATTCATAACCGATACTCAGTGCATATTCAGATGCAGTATATATTAACTTTTCCGATATCCTTTTTCCCCTGGCCTTCTCGTCAACGAAAATAAATCCGATAAACGGCGTATAGGCAAAACTATCAGGCAATTCATCTTTCTCCGCCAACGTGCAAAACCCGATAATCTCACCATCTTCACATGCTATTATGATCCGTTCAATGTCAGACAGCTTTCCTGAACGCATCATTTCAGCAAGATAAGGTCCTGCTTTCCAGGAACAACCTTCTGCATAACTTATGGTCTTATCCCATAAATAATGATCTTTGTTCATTACGTAAAACTGCAACCGTAGTACCCCGTTTTTTGAACCTGCTCTTTTGATTTATCGTACCACTTCCGACACAAATCCAATCACAGAAAACAGATTGCACAAGCAATGAAAACAAATACTTATGTATATGTTTTTCTTTTTGTATGCAAAAAACGCAACCGGTGCGAATACCAGGATCCTGAATACATTATTGAACGGCAGCCAGAAATGATAAAGTGAAAAGGCAGAATAACAGGATATAGGGCATCGAACAGATGTGACCCAGTATCAAATAACTCAGGCTCAAAACAAGCGTAGGTGCAAGGATAAATAGCAGCAGTTTCCTTATAGTTATCTGATCCATATCAGTTCTCAATACTGCGGATTTTATTTCCTGATATACTTTTGATCGGCATCATATTCATCACCGATAAACCGCTCAACTGTCATATGCAGATCATATTTCTCCCGGAGTTCAGCCAGTTGCTTCATCATCAAAGATGCATGGTGTTCATCTATTGCAGCCTGGTCAGTCCATGAATCAATAAGTAAAACCGTCTCCTGATCATCGAGAGGAACAAAATACTGATATCTGACGTTTCCTTTCTCATTACGGATGGCATCCGCTATTCCGGATCTTTCCATTTCAAGGGCAAAGGATCTTGCACTGCCATTCTGACCTTTATAATAGAGATTTACCGTTATCATAATAATTCTGCCGTTGTTTTATGATCAAAGATCAAGTATTCCGATGAGGAAGATCACGTCAAGAATACCGCAGATAACGAGAATGAGAGCACAGATTATCAGGATGCGTGCACGCTTTTTCTCTACATCGCGTTCAGTTGTTCCATAACTGGCTCTTCTCGCCGGTTTGCGGACCCGTCCCAACGACATCTTCTTCTCCCCCTCTATTTAATTTCCCCTGCGGTGATTTAGATTATAGTCGCTATGAATATGTCATGCTTTGCAGAGTTGTGACAATCAATTGACAAATTCTGAAAAACGCTTTACTCAAAACACATTTTGAGGTAAGGGCTTCCAAAACCACTATATATTGATTTTGGCATTTTGATAAGTGGTGGGATAATATGCTGTCTTTTTCGAAAAAGCAATTTGAAGACTATCTTTCAAAAATGCCTGTTTTTCGGCTTAGATATAGCAAAAATACAATTATGATATAATAGTGTTGAAATTATGCGCATATACTCTGAGTTTGCGCACACAGGAGAACAAGTATTTGAAGTTAGTAGGAATTAAGGAATTCTATAATATTACGGGTGCCAAGATCATCTCGGCCGTTAACTGCTGCGTGATCGTAGCGGTATGCGCATCTGCTACCTTTGCAGTTGATTCAGCCCTTGATTCAAATACCGTCCAGGCGCAGCCTATTGAGACTGCAGCAGTATCATCTGTAATGGAAAGTCAGATTCCTGACGGATCAGATACTGTTGAAACCGAACTCGTTGAGACTACGGTCGAAGTAACAGTTACTGTTATTTCAACACCCGCGCCAGAAGAATCTTCTATTGTTTCAGAGCATTTAGAGACATCTGCGACTGTTACAACGGAAAATACGACTGAAACAACAGAAGAGACAACGGCTGCAACTACTGAAGCTACTACCACAACGACAGCAGAGACCACTGAAGCCATAACTGAGAAAGAATTATACCTTGCGGTTTATGCAAAGACGACACTCAATGTAAGAAAGGGGCCCGGAACAGAATATGATGTCGTAAAGAATGTTTATGCCGGTGACCAGATCGATGTTATCGCGATCACTTCAAACGGCTGGTATAAGACTTACAACGGAAACTATGTAAAGGCTTCTCTCACAACGGAGACAAAGCCGACAAACACACCTACGCCCAAACCCAAGCCTACTGCCAAACCGACTTCAAGCACTACAGCTTCGACTACCAAGTCGACCACGGAGGCTCAGAAAGAAGCACCGGCAGGCGAAGGACATACATGTACGATCACATTCTACGGGCCTCAGCCCCGTGGTGACGGTACTTACAGCAAGAGCACAGCTACCGGCACAACATGTACAGAAGGCCGTACCTGCGCTGCAGACTGGTCTATATATCCTGCAGGAACGGTAATCTATATCGAGAACGATCCTTTGGGCGGAGACGGATATTATACGGTTGAAGACAGAGGCGGCGGTGTTAAGGGCTACCACATAGACATTTATGCCGAAGACGGCGAATCAGGTAATCACAGCACCTGCAAACGTACTGTAATCGCACAGTAAATAAAATCACAACACAGGGACTCCCCGTAAGACCGGGGAGTTTCCGCGTTTATATTAAGGAACAATTATGAGCAGTAATTCAAAAAGACACGGATACAATAATCCGAAGTACAAGAACCATAAGAACGTAAAGATCATTCCATTAGGCGGTATCGGAGAGATCGGCAAGAACATGACCGCCTTCGAATACAATAACGACATCATCATCGTTGATGTAGGAATGAGTTTTCCCGAAGAGAATATGCCGGGTGTTGACTGCGTAATACCTGATTTTACTTATATCAGGCGCAACCAGGAAAAACTCAAGGGCATCCTTATCACACACGGACACGAAGATCATATAGGATCACTTCCTTACTTTTTAAGAGAATTCAAGTGTCCTGTTTTCGGCGGAACAATGGCGATCGAGCTTATTAAGCTGAAGTTACAGGATAAGAATGTGCCTTTCGAGGGCATCAAGCTTACGACCTGTAAGAACGGTGATATCATCCGTCTGGGCAATTCGTTTTCGGCTGAATTTATCAGGGTAAATCATTCGATCGCGGACTCTTATGCGCTATGCATTAATACGCCGGTAGGCAAGATCGTTCATTCCGGTGACTTCAAGATCGACTACACTCCGATCAACGGCAAGACCATCAATCTTCAGCGTCTCGGAGAACTCGGCAAGGAAGGCGTTCTGATGTTCATGTGCGAGAGCACGAATGTTGAGATAGAAGGTTTCTCGCCTTCCGAAAAACATGTCGGCGAAGCTTTCTCTCATTATTTCAGAAAAGCGGAAGGCCGCATAATAGTGGCAACATTCTCATCGCATGTTCACCGCATGCAGCAGATAATAACCGCAGCCGAAAAATACGGGCGCCATGTCTGCCTGTCCGGCCGTTCGATGGTCCAGGTTTTTAACATAGCAAATAATTTAGGTTATATCGACATCAAGCCCGATACACTGATCGACATCGACTCGATCGACAATTATCCTGACAACAGGATCGTGATCCTCACGACCGGATCCCAGGCTGAACCCATGAGCGCACTGACACGTATGGCTTTCAACTCACACCGTTCCGTTGATATCCAGAAAGGCGATACAGTCATATTGTCTGCCGATCCTATCCCGGGCAATGAGAAACCCATATACAGGGTGATCAACGAGCTCTATAAGAAGGGCGCGCACGTTATCTATCAGTCCCTTGCGGATGTTCATGTATCAGGTCACGCATACAGGGACGAGCTCATGATGCTCCACACACTGATCAAGCCTAAGTTTTTTGTGCCCGTTCACGGCGAATACAGAATGCTGTGCCTCCATAAAGAGATGGCAATGAGCCTCGGTATGAACGAGGATAACATCTGCATCCTTGAAAACGGCGATGTCCTTGAACTCAATGAGGATACCGCAAAGATAACAGATCACGTTCCTGCCTCTCCCGTACTTATCGACGGTACAGGCACGGTCGATGCTGATGACAGGGTGCTTACAGACAGGATACATCTGAGCGAGGACGGCTGCCTTGCTATTGCAGTAACAGTTGACGAGAGAACCGGCGATCTTGCATGCAGTCCCGCGGTAAATTCAATGGGATGTTTTGACAGCGATGATATGGATGTTCTTTATGAACTCATCTCCGAAAAAGTCGACGACCTTCTGAAGCAGGCAAGCAATAAAGCCGGCAGCATCGAAGCCTTCCTCGAGAAACGCAATTTCAGGGAACAGATCAAGAACTTCGTCCACTCCAAATCAGGAAGAAGACCCATGATCATCTTCAACATAAGCTATGTCAACGGCTATGAGGATGATGAATACTACGGAGATACTTAAATCTCATCTATCATTCAAAACCGGGGAATGAAAGCCTGATCAGTTCCTTATTACGTCCACAACATCTTTAACATGCAGTATCCTGTCGCATGTGCGGTCGAGCTGTTCTCTGCCTGAGATGTTGATGGTTATGTATATGCGTGCTTCAGGACCGTCCACAACAGCGCTGATATTCGTTATCTTGATCTTTTCGGCGCTCAGCTTATCGAGAATGTCCATAACAAGATTATCGCGGTCTAGGGCTATGACCACGAGCTGAACATCGTAACTTGAGAACTTCGCCTTCGAAAGCCATCTGACCTGTACAAGGCGCTGATAACGTTCATCATCTTTCGGAGAATTCTCTCGGTTCCTGATTATATTCGAAATATTCTTGCAGCTTACTTTGTGTATGCCTACACCCTTTTCCTGCGTGACATAACCGATTATCTCATCACCGAAAACCGGGTGGCAGCACTTGGCAATATGGGTCGGAACAGATTCGAGTCCGTTAACGACAACGGCATCATTGCTGTGCTTTCTTCTTTCATCATCTGCTTTGGCGCTCCTTGAAGGCTTTGCGGCTGCTGCAGCGGCAATCGGATCAGCAGTTCTTGTGCCCGGTGCGACAGTCTGGTGAGGATCGATGCTCATGGCATTGATCTTTGCGACATCAAAAGTAACGACCTGCTTGGAGCCTTCAGTCTGGCTGCTCTTGCTCTTTGAGCCTTTGGAATTTCTCGTCTGGTCAGCTTTGCCGAGATCAATCGGGAGTTCCTGCGGGCTGTATGCGACATTACCGTCAGCCGTTACACGGTACCCCAAAGCCCTGCGCTCTTCTTCGGAGATGTTCCTTATATAATCGTCACGCAGACGCGAGAAGACCTTGCTTACGCTGATGCTTCCGTATCCTAATGCTGCGAACATATCATCTAAAGACTGGAAGTTATTGCGCTTTAATATGATCTCGATTGATTTATGCATGAGGAGCTTTGAAGGATCGAATCCGTTACGTGTGATCTCATTTGTCAGGAGCTCACGGCCGGTAGTTATGTTGTCGGCACGTGCTTCACGCTTGAACCATGCATTTATCTTGGATTTTGCATTTGCGGTACGCGCGATAGATACCCAGTCTCTTGAAGGTCCCTTCACGAGTTTGCTTGAAGACTGGATCTCTACGATATCGCTGTTCTTGAGTTCATATGAAAGAGGGACGATACGTCCGTTAACTTTTGCACCGTGCATGTGATTTCCGATTCCGGAGTGGATCGCATAGGCAAAATCGATCGGACAGGAACCCTTGGGAAGCTTGATTACTTCATGCTTAGGCGTATAAACAAAGATCTCGTCCGGAGCAATATTCATCTTGAAAGATTCAAGAAATTCGCCCGAGTCAGTCAGCTCGTTCTGGGAATCGATGATCTGTCTCATCTCATTGATCTTTGTATCGTATCTGTCAGCCTTGAATTCAAGTGAATTTCCGGCCTCTTTGTAATGCCAGTGCGCAGCGATACCGAACTCCGCGATCTGGTGCATTGCAAATGTTCTTATCTGCACTTCAAACGGGGTTCCCGAATGGCTTACGACCGTCGTATGTATCGACTGGTATTTGTTCTCCTTAGGCATTGCGATATAGTCTTTGAAACGGCCGGGAACATGCTGGTACATCTCGTGGATGATACCCAGAACCTGATAGCATTCAATGACCTCATCAACTATTATCCTGCATGCGAAAAGATCGTAGATCTCATCTATGGTCTTTCCCTTCTCATGCATTTTCTTATAGATGCTGTAGAAATGCTTGGGACGGCCTTCAATATCGTAGTGATCTATACCGTTCTCTTCGAGCTTTGATCTGATCTCAGAGACCACATCCTCCATGAAGTCTTCTCTTTGGGCACGGTTGCCGTTAACGAGCTTGACCAGCTCATAGTAATCATCCGGATGGAGGTATCTTAAGCAAAGATCCTCAAGCTCCCACTTGATCTTATAGATACCGAACCTGCCTGCAAAAGGAACATAGATATCAAGTGTCTCCTGTGCTTTTTCGATCTGCTTTTCGGGACTCATCGACTTCAGAGTCCTCATGTTGTGCAAACGGTCGGCAAGCTTAATGAAGATGACCCTGATATCATCAGTCAATGCGATGAACATCTTACGGACATTGGATGCCTGGATGTCAGCTTTTGAATTATATATAACGTTATCGAGTTCGAGATTGAGTTTGGTCACTCCGTCAACAAGGCTTGCCACAACGGCACCGAACTTCTCGGTGATCATCTTATCATCGGCTATAGTATCCTCGATCGTGTCATGGAGAAGTGCTGCTACGATAGTGTTGGAATCGACCTTGAGATCAGCAAGGATCAGGGCTACTGCCACCGGATGGATGATATAAGGTTCACCCGTCTTCCTGCGCTGGTTGCGGTGAGCCTTGTATGCGAAAACAAAAGCATTCTCCATCTGGCTGTTATCCTCTTGGATATCTTCTTCGTCGAGGTTTGCAGCCCTGGCATATTCATCGTATATCGTAACTATCTCGTGAAATCTCTCCCACAGATCTTCAGGTATTTCGGGCCTGATGCTGTCATCCTGAAGATATGCGCGTTCAGCTTCAGCCTGAACCTCTTCTTCAGTTACGGCATTAAATGTCTTGTCATTCTTGCCCTTAGTCACCTTGTATTCTCCTATATACCTCAGACTCGCTGAGTTTTACTTTGTCGCCGGTCTTCAGAGTGTTGAAGCAGACTCTCATTGGAGCTAAAGTCTTCAGCCTTATAAGGTTGCAGTCAGCGAAAACCTCAAGACATCTCTTCACCTGAAACGGCGTTATCGATACATCATAATTGTTAGACACCAATCTTGCAAGAAGATCCAGATCCGCAGTAGAGAGTGCAACACCTCCGAAACGCTCGATCGTCTTATAGCATGCACCGTATTGCTCGGGTGTCGGTCTCATCGAAAAATCTATCTCCTCACCGGGTGCCATCTTGGCTATCTGGTTCATCGCAAGTCCGCTCGAATAAAGCTTTTCCGCAATCTCTGCCTTCTGCCACATAAAGCCGTCGGGAGTTTCCGGCCTGAGATCTTCCAGATGCAGACTTAATGATGTCTCTCCGCGGTAACAATACTCATTAAGGGTATAAGCAATGTCTATCCTGTCACCGGCTCTTAATATACTGAAATAGTCTCCCATACCGAACCCCACGGCAGAAAGCGTGCAGTTGCCGCTCTTATCCGTAAGATCGAGCCTTATATGCGCACCCCCGCTCATCTGGGCGATATTGGTGATCACAAGACCATATGTAACAAACACAGGCTTCGGATTTCCTATTCCGAACGGTCTTAATTTGCAGACTTCCCTGTATGCATCAAAATCAAGGCATTCAGGTTCTATCTCGCACTCAATATTGATAGTGTTTTCCTCATTGTCTTCGCCTGAAGAGCCCTTCTCTTCCATGATCTTTGCGGATTCTTTTTCGAGAGCCTCCATGAAGGTCCCCATCTCGGTCTTTCTTACAAGAAGGCCGGCAGCTTTCTTATGACCGCCGAAGTTGACCAGCTTGTCAGATATCCTTTCAAGGCATTCATAAAGATCAAAATCCCCAAATGCTCTTCCGGATCCCTTCGCACAGCCGGGTTCCGAAGCATCATCGGTAAAGACCAAAGCTGATCTACCGTAGAACTGTGACAACTTGCCGGCTACGATACCCAATACTCCCTGATGCCAGTCTTTTCCATATACGACGATAGGTCCGCAGGTGTTCGTAAGTGACCATCTGTCAGGTCTGGAAGGGTTTTCCAGTTGTGCTCTTGCCTCGTCGAAAACCTTTGCCTCTATCTCCTTGCGCTCGTCATTCTCCCTTGTAAGATCCTCTGCCGCATGCTTTGCCTCCGTGGGATTATTCTCGAGAAACAACTTAAGGGCATCAGCCGAATCGTAAAGCCTTCCGGCAGCATTGATCCTTGGAACGAAATTAAAAGAAATGAATGTCTCATCCAGCGATTTTCCCGGAGATAAAAGCATCTCGTTCATAACGCCGACGCCGACATTGGAAGGATCCTTCATGCTCTTAAATGCACGTTTGATTATCGTTCTGTTCTCATCCGTAACAGAAACCAGATCTGCAATCGTCGCAAGTCCTGCAAGTTCTATGGACTGACGCCATATATTGCCGGTTACTTTGTGCTTTCCGTCTTTACCCAAAGCCTCAACGAGCTTGAGTGCCACACCAGCACCGCACAGATCGATAAAAGGATATGTGTTATCAGGTCTCTTGGAGCAAATGACACAGTCAGCCGGCGGGAGATCATCCTTAACATTATGATGATCCGTTACGATCACCTTGATCCCGCGGCTCTTCAGTTCCTGAACGGTATCTATATTTGTTACACCGCAATCGACTGTAATGACCAGATCCGGATTCTTCTCAATGACTTTATCCATGATCTTCTCGGTAAGCCCGTAACCGTGCTCGGATCTGTGCGGAACGATATACTGCACATCCACATGATGACTCCTGAAATACCTGACAAGGATCGAAGTGGCCGTTACACCGTCACAGTCGTAGTCGCCGTACACGAGCACCTTGCCGTGAGCATCGATCGTCTCATTGATGATATCCACGGCTTTTCGCATGTCATTATAAAGGAAAGGATCGTACCAGATCCCGTCTCCGTCTGCTAAAAACTGTTCTACGGATTGTCCTTCTGTAATCCCGCGGTTCTTAAGCAAAACATTAAGGAGCGCACCGGCATCCTCAACTTTCTCGGATGCCGATAAGCGCCAGTTCTTACCGGTCAATAACATAACAAATTCTCAACTTTATCTTTATTGAGAACATTATAGCCGAATTGACGTTTGTTTACAAAGGCAATAAAAAACCGCCCTTATGCAAGGCGGTCTTTATTAAGTCTTATTAATGCTTTCTCTTTCTTGCAGCTTCAGACTTCTTCTTTCTCTTTACAGAAGGCTTCTCGTAATGCTCTCTCTTACGAACCTCTGCGAGAACACCGGACTTTGCGCAAGAACGCTTAAATCTGCGAAGTGCACTGTCAAGGGACTCGCCTTCCTTAACTTTAATCTCAGACATCTTTATCCCCCCTCTCTTCGCGTGGAATTAAAAC
>JAIKWL010000025.1 GCA_024684815.1 Saccharofermentans sp. | reverse complement strand
CTGTCCTCGAGCTCTTCTCTTGTCCACTGTGTGTTGAGGAGGAATGTTCCGCCCGGCTTCAGTGTTGAGAGCATATCGTACTCATAAACATAAGACTGGTTGTGGCAAGCTACGAAGTCAGCCTTGTTGATGAGGTATGTGGAACGGATAGGTGTTGTACCGAATCTCAGGTCAGAGATCGTGATACCGCCGGACTTCTTTGAGTCATATGAGAAGTATGCCTGAGCATACATGTCAGTATGGTCACCGATGATCTTGATGGAGTTCTTGTTGGCACCGACTGTACCGTCTGCACCGAGACCCCAGAATCTGGCCTGAACTGTACCCTCGCCTGCAACTTCAATGGACTCGGAGCAATCGAGTGAGAGGAATGTAACGTCATCATCGATACCGATGGTGAATCTTTCCTTAGGCTGATCCTTCTTGAGTTCCTTATAAACAGCGAGTACGCACTCAGGAGTTGTATCCTTTGAACCCATACCGTAACGGCCGCCGATGAGCTTGGGAGCATTCTTGCCGACATAAGCTGCAGCAACGTCAAGGAAGAGAGGCTCTGCATAAGAACCGGGCTCCTTTGTTCTGTCGAGAACTGCAATAGCCTTAACTGTTGAAGGGATAGCCTCGAGGAGCTTCTCAGCAGAGAAAGGACGATAGAGGTGAACCTTAACAAGACCAACCTTCTCGCCGTGAGCGTTGAGGAAGTCGATAACTTCTTCAGCTGTCTCGCAGACAGAACCCATAGCAATGATCACACGGTCTGCATCAGCTGCACCATAGTAGTTGAAGAGCTTGTAATCTGTGCCGCGGATCTCGTTGATCTTATCCATGTAGTACTGAACCTGATCAGGTACTGCAAGATAGAACGGGTTGGAAGCTTCTCTGCCCTGGAAGTAGATATCAGGGTTCTGAGCTGTACCACGGAGTGTCGGGTGGTTAGGAGAAAGAGCTCTCTTACGGAAAGCCTTGATTGCATCGTAGTCAACCAAAGATCCGAGTGTGTCGTAGTCGATAACCTCGATCTTCTGGATCTCGTGTGATGTACGGAAACCGTCGAAGAAGTGGAGGAAAGGAACTCTTGTCTTGATGGATGAGAGGTGAGCTACTGCAGCAAGGTCTGCAACTTCCTGAACGGAGTTGGAGCAGAGCATTGCGAAACCTGTCTGACGGCAAGCATATACGTCTGCGTGGTCACCGAAAATGTTGAGAGCGTGAGCTGCAAGAGCTCTTGCGGAAACATGGAAAACGCAAGGAAGTAATTCGCCTGCGATCTTATACATGTTAGGGATCATCAGGAGGAGACCCTGTGATGCGGTGTAAGTTGTGGTTAATGCACCTGTAGCGAGTGAGCCGTGAACAGCACCGGAAGCGCCGCCTTCTGACTCCATCTCGACGATGTTAACCGTCTGTCCGAAAATATTCTTTCTGCCCTGCTGTGCCCATTGATCGGTGTGGTCAGCCATAGGCGAGGACGGTGTGATCGGGTAAATAGCGGCGTTCTCAGTAAAAGCGTACGAAGTATACGCAGCAGCCTCGTTACCGTCCATGGTTTTCTTTGTCAGTTCTGCCATAAACATGATCTCCTTTGGAAAAATCTTTGCGTTCCTCTCCCGGAGGAGAGTTCCGCTAATAATAACTGAATAATTATAAACTATCCGACGCAAAATGGGGGCAAAAAACAAACAAATTATAAGTTTATTTTTTATTAAAAGAGCTCTCTTCACAAAAATGAAGAGAGCTCATGACGTTCTATAGTGTTTTATTACCCGGTTAGGATACAGTAAAGCAGTTACTCGCCGCCTTCACCGCCTCCACCGCCGTTTTCCGGAGGCGGTGTATTATCTTCCGGCGGAGGTGTATTGGTATCCTCCGGAGGCGGAGTATTTGTATCTTCCGGCGGAGGTGTGGTCGTATCCGGCGGAGGTGTTGTAGTGTCCGGCGGAGGCGTTGTCGTATCCGGCGTAGGTGTCGGCGAATCAGGAGATACAGTCGTGGTAGGCGTCAGATTAGGATCGACCGTCGGTGTCGGTGTCTCGGAAGGAGATGTGTATTCTCCTGTCTTCGGATCAATAGTCGCATAAGTTCCGTCTTCTTTAAGAACACCTACGGCAATACGCTTTCCGAATGCCCTGTAGTATCTCGTATCATATTCTTCGCGCTTGATCTCATTGCCGTCCTTATCCTGCCAGATCTTGTAGACCTTTGCAGTCTGGCCATAGTGAGCAGATCTTACGGTCTTTGTCTTTCCTACTGCAAGTGTCTTGTCTTCAACATACTCATCAGGACCGGGATTGGAAGATCCGACGATCTCCGCATCAAGAACGATAGTCTCGCCATTGGGGAATTTCTTACCGTAGATCTCGGCATGGACCGTACTGTCGGAAGAATCCCACCATGCAACGACGATTACCTGATAATCAGAAGAGTTTTCAAACTTGAAGTCAAGTGACGGCCAGTCAACCGTAGCATCAAGTCCTGTCAAAACATAATCCGAAGGCCATGCGTGAGGATGAGCCTCAATAACTTTAAGGTCAGCCTTGAGCACTGCATTATAAAGAGTGGAACTTACCTGGCAGATTCCTCCGCCAAGGCCCTGCTCATACTGTCCGCCCATGATGACCGTTGCTTCTCTAAAGCCGTTAGCATAGGTTCTCTGACCTACTATCTTGTTGAATGAGAACTGATCACCGGGTTCAAGGATTGTGCCGGTCATATTCTTGCAAGCCTGGCTAATATTGGTGTTACGGTTGGAATTGTTTGATGTTTTTGTCGAACACTCGCCGATCAGACCGAAGTTCTCATTGATCATCTCGGCTGTGACCTCGGGTTCCTTAAGTTTTGTCGGAACATCGACTGTTCCGGAATATGTCTTTGAGTCAAAGAGAGCCTTAACTGCATCTGCGGTTCCGTCGATATCAAGGATATATCCTGTCTGCTCGGGAGAGATGACAAATGTCTTGGTCTCTGTATCAAAGCTCTCGATGGAGGCATCCTTGACAGTGGCATACTGAAGGATCAAGGGATCCAAAATGCTGTGGACCTTGGAAGATACGCCATCTATCTGAACCGTATAAGCAGTCTCGAACGTCTGGGGTGTGATCTTGAGCTGCTGCATACCGTTATAGCATTCGGTAAGCTGGACAAGGTCTGTATCATTTAAAGGTCTGAACTTTGAAAAAGCGTCGTTTATGACGTCGCGTGTATTATATTCAAAAGTCGCATCCGAGAAATCGACAGGGAATTTCTTGCCTTCAAGATTAAGTTTGATATCTATCGAAAGAGGGGCTTCAGGCAGTGAGGCGGAAACGGCATTATAAGCTTCATCAACCGTCATTCCTCCTACATCGATCCCGTCGATGACAGTTCCTGCGAAGAACTTATCTGTCATAAGCTCGGCATAAGCTTCCTCTGCTTTGATCTTTTGGACAGTGCCGTCAGCCATGCTGACCTGGATCTTAGGCTTAAAGAAGCCCGTGTAGTAAAGTCCTGCAAGAACAGCGCCTGCAACAAGGATAACTGCGGCAACCACTGCGATTACCGGACCGGCCTTCTTTTTCTTTGACTTTGAATGTTTTGTCGTCGTCTTTGCCGTTCTTACTGTTGATTTTACCGTATTCGAACTGCCGCTCTTCCCGGAACTGCTTTTATCTGAACTTTTAGATACGCTCTTTGAAGAACTGCCTGAAGAACTCTTGGAAGTCTTTCCGGCAGTATCTGAAGTCTTTGAAAGCTCTGATTTATAGATCATCGTATCATCCGAGACCTTGGGCTTATTAGAACTGCTGTTATTAACAGGCACAAGGGCTGTGCTTCTTGTCTCAGAAGCCCTGGTTGTGCCGGATGGCTGGCCTGCCTTTTTCTTCATAACTGTCTAACCCCTTTAATAAAACAAAGATATCTTTGAAATCCTACACAATAATAAACGTAGTCAAGTCAAACTTCAACCGCAACAAAGGTACATAATATAAAAAATCCCGACTGTTTTTTCAGGGCTTGTTGTAAAATCTTTTATATTCTCTGATGGAGTGAAAAACAATGGAAAAGAATTACAGAGCCATTCTTGCCGCAGACATGGATTTTACGCTGCTGAGCCCCGGCAAAGATGTGCCTGAAGGCAATAAAAAAGCCATAAAGGCATTAAAGGATGCGAATATAGCATTTACGATCGCCACCGGAAGGTCCTCTTTTCTGGTCGGAAAATTTGCCGAGGATCTCGGCATAGATGTTCCGTTGATCACAAGCAACGGAGGTTCCCTTTTTGATGCTAAGACCAGAAAACAATTTGCTTCCAATGATTTTGAAGACTCAAAGATCCGGAGATTGCTGAGATATCTTTTGGATAATTCGGCTGATGCTACCCTGTATTCTGATGAGGGCATCTTTTTCGCACCCTGCTCTTCGAGGAAATTCTTTGTTGAAGGCTATAATGTCGGTGTCGAACCCTCAAAGCAGGCTCCGATCATAGATATCGGCACTGACTTTCCCGATCAGGATAAGATACCTGCATTCAATAAGATCCTCCTGATCAGACCAAACGACGAAGTCCGTAAAATGGTAACTTCCGATCCCGGACTTGAAGCATTAGCTTCCGGTGAAGACCTTTTCGATGTCATGCCGAAAGGTACGACCAAAGGCAATGCTTTGCTCCGGCTTGCGGATTATCTGGAAATTCCGGCATCACACACTTTTGCTATCGGAGATAACGAGAATGATGTTTCCATGATAGCTGCCGCAAAATACGGAATTGCCATGGGAAATGCGACAGAAGGCGCCAAAAAGGCTGCATATTATATCACCGCAAATTATGACAGCCTCGGCTTTGCCAAGGCTGTCTATGATTTCATAATTCCGTTGGTTGAAAAGTTTTAACCGAGCTTTGATTTTACGTATCCTTCAACCTGACCTTTAATTTTCTCGAACGAAGCTTTGGCTTTGGCCTCATCAGAATCGTATACTCCCATGTAGATCTTGAGCTTAGGCTCTGTGCCTGAAGGTCTTGCGCAAGCCCAATCGATTCCCTTG
Organism: Saccharofermentans sp.; assembly: GCA_024684815.1. Lineage (GTDB taxonomy): Bacteria > Bacillota > Clostridia > Saccharofermentanales > Saccharofermentanaceae > Saccharofermentans. Next base: position 18,101 of record JAIKWL010000025.1, on the reverse strand, counting down.
TTGCCGCCGAGTTCATAAAGGAGAACATTAGACTTCGGGAGTGTGATCTCTTCAACCTCAACTCCTGTGGCTGTAAATACGTAGCGCTTAGATTCCTTATAGTCTCTGACTGCAACTACTGAAGCTCCGCCAAGGAGATTTTCAGCCTCAGCAAGATTCCTGCAGTCTGCAAGCTCGTTCCTGAGCTCGACCATGCACGCACCGATCTTCTCAATTCCTTCTTTGCCTTCCAAAGTGCAGCTGATCGTCTGCTCAACGCCGTAGCCGTATTTCTCATAAAGGTGATCAAGTCTGTCAGCTAATGTCTCACCCTTCTCGAAAGAAGCTGCAGCCATGTTGCATATGAGCATTGCCGCAACGACAGCATCCTTATCGCGGACATCAACGCCGGACAGATAACCGTAGCTCTCTTCGAAGCCAAACTGGAAGTGCTTGTCACCGAACTCGTCGTCAAGCTTGATCCTCTCGCCGATGAACTTGAAGCCGGTAAGTGTCTCCTGCAGTTCTACTCCATAGTAGTCACAGATGCTCTTAACGAGCTTGGAAGAGACGATAGTCGTAACGGCAAAGGATTTCTCGGGCAGTGTGCCGAGGTTCTTCTTTGCGTCTAGGATGTAATCCAGGAGCATAAGGCCCATCTGGTTGCCGGTGAAGCACTTATATTTGACTTCACCGTTCTCGATGACCTTTGCTGCAGCTCCGATACGGTCAGAATCAGGGTCTGTACCGAAAACCAGAGAAGCGTCTGTCTTCTTGGCAAGCTCGATAGCCATTGAGAGAGCCTCGGGATTCTCGGGATTGGGAAGGCTTACCGTCGGGAAAGAGCCGTCAGGAAGTTCCTGCTCTTTTACGATATGGATATTCTTGAATCCGACAGCTTCAAGGATCCTTCTTACCGGCTTATTGCCTGAACCGTGCAGAGGGGTATAAACGATGCTCATGTCTGCCTGTCTGTCGATGGCCTGCTGGTCAACAACAAGCTTTTTGAGCATGTTCGTGAATGCCTCATCGATCTCAGGTCCGAATGAAGTTACAAGGCCCTTAGCCTTTGCTTCTTCAATATCCATCATCTTTATGGTCCTTATATCAGAGATAGCCTCGATGTTGGAGAGGACTGCATCAGCAGCTTCCGGAGGGACCTGTCCGCCGTCTTCACCATAGACCTTATATCCGTTGTACTTTGACGGATTGTGGGAAGCCGTGATCATGACACCTGCAAAAGCCTTGAAATATCTGACTGAGAAAGAAAGAACCGGAACAGGTCTTAATTCATCTGAAAGCTTTGAAGGGATCCCGTTGGCTGCAAGTACTTGAGCAGTGATCTGTGCAAACTCGGGTGAAAAATGTCTTGAATCGTAAGAGATCACCACGCCTCTTTTTACCGCTTCTTCTCCTTCGGAGAGAATGTACTTTGCAAGTCCCTCGGAAGCCTTAGCCACCGTGTATACATTCATTCTGTTCGTACCTGCACCGAGTACACCTCTTAATCCTGCCGTACCGAACTCCAGATCTCTGTAGAATCTGTCCTCAATCTCCTTTGTGTCATCCTTTATGGCGATCAGTTCATCTCTGGTTGCCTCATCAAAATAAGGATCCGTTGACCAGAATTCATACTCTTTCATAAAATCCATGACTTAATACCTCCAAAGCACTTATTCTATCTTTCAATATATACGATACTCAAACCGTCATTGTTTTTCTTTCATTTTCGAGCGCTTTTTATCTATGAAGATAAATGCAGCAAGGAGCACGATACCTGCGCAGGATACTGCTATGCCGCCCTTTGTTCCCGGAGCGGTGAACACGAGTTCGGCAGTATGGTTTCCGCTTCCGGGATCGAAAGCGATGAATGCATCCTGGTAAACCTCATGATCACAGGGAGCACCGTCGATATAGAGCTGCCAGCCGTCTTCTGCGGGAATGGTTGTTATCACCATCTCATCGGCTCCGATATTTCTGATATCGAATCTGGCATATCCGTCATATACCTCATCAAGATATACCGTTCCTATATGAACATCAGCATAAGATCGCCAGAACGAATCAGTGTCAAAACTTGCAAATCTTATATTCAGATAAGACCAGCTGTCCTTGTCGGATAAGAAAGTAACCTTAACATTTTCCCCCTTATTAAATTTTCCGATACGGAATAACTGGGAGTAGTAAGCGTTAGATGCAAAATCATAGATCCTGATTCCGTTGACATAGATCTCTGTTCCGTCCGCGATTCTTCCGGTAACGAGACTGCAGTATATTTCATTCTCATCAGGAGCCTTGAACTCATACTCGATTGCGATCGGTATATTCTTATTCTCTCTGTAAAGTGTCGTGATGTTTTCCTGAAGTCTGCCATAGACCGTATGCTCAAGTCCGAAAGGATCTTCAACACTTCCCTGCGCCGCTTCGCTGTCTTCCGCCTGCTTAAGGATCACATCACTGTTGGTAAGATAATCACTCCTGTTAAATGATATGCCGTTCGTGATCTTCGGATCGCCGGTAACTTCAGGTATTATCTCAATAAAGAAAGGCTCGTTAAACGACTGAGGGAACAATGAGTGATACCATTCGTTCTGGAACTCAAAATAGTTTTTCTCATCAGCATCACGCTCAAGTCTGTAGAAATCAAAATCCCCGGCACTCTTGCTTGCGGCAAAACCCAAAGGAAGTACCTTGGGGTTATTGTAGAATTTCAATCCCGATGCGTAGGAATCCTCGCCCTGCAGATTATAGAACGAGATATCTCTCCTGGAAGATACCGCTCCGATCGAGAAGAAAGTATCGATCGAAGGACACGCAAATGTGTGGTTTACAGAGAAATAATTATAATTTGTGGGAATTCCAAGCTGCTTCATGAAGCGCTGCATCTTCTTGTTGGAATTCGAATTAAAGAAGGAAAGGCCGTTGTAGTTGCCATAGAACGCTTCGCCCTCTTCAACATAGTATTTATCCGTATATTCCGGAATATGTTCGGTCTCGGCTCTGAATCCCATGTTATCTTTTCCGGGACTCAGGACTTCAGCCATCTTTCCGAACTGGCTTGTAGCTCTTATAGAATCACTGTATTCTTCAGCCGCTCCGCCGAAAAGTGCCAGTGTCTCGATTCCTGAAGTAAACATCGGGCCGATAAATACCAGCTCAAAAACCATGATACCGGTCATTATCGGAGATAGAAGTTTGGGCATATCGCGAAGCTGGTCAGGCCAGTTCTCGACTCCGAAACCGGCAATAAGTCCTGCATAGACCGTAATAATAGCAAGATTATATAAAGTAGCCTTAGGCTGTTCCTGAAGACCGCCGAAAGAACAGTCAATAATGACCATTACATACATTATCAGCATTGCCTTCAAAATGTCTTTTCTTGCAAGTTCCTTCAGTTTAAGCAAGACCCTCATTGATATGACGATAAATAACGGCAGGAATACAAAAGCATGTCTGTGCCAGAACCAGTTGGGATCATCGAAGACCTGCCATGCCTTATCCACCGGATAAAAAGCCGTTGATATCAGAACACCGAGCATACAGAATGCATGGATGTTTCTTTCTCTGCCCTTAAATACCGGACTGATAAAGTAGATCAAAAGCAAAAGGGTAACAAACAGACCGATAAACAGGAACGGATAATTACCTGCCAGAACGTCGGAAAAATCTTTTGCTTCCCCAAGCACAAACATATGAATAAGAGTGAGCGGAGTATATGTGAGGACATTATCCCCTCTTGAAGATACAGTCTGATCAGCATTCCTGATCGTATCGAGTCCCACAGGCACGAGCATCGCGGCAGTGATAAGCGCGGTAAAACCTGCGGCAAGCACATATCTGATTACTATTCCCAGAGCTTTCTTAACAGGAAGTTTTTCTACTGCCATCCTTATGCATAAATACAGGAAGCAGGCCAGTCCGGCCATATAAGCAATGTAATAGTTTGACACGAACAAAACCAGCAGTGAAATAACAAGACCTGCATACTTCTGTTCTTTTATGAATCTTTCAGTGAAATACAGTATCAGCGGCAGGAGCATATATCCGTCAAGCCACATCATCTGAAAGATAAATGCCTGGGAATACAGGGAGAATGCATATGCAATGCCCATCATCACAGGCCACAGAGTCTTCCTGTTATCAGAACGCTGTCCCAGGAAAAGGCACATAAAAGAAGAAGACAGACTGAGCTTTAATACAACTATCACGATGACAGCAAAGTCTATCTGCGCCTCTTCGAAAAGCAGATAGAGCAGATTAAACGGACTTGCAAGATAATAACCGAAGGTTCCTATGAAATTCTTGCCCAATCCCAGCTTAAATGAATAAGACAGATATGAAAGCCAGTGATCATGAGGAATGGTGGAAAACTCAGCTATCTTGCTCCTCAATAATGCAAGAAAAGGAGCATACTGGGCTTTAAGATCACTTTGAAGAAAGGAGTATTCTCCCAAAGGATACTTGTTGCATAAAAGCAACGTGATCACATAAAGGACTAAAGCGGAGATGAACGCATATAAAGGACGAAGATCATATCTGCTGCCAGCTTTGGATGCGTTTTTCAGTGCAGGTTTGGCGGCAGGTTTCTTAGTCGTTCCTCCGCCAAGACTTGAGAGCTCTTTCATTACCGGTACGCCCTTTCTTCGGCTTTTTATTGTACTGAACTACATTTTTTGATTATAATACAAACAGAATCATTAATCTATTTGCGGCTGTGTCTGTCTTGAGTTCGCACTATTGACGCAAACAGATTAATGATCCCGGACAAAAACGTATCAAAGGAGAATCACGGTGCTGATAAGTCTTATAGTTCCCTGCTATAACGAGGAAGCTTCCCTTCCGATACTATATGATGCGCTGTGCGACGTCAGAAAGTCTGACACTTCCGACAGGAATTACGAGTTCATCTTCGTAAACGACGGCAGCCGTGATAAAACAGCCGATATCATCAGAGATCTGGCTGCGGGCGACAAAGGCGTCAAGTACGTTTTCTTCTCGAGAAATTTCGGCAAGGAAGCGGCCATGTATGCGGGCATGCAAAAAGCCAAGGGCGATTATATCGCCATTCTGGATGCCGACATGCAGGATCCCCCTTCGCTTATCCCCGAGATGATCCAAGACCTTGATTCAGGTGAATATGATATAGTTGCCGCAAGACGTGTAACACGCAAGGGCGAGCCTAAGATCAGGAGCTGGTTTGCGCGCCGCTTCTACAAACTCATCAACCGTATGTGCGATGTCGAGATCGCAGACGGTGCAAGAGACTTCAGACTGATGAAGCGCGAAGTCGTTGATTCAATATTAAGCGTTACCGAGCGTCAGCGTTTTTCAAAAGGTATCTTCGCCTGGGTGGGATTTCGGACAAAATGGGTCGAGCACGAGAATGTTGAGCGTGTTGCCGGTGAAACAAAGTGGAGCTTCTGGAAGCTTTTTAAATATGCGATCGACGGTATCGTGGCATTTACCATAGCGCCGTTGCGTATCGCAACATATATGGGATTATTCTTCTCTTTCGCGGGATTTGTATATCTCCTCTACTACTTCATCAAGGCGATAATCAGCAAGATCTGGACTCAGATCGCCGGATATCCTTCACTGCTTTGTTTCATCCTCTTTATCGGCGGACTTGTGCTTATGTGCCTCGGAATAATCGGTGAGTACATCGGACGGATCTACATAGAGGCCAAGGGCAGACCGATCTATATCGCATCAGAGGAATCCAAAGACTAAATCAAAAAGGCGGTTAATTTGAAGTGAAGTGATCCGCCTTTTATTTTGCAAAATACCTGTAGAAGAAACTGTCTTCGTATCCTTCAGCGAAGAACTGCTCCTGAACTACCTCAGCATATTGAGCCTTATTGATATTTCCGAAAGAGCCGATATCTTCTTTGTCGCCCGGATCTCCCTGAATGACAGAACCGAAGATAACAAACAGATTCAATAATGTCGGGAACATCATGAGGATAACTGTAAGCATGACGGCAGCGGATTTAGCCCAACCCTTTTTGGTTTTCGGCGTATTCTTCTCATCCATGACATCACATATCACATCTGCCAGACATATGCAGAAGAAGAAAAGAGCGGGCATGGATCCTCTCATTGACAGATCGTTCATCTCGGTGATCTGATAGACGGGAATGATCAGCAGCACCGTGATCGAAGCCCAGAATACCGGATCCGTCTTTAAGCGTTTATAAAGAAGTATCACAAAAGGCAGGACCTCTATCGCTATAAACACAATATAGGCAGGGATAAACATAAGAGGATAGTCATAGAATTCCCATGCAAAGCCTTTGTAGTTTGTGGCAGCGGAATTAGACAGATAATAACTTCCGAATATTATCAGGATAAGGACCGCAGATGCTATATTGACAGGGCTTAACGCATTCATCACGGTCTTTGAGATCATATCCGCGCGGTGCTTCCTGCCGAACAGATAAGCTGCTGTCAAAGGAAGTATGCCGAACACCGCCCACGGGGAATAGCAAAAAAGTATTCCCGCGGTAAGGCCCATGGAACGGGTGTTATGTGAAAGCATGAGGATCGCGATTATAAGGAAACAGGGTATCATCTGGTTGTATACGCTTGCCAGTTCCCTGAAGTTGCTTACATAAGACATCGAAGTAACCCAGCCCTCAACCCAGCGCCAGCTGCTGTAACCGGTAAACAGATATACAGCATTCGGAATAACATCAAGACCCGAGAAAAAAACAAACAGGAACGGAACCCATGCAGTAAATCTCCTGATGACAGCCGAAGCCGATACAAAGCATAAAAATATACCCAGGGCATTCCACAGGAAAAGGACAAGATTACCGGCTTCAAAACCCAGCATCTTCCCCGCAAGTGCAGCAGGCATCCAATAAATGAAATAATACGAGAATGCCCTCTGCCCTGATGCCATTCCGAAGATCTGTATTACTTCGGGATTGGTCTGTGTCGAATAGTTATAGATAACCGGCCAGTCGTAATCGATAAGATCTCTTAATATAGCCCGTCTGAACTGGTGATCCTGAAGAGTATAGATATATTCACCGGTACCGGAGATGAAGGATACCGCAAGAGCGGCAATAATAAATCCGATCAGATATGAGACCGGGATCTTTATATCGGTATCTGTCTTTGAGAGCTTATTGCCGTTCGGATCATTAAGACAATCGGAAACACAGAATAATACTATTCCGGCAAAGATCAATGTAAGAGGGACTCCGACAGAAAGACGGAGATATCCCAGAAAAAACATAAACAGCGGTACGGTAAGGAAAAGGACTATTGAAGTGTAAAGCCAGGCATATGGCACCGTTATGTATTTGGCATCATGCGAAGATCTCTTTTCAGGCCTGACCTTTTCTATCCTGCCTTTTGAACTATCTCCGAGCTGCTTTACTTCCTTCATTACCTTCTCCTGTACCCCCGCTGTCTGAAAGACCGTTACGAAGTCTTCTTATTAAAGCTGAACGGTCATAAAGTCGATCTGCTGAGGCTCCAGAGGTCTGTCATTGTAGTCAGTTCTTACGGAAGCGATCTTATCAACAACCTCAATACCTTCAAAAAGCTTTCCGAAAGCGGCATATTTTCCGTCTAAAGAAGGATAGTCTTCATGCATGATGAAGAACTGTGAACCTGCGGAATCAGGATCCATTGCGCGTGCCATCGAAAGAACGCCCCTTGTATGCTTAAGATCGTTTCTGAAACCGTTTTCAGTAAACTCACCCTTGATGCAATAACCTGGACCGCCTGTTCCGATTCCGTCAGGATCTCCTCCCTGGATCATGAATCCGGAGATGACTCTGTGGAATATCAGGCCGTTATAAAAGCCTTTGGACGCAAGGTCTATAAAGTTCTGAACTGTTACGGGCGCGATGTCCGGATAGAGCTCGGCTTTCATGATGCCGCCGTCTTTCATCTTGATGGTAACAATAGGATTTGCCATTTTCTTTACTCCTTATCTTCTTCTGTAAGATCTTAAGATGTCGTCCTTGATCTTCCAGAGCTTGGGTGAAAGGTCGACATAATAGTTATGAGGATTCTCGAATCTCTTTACCGAATCCCACAGGGAATCGAGTTCCTTGGTGCAGTAAGCTCTGATCTCGCTGATGGACGGCTTGTCATAAACAAGTTTTCCGTCCTTGAAGATCTGTACAAGAAGCTTTCTTGCCGTATAGTTTTCGAGCACTTTGGATTTCCATGTGTTGTCAGGATCGAAGATCTCATAAGGCTCGCCGTTCGGGATCTCCTCATCGGCTACCATGACCACGTCAGCCAATGCCTTGCCTGTGGCATTGTCATAGAATCTTACGATCTTCTTGCTGCAGGGGTTTGTAACCTTGCCGATCGAATCGGAGATCTTCATCTTCGGAATGATCGTTCCGTCTTCTGCCTCAACTGCGGAGATCTTGTAAACACCTCCGAAAACCGGTTCAGCCTTGGAAGTGATAAGCCTCTCGCCCACACCGAATGAATCGATGCATGCACCCTGGCTGATGAGGTCTCTGATAAGATACTCATCAAGCGCATTGGATACTGTGATCTTACAGTCGTTAAGTCCTGCCTCATCGAGCATCTTACGTGCACTCTGTGTCATATAAGTAAGGTCGCCGGAATCGATCCTGATACCCTTGAGTCTCTTGCCCATAGGTTCAAGAACTTCCTTGGCGCACTTTATTGCGTTGGGGATACCTGAACGAAGAACATCGTATGTATCCACGAGCAGGAGCGCTCCGTCAGGATAAGCAAGTGAATATGCTTTGAATGCTTCGAACTCGCTGTCGAAAAGCATTACCCATGAGTGAGCCATCGTGCCGGAAAGCGGGATATCGAACTGCTGTCCGCAGATCGTACATGATGTTCCTGCAGCGCCTGCGATATAAGCAGCTCTTGCGCCCAGTACTGAAGCATCAAAGCCCTGCGCACGGCGTGCACCGAACTCCATTACGGGTCTGCCTTCAGCAGCTCTGACGATCCTTGCAGTCTTTGTTGCAATAAGCGTCTGGTGGTTGATCGTGCAAAGAAGCGCTGTCTCAAGGAGCTGGGCCTGAATGATAGGACCTCTTACCTTTACGAGCGGTTCTTTAGGGAATACGACAGTTCCTTCCGGGATAGCCCAGACGTCACATGTGAATTCAAAACCTCTCAGATATTCAATAAACTCGTCGTTGAAATGATAGTTATCCTTGAGGAAAGCAAGATCATCTTCCGAGAACTTGAGGCTGGACAGATAGTCGATGACCTGCTCAAGACCTGCCATTACGGCATATCCGCCGTTCTCCGGGATGTTTCTGAAGAACATGTCGAAATAAACGACCTTGTCCCTGTTTCCGCTGTTAAGATAACCGTTAGCCATCGTAAGCTCATAGAAGTCTGTGAGCATACTCATGTTGGTTCTGTCATTCCACATACCGTAATCCATACGATTCCACCTCCGAAAGACTGATAGTCTTAATTATGATTTTGCGATCTCTTTGATCGTAGTTGTAAGTCCTGCGATACCCTGAAGATCTGAAGGAATGATGATCTTTGTTGAAGCACCCTGGCCTACCTTCTCAAGAGCCTCAAGACCCTTGATCGCGATAAGTCCGTCATCGGCACCTACATCCTTGACCATCTGAAGACCCTTTGCCGTAGCTTCCTGAACTGCAAGGATAGCCTGTGCCTGACCTTCAGCTTCTCTAATAGCTGCCTGTTTCTTAGCCTCAGCTCTGAGGATGGCAGCTTCCTTCTCACCTTCTGCAACTCTGATAGCTGATTCCTTTTCACCTTCTGCGATGAGGATCTTCTCTCTCTTTTCACGCTCAGCCTTCATCTGCTTCTCCATTGCAGCCTGGATCTCCTTAGGAGGGATGATGTTCTTGAGCTCAACACGGTTTACCTTGATTCCCCAGGGGTCTGTAGCTTCATCAAGGATCTCTCTCATTCTTGTGTTGATGATGTCTCTTGATGTAAGTGTCTGGTCGAGTTCCAGATCACCGATTATGTTACGGAGTGTTGTTGCGGAGAGATTCTCGATAGCAACGATAGGACGCTCGATTCCGTATGTGTAAAGCTTAGGATCAACGATCTGATAGAAAAGGACTGTATCGATCTGCATTGTAACGTTATCCTTTGTGATAACGGCCTGAGGTGCGAAGTCAGCAACCTTTTCCTTCAGTGAGATCTTCTTTGCGACACGGTCAATGAAAGGCACTTTCATATGGAAACCGGTCTCCCATGTTGTTCTGTATGTTCCGAGGCGCTCGATAATGAATGTGGTTGCCTGGGGAACGATCTTGATATTAGGCAGGATGAGCAAAAGAATAACGATGATCGCTATTGCTGCGCCCACAAATCCGCCTGCTGATGATGCTGCTACTGTAAATGACATATTATTATCCTCCTTTTTATGAAGCTATCTCTACGACAAGCTTCACTCCTTCAATTGATTTAACGGTTACTCTGATGCCTTCTGCAATATCCGTATCGGCCTTCGCGCTCCAGACCTGTCCGTCGATCTTGACCTGTCCTTTGCCCTCCATACCGTCCAGAGGCACTATAACCACTCCTTCTCTTCCGATGAGCCTGTCTGCATTTGTATGCTGGATGTTTTTCTTGCGAAGCGATTCGAGCTTCGGCCTGATCCAGATCATGCAGAGCACAAAACTGACTACAGACACGACAGCCATCACTATTATCTGTGCAGGAAGCGGAGCACCGCAAAGGTCCATAACCATTGCAACGATGGCACCTAATGCAAACCAGAGCGTTGCCAGACCCGTGGTCACGACTTCAATGACAAACATAATGATCGCTATGACGAGCCAAATAACCCACCAACTGATCATTTCTTTAATCCTCCCTGTTTATATTAATGTGGGTATTCCGGCCCACATTTAATCAATTATATCACCTTTAATTGAGGATATTAATATTCAGCCGGCCGTTTGCAGGCATATACTGACGGGTCTTGATGCATTTAAAGACCTCTGCTTAAGAGTCTATATAGACCTCTTCGAGAGTAAGGCCCTTTGCCGGAAGTGTCTTCCCTGCACGGCTCCGGTCACAGCTTTCAATGATGTCCTTTACTTCAGAAGGTTCTATCTTTCCCTGTCCGGCATAAAGGAGCGTTCCGGCAATTATCCTTACCATGTTATACAGAAATGCTTCACCTGATACTTCGATCTCGATCTCGACCGGATCTTCTCCGGAAGAATTTACCTTTACATAAAACAGTCTTCTGACAGTAGTCTTCTGAGATCCGCCTGCAGCACAGAATGCAGCAAAATCATGTTCTCCCGCAAAATATTCCGCAGCCTCTTTCATCTTTGCTATATCGGGCAGGACCGGACAATAGTATGCGTTCCTGTCGTGCAAAGGGCTCCTGTAAGGAGAAGAGTAGATCCTGTATATATACCTTTTCCCTTTGATATCAAATCTTGCCGAAAAATCATCGCTCACATAAAAGGCCTTTCTGACCGCAACGTCATCAGGCAGGAGCGCATTCATGGCAAGAGGAAATCTGTCTTCTGGAATAACAAACGGGACGTCCGCGTGACTTAAGTGGCATTTTGCATGCACACCTGCGTCTGTGCGGGAACACCCCGTGAGTCTGATATCTGTTTTATAGAGTTCTGCTAATGCCTTTTCGAGAACATCCTGAACAGCCCTTGCATTTTCCTGTGACTGGAATCCGGCAAAATCCGTGCCGTCAAATTCGGATATGAAGGCTATTCTCGGCATAAAGGATCACTTACCGTTTTTGCCGTCGTCAACGCATGACTTGCCCATCATGGCAGCGCCTACGATACCGGCATCGTTGCCCATCTGTGCAAGTTCGATCCTCGTCTTTGGAACTCCGGGACCGAAGTAAGGACGCGACATGGTCTTTTCGCGCATGGGGATAAGGAGAGGATCGCCTTCGTTGCATACACCGCCGCCGACTACCAGTACCTCAGGCATAAATGCATTGATGGCGTTAGCCAGACCGTCGGCAAGATAATCAGTATATCTGTCTACGACCTCTGCGGCAGTCTTGTCGCCTTCGCGCATTGCGACGAAAGCGATCTGTGCATTCCACTCGCCGAAATCATCCTTGATCTTGTTAAGGAGCGAACCGGGGTTTGCTTCTGCGGCTTCCCTGGTCATCCTTGCAAGAGCCGTAGCGGAAGCATACTGCTCAAAACAGCCCTTTCTTCCGCATCCGCACTGAACACCGCCGGATACGAGAACGGTATGGCCGAACTCGGAACCTGCCTGGTTGAATCCGGAGAAGATCCTTCCGTTAACGATAACGCCTGCGCCGACACCGGTTCCCAAAGTGATGGTAACGGAGTCCTTGGCACCCTTTGCAGCGCCTGCAACTGCTTCAGCCATAGCTGCGCAGTTAGCATCGTTATCTATATATACGGGAAGATCAACGACTTCCCTTATGAGTTTTCTCATCGGAGCTTTATTGAAAGGAAGGTTGCTCGAGTAAACAAGAAGCCCTTCATCGTTGTCGGGGGTTCCGGGAGAGCCGATGCCGATGCAGCTGATATCCTTTACTTCGAGACCGGCATCCCTGATAGCATCAACCGAAAGCTGACCCATATCGTGAATGATCTCTTCCATGGATCTCTCGGCCAAAGTCTTGATCGACAGTTTGTTAAGAAGCTTTCCGTCTCCGTCTACAATACCTGCCTTGATATTTGTTCCGCCCAGATCGATTCCGCAATAATAACCCATTAAATATTCCAACCTTTCGCTAAAGTGTTAGCAACTTGCATTCTAACACAGCAAGGAGCTTATCTCAAAGACAAATCAATGACCACGACCAGAGCAGCCAAAAGCGTAAACATCACTCCTGCGAGAACATCTCTTACCGTCATCTTTAACGGATTGAGCTTAGTCCTTCCCTTGCCGCCGCGGTAACATCTTGCATCCATCGCCACCGCGAGTTCGTCTGCCCGTCTGAAACTCGATACAAATAAAGGAATAAGGACTGTGATATAACCTTTGACCTTATTGATAAAGCTTCCGGTATCGTAATCTGCGCCCCTTGACTGCTGCGCCTTCATTATCTTGTCGGTCTCGGCTGCAAGTGTGGGGATGAACCTTATGGCGATGGACATCATCATCGCCATCTCATGAACAGGTACCCTGATTACCTGCAGAGGCGCAAAGAGCTTTTCCAGAGCATCACTCATCTTTAACGGAGTCGTTGTCAAAGTCAGAAGGACGCTTGTGGAAATGATAAGGAACATGAGTCTTATGGCCATGACCGAAGCCCTGGCGAGACCATAACCCGTAACAGTGATAATTTTCCAGGAAAACAGAACATCGCCCTGTCTGATGGTTAAAACGTTTATGACAAAGATAAAGAGTGCCAGAGGGATCATGGGCTTTACGGTAGACCAGAGTATTCCCAAAGTTACCTTGGCAAGTATCAGCTGAAGTATGATTATTCCTGCAAGTACACCTATGGCTGCAGGTTCTTTGATCATAAAGATGGCAATAAGATAAACGGCATAAAGTATGGTCTTTATCCTGGGATCGGTATCGTGAAGGAATGAATGAGCAGGATAATATCTGCCGATGCTGATCTGATTAAACATTGGCGCCTCCTGCTCTGCTTACTGCTGACACTACTGTTTGAGCTTCCTTGAGCGGATCAAAGAACTGTCCGTGGAACTCTATGCCGGGATATAACTTCTCCAGTTCCGCCCTGACAGGCAGGGAGAACCTTGTAATTCCCGGAAGGGTGATCCCCAGTTCTTTCGCTCTGCTCTTGATGAACAGTTCACCTGGCGTTCCTACCGCCTTTATCTTTCCGTTATCAATAAGACAGATCCTGTCACAGTTAACGGCTGCTTCATCCATGTTATGTGATACGAGGATGATGGTCGTCCCGCTGTCACGAAGGCCCTTTATTATCGCAAACATCTCCTGTCTGCCTTTTGGATCCAGACCGCTTGCCGGTTCATCCAGCACGAGGATATCGGGTCTCATAACAAGGACTCCCGCCATAGCCGCACGTCTCTTCTGACCGCCTGACAGTTCAAAAGGACTGGAATCAAGTTCCTTCTCTGTCAGTCCGACCTTCGAAGCGGCGTCTTCCACAAGGCTCTTCTGTTCCTCTTTGGATATATCCATTTTCTTCAGACCGTAACAGATGTCTTTGTATACTGTCTCTTCGAAAAGCTGGTATTCCGGATACTGGAAAACGAGTCCGACATGCTGTCTGATCTTCATCGTGTCCTTCTTGTTTTTGCAGGACAGATCACCTTCTTCGGTATGGATCACGACATCTCCCTGAACAGGTCTGAAGATAGCATTCATATGCGAGATCAAAGTGGTCTTGCCGCATCCGCTTTCACCTACTATCCCGAGCACTTCACCTTTTCTTATATCAAGATTGATACTGTCTATAGCTTTGGAATCACTGTTGCTGTATGTATAGGAGAGATCATTAACAGACATGATGATCTTCTGATCATCTTTCATCCGCGGGGTTCGGTCAACCTCGCCCGGATCTTTTATCCCGGGTTCTGCCAGCATCCTCAAAACGGCTTTTACAAGCGCATCGTTGCTTTTCAGATCTTCCTTGCTTAAACAATTTCCCGTAAGCCTTGCGATCTCAAATGCATAATTGAATTTGACAGGTCTTTTAAGCCCGTACTTCCAAAGATCCTCTGACATGAAGATCTCTTCGGGAGCACCCTCGGCAACTGCTTTGCCTTTATGCACGATGACTATCTTGTCGCATCTTAAAGCCTCTGCCATATCATGCGTTATGGTAATAAGGGTAAGGCCCTTTTCGATACGCATCTTCTCAACAAGTGCAAGGAAATCATCACGGCTTGACGGATCCAGCATGGCAGTCGCCTCATCCAGGATAAGTATATCCGGGCACATCGCCAACGCACCCGCAATGGCAAGCTTCTGCTTCTGACCGCCTGACAGAGCCTTAGTCTCCCTGTGCCTGAGTTCATAAAGGCCGACATCTTTTAATGCTTTATCAACACGCTCTCTCAATTCGGGATTGGGGACACCCAGGTTCTCCGGACCGAAGGCAACATCCTCCTCGATCATGGTTCCGACGATCTGATTGTCAGGATTCTGGAAGACACAGCAGCACTTTGATCTTATGTCCCAGAAAAGATCATCGTCAGACGCATCCTTGCCGAAGATCACGACACGTCCGCTGTCCGGGACTTCCAGAATGTCGATTATCTTGGCAAGCGTCGATTTTCCTGAGCCGTTACTTCCCAGAATTGCAGTATAAGAACCTCTTTCAATGCTGACAGAGATTCCGTCAAGAGCTTTTCTTGGCGCTTTTGCAGATGATTCCTCATAGATATCGTATGAGAAACTTACATCTTTTATCTCGATCGTGTTCTGTCCGTCCGGCAAGTCCGTTACCCCGTTAGTTTTTGTAGAACATTATAAAAGAACGGGGAAAGATGTAAACCTTTCCCCGTGACTGATTAACAATACTGTTTAGTGTCTATGTTTGTGTAATATTACACGAACTCCAGGATAGCCATCTCGGCACCGTCACCGCGTCTTGCGCCCAAACGGATGATCCTTGTGTATCCGCCGTTTCTTCCGACATAACTGGGTGCGATCTCATCGAAAACCTTGTTAACGGGGTTAATGATGTTGCCTTCTGCATCGTGGCTCTTGTTGACCCACTTGATCATGGCTTTTCTTGCTGCAAGACGTGAAGGGTTATCAACCTGAACTGTCTTTGTCTTAACCTCACGGTCAACTACTTCGTACTTCTTGCCCTTCTTGGATGTCTTTGTCTTTAAGACCTTCTTGCCCTTACCGTCGAGCTTTGCAACAGAAATTGTGATGTCCTTCGTTGTGAAGTTGTCATTCTCCTTAACTGCGGAAGCTACGAGCTTCTCAACAATAGCGCTGATCTCCTTAGCGCGGGCAACGGTTGTCTCAACCTTACCGTTTATGATCAATGTTGTGACCTGGTTCTTCAGAATTGCAGCACGCTGATCTGAAGCGCGGCCGAATTTTCTGTTAGGCATTTAATATATCCTCCTGCGTAAAATAAGCTTAATCTTCTACTTCTCTCAAGTGCAGACCCATGTCTTCAAGCTTCTCGATGATCTCCTCGAGGGACTTCTTACCAAGGTTTCTGACCTTGATCATCTCGTCCATGGAACGGGCAACAAGATCACCAACCGTGTTGATCTGTGCTCTCTTGAGACAATTGTAAGTACGTACTGAGAAATCCATGTCCTCAATAACACCGGAAAGCTTTGAATCATGCTCGCCGCTCTCTTCGATGTTCTTGAAGCTCGGAGCTGAATCCGTATCAGCAAGAGCTGTAAAGAACTTAAGATGTTCGATCAAGCAATTTGCTGCTGAAGAGAGTGCCTCGTCAACATCAATTGTGCCGTCGGTCCAGACCTCAAGTGTAAGGCTGTCATAGTCTGTTCTTGCGCCTACACGTGTGTTCTCAACCTTATAGTTAGCCTTCTTTACAGGTGTAAAGATGGAATCGATAGGGATAACACCGATAACCTGCTTAGCGGGTTTGTTCTGCTCTGCTGTATTGTATCCTCTGCCTTTGCTGAGGGTGAATTCCATAAACACATCATCACTTCCGTTTAAGTGAGCGATAACGTGTTCGGGATTCATGATCTCAACTTCGGGACCATGAACGATGTCACCTGCAGTAAGCTCACCGGTTCTGCCCTTGGCAACGCTGATGCTTACGATGTTGGACTCGTTGTGGAGCTTTGCACGGATACCCTTAATATTAAGGATGATCTCTGTCATATCCTCGATAATACCCGGAACAGTGGAGAACTCATGCTTAATCTTCTCGATCTTGATAGATGTAACTGCCGCGCCGGAAAGCGAAGACAAAAGCACTCTGCGGAGAGAATTTCCGAGTGTTGTGCCGAATCCGCGCTCGAGCGGGGCGATGGTATATTTGCCGTAGGACTTATCCTCGTTGGTTTCAACGCACTTAACGGTCGGCTGGCTGATTTCCATCATGTTTGTTCCTCCTGAGAATTATTCTAAATCTTGCGATCCGGATGTTATTACTTAGAATACAACTCGACGATTGCAACTTCGTTTACAGGTACTTCGATCTGATCTCTTGTAGGCATTGCAAGGATCTTTCCTGCAAGCTTGTCCTTATCAGACTCAACCCATGAAGGGTTAGCACGTGAACCTGTTACTTCGATGATGTCCTTGAATCTCTGAGAGCTCTTAGCCTTCTCTTTGATCTCAATAACATCGCCAACCTTTACTGCATAAGAAGGAATATTAACGATCTTGCCGTTAACCTTAACTTCTCTGTGGCTTACGATCTGTCTTGCCTCGTCTCTTGTACGGGCGAGACCCATTCTGAAAATAACGTTGTCGAGTCTTGTCTCAAGAAGGATCATGAGGTTTTCACCGGTTGTGCCGTACTTGAGCTTCTGAGCCTTTTCAAAATAGTTTCTGAAAGGCTTCTCGAGAACGCCATAAATAAACTTAGCCTTCTGCTTTTCCTTGAGCTGCATACCATACTCGCTCATCTTACGGGGTCTGGATGCGCCATGCTTTTTAGATTCTTTCTTCTCTACTCCCAAGAAAGCAGGCTCGATGCCGAGGGCTCTGCACTTCTTAAGGACAGGTGTCATATCTCTAGCCATTGCTATATTCCTCTTTTCTACTCTAGTATTCTGCCGAAAGAAGATTAAACTCTTCTTCTCTTGGGCGGGCGGCATCCGTTGTGCGGAACCGGTGTTACATCCTTGATCATTGTGACTCTGAGGCCTGCTGTCTCAAGGGCTCTAACTGCGGACTCACGTCCGGATCCGGGTCCCTTAACATAAACATCAACAGTCTTCATGCCGTGATCACAAGCTGTCTTTGCAGCCTTCTCGGAAGCAACCTGAGCAGCATAGCTCGTGCCCTTACGTGAACCCTTGGCGTCCATACCTGCAGAAGCCCAGGAAATCGTGTTTCCCTGCTTATCGGTAATTGTAATAATTGTGTTGTTGAATGTAGCATGAATATGAGCCTGACCGTCAACGACGTTCTTACGCTCACTTCTTCTGGGTCTTAAGCTTTTTTTCTGTGCCATTTTGACTTACCTCACCTTACTTCTTCTTACCAGCAACTGTATGCTTCGGACCCTTACGTGTACGAGC
>JAIKWL010000001.1 GCA_024684815.1 Saccharofermentans sp. | reverse complement strand
GTTTAATTTACAGCTCTTCGCACATAAGAAGGGAATGGGTTCCACCAAGAACGGCCGTGAGTCCCAGTCCAAGAGATTAGGAGCGAAGAAAGGTGACGGACAGTCAGTTCTGGCCGGCAATATCCTTGTAAGACAGCGTGGCACTAAGATCCATCCCGGCACAAATGTCGGAATCGGCTCTGATGATACACTTTTCGCTTTGATTGACGGTAAGGTCAAGTACGAGCGTATGGGCAAGGATAAGAAGCAGGTTAGCGTTTATCCTGTAGCCTAATTTAGGTATTCAGCAGAAACCAAGCAGAGCAGTCTGTCGCTGTTATGGCGATTGGACTGCTCTTGATTTTGAGGGAGAATCAGATGTTTATAGATCACTCTAAGATTTATGTTAAAGCCGGCGACGGCGGTAACGGCGCACTCAGTTTTCATACCGAGAAATACATTACCAACGGCGGACCGGACGGTGGTGACGGCGGAGACGGCGGCAACGTCATATTGCAGGCTGCTCCGAATCTGACGAGCCTTCAGAATTTCAGATTCAAGCATAAGTTCGTTGCTCAGAACGGTGCGAAGGGAATGGGCAAGAAGATGTACGGCAAGCGCGGTGAAGACCTTGTTATCGGTGTTCCCGTTGGAACAGTTGTTAAGGATGCGGAATCCGGCGACATCATAGCCGACCTTACTGAGCCAGGTCAGAAGATAGTTGTCGCAAGAGGCGGCAAGGGGGGCCTCGGAAACATGCACTACGCAAATTCCGTAAGACAGGCACCCCAGTTTGCAACACCCGGCAATCCCGGTGAAGAGCGCGAACTTTTCATTGAACTTAAACTCATCGCAGACTGCGGCCTTGTAGGTTTCCCTAATGCAGGAAAGTCCACATTGCTTTCTGTCCTTACAAGAGCCAAGCCGAAGATCGCAGATTACCCGTTTACAACGTTAGAACCTGTATTGGGCGTTGTTACCAAGGACGATTTCTCATATGTTATAGCTGACATTCCGGGAATCATCGAAAATGCTCATGAAGGCGCCGGATTAGGCCATGATTTCTTAAGACACATCGAGAGAACAAGGCTCCTCGTTCATGTTGTAGATCTTTCTGCTGCAGATGGCAGAGATCCTATTGAAGACTTCAAGACCATCAACAACGAACTCGAGGAATTCAGCCTTGAGCTGTCCCAGAGACCTCAGATCGTTGTAGGAAACAAGTGTGACGGTGTATCTGAAGAAGATGCCAAGAAGTTTGTGGACACGGTTAAGTCCATGGGTTATGAAGATGTATATATCATCTCTGCAGCCGGTATGATCGGTGTCAACGAACTTGCCGACAAGATCACCGAAGCGGTAAGCAAACTCCCTCCCACGATCCTTCACGATATTGCTGAAGGCGGAGAGAGAGTATACACATTTGATGAAGGCAGAAAGTTTGACATTATTATTAATGAAGACGGCAATTTTGAAGTTACCGGAAAGTGGATCAACAAGATCTTCAATTCCACTAACTTTGAGGATACCGAGTCTACGAACTTCTTCCAGAGAACACTTGAGAACGAAGGTGTTTTCGAAGAACTCAAGAAGATGGGCGTCAAGGAAGGCGATACTGTCAAAGTGTGCGATCTTGAATTCGATTACTATGACTGACATTTCACAATTGGGGTTCTTTGTTCACGAATTGTTAACAGATGTTCCCTCGTGGTGACTTAATGCTAATGTATCATTCTCAATGTAAGAACGAGATCGCAATATTAAGTTTTGAGTTTGTTTGTAGGATGCCGCAGGATAAAGCCCTGCGGCATCTTTTTTATGTTTGCTCTTTTCATCAGTCTTTATTTTTACGCGCGATAGAGTAAAATATATAGGAATTTGGAATAAGAAAGGGATAGTATGAACTTCCTTCTGCAGATAATTACAAACAAGGTTTTGATCGTCGGTGTAGCATCTTGGTTTCTGGCACAGGTCTTTAAGACTATCAGCAATCTTATCCTTACTAAGAAGTTCAGCATTGAGCGTCTTTTCGGTGACGGAGGAATGCCGAGCGGACACACTGCTACTGTTGTTTCGGTAGCAACAGCTACAGGACTGTATGAGGGATTCAACTCCGCTTATTTTGCTATTGCTTCGATCCTTGCGATCATCGTTATGCATGATGCAATGAATGTCAGATATCAGGCAGGCAAGCAGGCTGAGCTCCTTAACGTAATGGCTGAAACATTCGAGAAGATCACCGGCGCTGATCTCCCTAACGAGGAGAAACTTAAGGAACTTCTCGGACATACACCTTTGCAGGTTGCAGCAGGCTTTGTTCTCGGTGTCTGCACTGCAATAGGCATGTATCTCATTTTCTGATATTCACATGATCACAGATGATATCCGTGCCGAATTGTTGAAAAATCAGGATCTTGGATACAGGGATCTTCAGAAGACCACTATTCCGTCTGCGGATGCCGATTCAATAATCGGAGTCAGAACACCGGTTCTGCGTTCCATCGCAAAAGAACTTGCAAAAAGGGATGATATATCTGTTTTTCTTGACAATCTTCCTCATAAGCTTTTCGAAGAGAACCAGCTTCATGCTTTTATCCTTTCGGGAATGAAAGATCTTGATGAATGCCTAAAACTCGTAGACAGGTTTCTTCCGTATGTTGATAACTGGGCTACATGCGATCAGATGTCACCAAAGGTATTCAGGAAGAACAAGAAACTGCTGCTCGGATATGTCGAAAAGTGGATCAGTTCCGATCTTACATATGTAAAGAGGTTTGCCATCGGTATGCTGATTGAACACTTCCTGGATGAGGATTTTAAGCCGTCGTATCTTTCAAAGGTTGCAAAGATCAGGTCTGAAGAATACTACGTCAACATGATGATCGCCTGGTACTTTGCTACTGCTCTTGCCAAGCAGTACGATCAGGCATTGCCTTTTATCGAGAAGCATAAGCTCGACCGGTGGACTCATAACAAAACGATTCAGAAAGCGGTGGAAAGTTACCGCATCACTCCCGAACAGAAAGAATACCTCAAGACTTTGCGCAGAAAGGCATAAGACTATGATCTATACGATTACTCTCAATCCCGCAGTTGATGTAAGTCTTCACGTCAGAGAAGGTCTTCTGCCCGGAAGCATTAATAAATCTTATGCCGAGAGGACCGATCCCGGAGGAAAGGGGATCAATGTATCAAAGACTCTCAAGGCAATGGATCAGGATTCCGTCATCTGTGTCGGTATATGCGGTGAGGATGGTGACAGGCTCATCAGAATGCTTGACGGTATCGGTTCCGAAGTCATCAGTGTCAGATATCCTTCCGGCAACACAAGAACTAACATCAAGATAACAGGTGAGAACGGAGTAACTACAGATATCAACGGCAGCGGCCCTCAGTATGACAAAGATACTGTGGATGAACTGAAATCCGTTATCCGTTCAAAGATAGTCAAAGGTGATACAGTCGTTATCTCAGGCAGACCTCCGTTAGGGTCGCCGGCGGATATCTATGCTGATCTTATCAGGACTTTTAAGGAGGTCGACGGAGTAAAAGTGATACTTGATGCTTCCGATGAATTCCTGAGGGAAGGCCTTATTGAAAGGCCTTATGCCGTTAAGCCCACCTGCGAGGAATTATGCATAGATAACGATTCCGAAAGTGCGAAGTACGAAGCAGGTGATATTGTCCTTCGTGGCATTACCAGATGTCTTATCTCAATGGGAAGTGTAGGCGCTGTGTTTGCGGGTTCCGATATGGAAGCTGCCTATGCGAGAGCACTTGATGTAAAGGCCAACTGCACTACAGGCTGCGGAGATGCCATGACGGCAGGTCTGGCATTGGCATCAGAGACCGGGATGAGCTCTGAAGATACATTCAGACTCTGTATGGCTTTGGGCGGAGCTGAAGCTGAGACTGAAGGAACGAATCCGCCTTCCAAAGAACGTGTAATGGAACTGTACGACAAAAACCCGATATGCGGACAATAACCGATCAGGGTATTGAAACAAGCGAACAAACGTTCTAAAATTTCTCATAAGTTATTTTGTTATTTGTGTGATGAATGCTTACGCCTTGATCAACACGAATTGGAAGTAATCGTCTGTGTGATTATAGGAGATTATGCTTATGAGTATGATTTCTTTTGACAATGAATATGCTAATTGGATAAATGAGCTTAAACAGCGTTTTAGAAACACGCAGATAAAAGCAGCTCTTAAGGTTAATTCTGAAATGCTGTTTTTTAATTGGCAACTTGGTCATGATCTTGTTACTAAGCGTGTTGAGGAAAGTTGGGGAAAAGGTGTGGTTGAACAAATCAGTTACGATCTGCAGCAAGAATTCCCTGGAGTCAAAGGTTTTTCGGCTCGTAACCTTTGGTTTATGAAACAATGGTATTCGTTTTATATTAGTGATAACGATGACGGGATGATTATATCTGATTTAGTGAATAAGTTTGCTGTTAATAAGTCAAATCTGAAACAACCTGTTTCAGAAATCCAATTTCCACCGATATTTGCTCTTATCCCATGGGGGCATCATATATTAATAGTTCAAAAGTGTAAGACTATTGACGAAGCAATCTATTACATTAGACGTACAATCGAAGATAATCTAAGTCGTAATGCGTTGGAAAAATGTATCCGTACTGATTCATATCATACGGCGGGTTCAGCATTTACTAATTTTGAGATAAATCTTCCAGATTCACAAAGACAATTAGCTCAGGAATTGTTAAAACAAAACTACGATTTTAGTTTTATGAATCTTCCCCGCGACTATGATGAAAAATCTATGGAGGATGCTATTGAACAGCGAATGATAACTCCGATGGGTGTGGCGACCTATGAAAATGTTAGAATTAAAGAAATAAGTGATCATTTGCCGACACCGGAACAGATTAAGAAGCAGATTGAACTTGCAGAAGAAGAGTATAAGATGAATACAAATGAATTAGATGACAGAAATGAGAATAGAGAATAATGTTTAAACTCGTATCTGATTACAAGCCGTCAGGCGATCAGCCGGAAGCGATTAATAACCTGGTTCAGGGTATTAATGACGGTATGCGCGCCCAGACTCTTCTTGGCGTTACGGGTTCAGGCAAGACATTTACCATGGCGAACATTATTGAGCGCGTCCAGCGGCCAACACTGGTCCTTGCGCACAACAAGACTCTTGCAGGCCAGCTCTATGCGGAGTTTAAGGAGCTGTTCCCGGAGAATGCTGTGGAATACTTCATCTCATACTACGATTACTATCAGCCTGAAGCATATATTGCCGCTACTGACACATATATCGAGAAGGATTCATCCATCAATGATGAGATCGACCGTATGCGTCATGAGGCTACCAAGTCGCTGCTTACCAGAGATGATGTTATCATCGTTGCTTCCGTATCCTGCATCTACGGTATCGGTGAGAAGGAAGACTATCTTGCTCTTGCTCTCATGCTTGAGACAGGACTTGAGATACCTATGGACGTCGTGATGGCCAAGCTGATCAACATGCAGTACACGCGTAATGATTTTGACCTTGTCAGAGGTTCGTTCAGACGCAAGGGAGACATAATAGATATCTGGACTCCCGATTCCGAACACACGCTCACCAGGATAAGTTTTTTCGGTGACGAGATAGATAAGATCAGTTATGTTGATGCTGTCACGGGAAGGACCGAATATACCAAAGACTATATCGAACTGTTTCCTGCATCTCATTATGCGACAGGAAGAGCCAAGCTTAATAAAGCTATCGACAGGATAGAAGCTGAACTCGAAGTAAGGCTTAAGGAATTAAGGGAAGCCGGCGACATGATCGCCGCATACCGCTTAGAGCAGCGTACCCGTTACGATATGGATATGTTAAGGGAGACCGGCTTTTGCAAAGGTATCGAGAACTATTCAAGACATATCGCCGGAAGAGAAGAAGGGGAACCGCCGTGTACTCTGATGGACTTCTTCCCGGATGATTTTCTTTTGTTTATCGATGAGTCCCATCAGACGATCCCTCAGGTCGGCGCCATGTATAACGGCGACAGATCAAGAAAAGAGATGCTCGTCCAATATGGATTCAGACTTCCTTCGGCATTCGATAACAGGCCGTTGAAGTTTGCCGAGTTCGAGCAGCGTATGGGACAGACAGTCTTTGTAAGTGCCACTCCTGCAGACTATGAGAAAGAACACAGCGAACAGACAGTTGAACAGGTTATAAGGCCGACAGGTCTTCTTGAGCCGGAGATCTTTATCCGTCCCGTTGAAGGACAGATCGAAGACATCCTTTCAGAACTTAAGGAACAGAAGAAGACGGGCGACAAGAGCCTGATCATGACACTTACAAAGAGGATGGCTGAAGACTTAACTGACTTTCTCAAGAAAGAGAATATCAGGGTCACATATCTGCATTCGGATATCAAGGCAGTAGAGCGTATGCAGATCCTCAACAAGCTACGCAATGACGAAGTTGACGTTATCGTAGGCATCAACCTTTTAAGAGAAGGCATCGACCTTCCTGAAGTATCACTTTTGATGATATTGGACGCAGATAAGGAAGGATTCTTAAGATCCGAGAGATCGCTGATACAGATCATAGGAAGATGTGCGAGGAACGATCACGGAAGAGTCATTCTGTATGCTGACGAGATCACTGATTCGATGATGAATGCGGTATCGGAGACTAACAGAAGAAGAACGATACAGCAGGAGTACAATAGAGTAAATAACATTACGCCCAAAACGATAAAGAAGGCTGTAAGAGATGTCTTTGATATCGTTGCCGAGAACAGCAGGGAATCAGGCTCCAAGGGCAAAGGTCCCA
Source organism: Saccharofermentans sp. (assembly GCA_024684815.1). GTDB lineage: Bacteria > Bacillota > Clostridia > Saccharofermentanales > Saccharofermentanaceae > Saccharofermentans. The sequence continues at coordinate 41,239 of JAIKWL010000001.1, read as the reverse complement.
GAGGCGGCGGCATAGATGCTGCAAGACTCATAAATGATGGAGTCTCGGGCGGAACTGAAGAAGAGAACAATAAGCTTATCGAGAAGCTTACGGTTGAGATGACCAAGGCTGCCAAGGAACTTGATTTCGAGAGGGCAGCCGAGATAAGAGACATAATTATCGAACTTAAGGGGAAGAAATGATGGGCGGCTTTTGTCATTTGCATCTTCATACCGAATACAGTCTTCTTGACGGTGCCATAAAGATCAAGGATCTGGCCGCAAGACTCAAAGAGATGGGCATGACTTCATGCGCTATAACTGATCACGGCGTTATGTACGGTGCAGTCTCTTTTTACCGTGAGATGAAGGCTAACGGGATCCACCCTATAATAGGCTGCGAGGTATATGTTGCTCCGGGTTCAAGATTCGATAAGAATCCCGTGCCCGGAAGAGACGATAAATACTACAACCACCTGATCCTTCTGGCCAAGGATAATCAGGGGCTTACAAATCTTAATAAACTTGTATCTGCCGGATTTACGGAAGGCTTTTACAGAAGACCGAGGATCGACGAGGAACTTCTTGAGAAGTGGCATGAAGGTCTGATATGCCTTTCCGGATGCATAGCCGGCAAACTGTCTTCATTTATCCTCTCCGGTGAACCTGAAAAGGCTGCACAGACTGCCCTTTGGTATGACAAGCTTTTTGGCAGAGGCAATTACTATCTTGAGATCCAGGCAAATACCACGCCCGAACAGGCTAAGGTGAATGCTTCTCTTGTTAAGCTCTCGAATGAGACAGGTATTCCTCTTGTAGCTACAAACGATTGTCACTATCTGCTGAAGGATGACTATGAAGCCCAGGATATCCTGCTTTGCATTTCCACCGCCGCAAGGATAGATGACGAGAACAGGATGCGCATGTCCTGTAATGAGTTCTACGTTAAGTCTGAGACGGAGATGCGGCGCTTTTTCCCTGAGCTTTCCGAAGCGATCGATAACACTTCGAAGATTGCCGATATGTGCCATGCCGAATATGATTTTGATACCATTCATCTTCCGGTCTATGAAGTTCCCGAAGGATATAAGGATCACGCGGAATACTTAGCTGACCTTACCTATAAGGGACTGAAGAAACGCTTTGAAGTAACTCCGCCCACAGGCAGCGTTGATGACTATATGAAGCGTGCTGAGTATGAGCTTTCGGTAATAAACAGTATGGGATACACCGACTACTATCTGATAGTCTGGGATTTTATCAACTATGCAAAAACGCATGAGGTCACAGTGGGTCCGGGAAGAGGCTCAGGTGCAGGTTCTCTTGTGGCTTATGCCGTGGGGATCACTGATATCGATCCTATAAGGTACGGTCTGGTCTTTGAGCGTTTCTTAAATTCCGAGAGAGTATCGATGCCGGATTTTGACGTCGATTTCAACGACGAGAGAAGGCAGATCGCGATCGATTACGTTGCGGAAAAATACGGCAGTACGAGAGTCGCGCACGTTATTACCTTTGGTACACTCGCGGCAAGACAGGCGGTAAAGGATGTTGCAAGAGTACTTAACATGCCTGTTGCACAGAGCAATAAACTGACCAAGATGATACCGTTTTCTGTCGGCATGACATTAAAGCAGGCTCTTGAGATCAGTAGCGAATTCAAGGAGGCTTATGACACCGATCCTGAAGCACATAAAGTCATCGATATGGCGATGCGTGTTGAAGGACTTCCGCGCAATGCCGGGACTCATGCAGCGGGAATTATTATTTCCGGAAAGGACATAACGGACATTGCACCGCTTGCGGTAAATGATGATACGGTTGCTGTCCAGTTTGCTAAATCGGATGTCGAGAGTATAGGACTTCTCAAGTTCGACTTTTTGGGACTCAGGACACTGACGGTCCTTCAGGATGTTATCGAACTCATAAAGAACAATTACGGCAAAGTTATCGATCTTGACCGTATACCTTTAGACGATCCTGAAGTGTTCAGGATGATAGGACGTGGTGAGACTGTCGGTGTGTTCCAGCTTGAAAGCCGCGGCATGACTTCATTTATGAAGCAGCTTGAACCCGGCAGCCTTGAAGACATCATCGCAGGAATCTCTTTATACAGACCCGGTCCTATGGATCAGATCCCGAAATATGTTGACTGCAAAAAGAATCCTTCACATATCACTTACGACCATCCTTTATTAGAACCTATCCTCAATGTCACATACGGCTGTGCGATCTATCAGGAGCAGGTAATGCAGATAGTAAGAGATCTTGCCGGCTTCTCCATGGGTCAGTCCGATAATATCAGACGTGCCATGAGTAAAAAGAAGAAGTCGATAATGGAGAACTACAGAAATCTCTTCATGTACGGCGGAACTGATGACAAGGGACGTCAGATCGACGGCTGCATCAAGAGAGGCGTGCCGGAGAATGTAGCTGCCAAGATCTTTGATGATGTATCGGGTTTTGCAGGCTACGCTTTTAATAAATCGCATGCGGCATGTTATGCGGTCGTAGGTTACTGGACTGCATATTTCAAATACTACTATCCGACAGAGTTTATGGCAGCTACGCTTAACTCTTTCAGGAATGATCTGGGGAAAGCTTCTTACTATATCTCATGCTGTTCAGCCATGGGTATAGAAGTACTTCCGCCGGATATAAACAAGAGCCGCGAACGCTTTACCACAGAAGGTGACCGCAGGATAAGGATCGGCCTTACCGTTATCAAGAATGTAGGTGAAGGCGCAGTTCTTGACATATTAAGAGACAGAGAGAAAAACGGGGATTATAAATCATTCGAAGACTTTGTCGTAAGGGCAGCAAAGATAGGCGTTAAGAAGCCTGTGGCTGAGGCTCTTATCCTGGCTTCGTGCATGGATTCATTCGGCCTTACGAGAGCACAGATGACTGCCTGCGTTCAGACTGAACTAGAGAAACTTGCGCATGAGGAGAGCCGCAATATTGAAGGTCAGTTATCGCTCTTTGATTTCGGTGATGCGGGAAGTTCCGTTGCTTCGATCTATATTCCCGATATTCCCGAATATCCTGATGCGCAAAAACTCGGATATGAGAAGGAGATGGTAGGTATCTATCTTTCGGGCAATCCGCTCGCTTCATATACTTCTCTTATTTCCGAGATAGCAACCTTTGATATGTCTGAAGCAGCGGATATCTTATCGCTTTCCGGAAGCGATGCTCTGGACGATAACAAGCAGGTTGCGATGTGCGGAATGGTTACCGATAAGAAGACAGGCTACACGAAGAAAAAGACCATGATGAGCACAATAACCTGTGAAGATCTAAGCGGTGTTTTTGAAGTGCTCCTCTTCGGAAAGAACTTCGACACATATAACCGCATGATCGAAAAGAACAAGCCTTATCTGTTTGTCGGAAGAAGACAGATGCGGGAAGGCGGAGAACTCTCGATGTTTGCCGACAGTTGTTTTGAACTGTCAGATGATCCGGCACTCTTGAGCAGTATAAGAAATGACAGGGGATATCAGACTGCATTAAGAGAAAGGGACGGCGCTCAGATCACAAGATCTCCTGAAGTTCCTCAAGCCCGTGTAGTGTCTGAGAATAAGCCGAAGACACAAACACAGACACAAACTATTACTGATATGGAAAACAGGGAACAGATATTGAGAATACATTATCACGGCAAGCCTGATTCGAAAGGATTTAACAGACTTCTGAATTTCCTTGCATATTTTCACGGCAATATTCCCGTGGAAGTTGTTTTCGAATCTGATAAGAGCATAATAAGATTGGATGATATCTGCAGGATACAGCCTGATGAGGCTGTCTTTGCAAAACTGGCTGAATTAGTAGGTGAAGACAATATCGAGATGATATAAAGGAGGATTACCTATGAACGAGAAAGACGTAGCTGAACTTAACCGGGTTATAAAAGTAAGCAAGCACATTGTCTTCTTCGGAGGTGCCGGCGTATCAACGGAAAGCGGTATCCCTGATTTCAGAAGCAAAGACGGTCTTTACAATCAGCACGATGTAAAGTTCGACAGGTACAGTCCCGAATATCTCTTAAGCATCGATTGCCTTGAAGACCATCCCGATGTTTTCTTTGAGTTCTACAGGCAAAAACTGGATACTGCGGGTATAGAGCCAAACCGAGCTCACTATAAGCTTGCAGAGATGGAAAAAGCCGGAAAACTCGACGGCATAATTACACAGAATATAGACGGCCTTCATCAGAGAGCCGGAAGCAAAAACGTGCAGGAAGTACACGGCACTACATACCGTAATTACTGTATGAAGTGCCATGAGAAATATCCCTATGATTTCATTTTTAAGTCTGAAGGTCCTATCCCTAAATGTCCCAAGTGCGGCGGTATGGTAAGACCTGATGTTACTCTCTATGGTGAGGGACTTCCTCAAACTGCCTGGATTGAATCAAAGAGACTGGTGTTCAGGGCAGACTGCCTGATAATCGGAGGCACCTCTCTGGCAGTTCAGCCTGCCGCATCACTTGCTTATGATTTCAGCGGTCCTTATCTGATAATCATCAACAGGGATAAGACTTTTGCAGACAGAAATGCGCATCTCGTATTCCACGACAATATCACGGAAGTCCTGGATTCTATCGAACTCGAATAAAACAACTTGAAAAACCATGAAATTTGGTATTAATTAATAAAGTGAATCATAATATCTCAATTAATTGATGGGATTTGGGTTTAGGACAACGGGCTTCTTAATCTTAATTGGACCCCTAATGATTATGTAATATATTTAGTTGAAAAGGATAGCGAAGGAGTTGTTCACTCATATCCTTTAGGTCAGTATACTTTCTTGTTATTTTGGGAGGAAATATAATGCGAAAAGCAGTTATATGGTTTTTGATTTTTCTTGAATTCATGGGTATTTTTTCTTCTTCAATGCATTATTCTCGGTATTATGCAAATAGCCATTATGCGTTCGAGATTCAAGTACCTGATGGAATTCAATTAACAACCTGTAAAGAAATCTCAGTTAATACAGAAGATGAAACAATTGTGTTACCTGAAGGCACAGTTATAGCCCCTACATATATTTTCCCGAATGATGTCTGTTTTAATTTAGAGTCTACAGACAAGAGGATTCATTCTGAGTGGAGCAGCTTTAAGGAACAGGACCAATTGAATGAATTAGCGGATCAAGCTGAGAAGAGAAGACAGAATGAACAGAAGCCGATCATTCAAAAAGGTTTTGTTAAAGGACTGGCATTCGGATTTTGTTGGAGTGTAATAGGTGTTTTGTTTTCCGGATTGTTATTGAAAAAACGTAAAAATATAATCTTATATTTGGGACATGCGTTCATACTGGCAATTATAATAGCAATAACGGTGATAAGTGCATTGGCTATATAATAAAAATGATTTGAATGAAACAATATGAAAAACATAATCATCAAGAAGAGAATAATCATCTTTTGTTTGATCGAAGCAGTTAATGATTGGAAAAGACGAGGAAGGCAAGGATGCATTGTCTTGTATGCTACAACCATATCTTAATGCATTTAAAGCACTTGATGAAAAAGTTGTTGTTTTAGAGATATATGAAGGTTCAGAGTATTACAGTAAATTCAATTCAGTTGGTTTTAATATAGAAAGCACTCCAGAGAATATGGCAATTGCATCTTTTTCCCTTTTCACTTGTGATTTAGAAGCCGAAAAAATAGTCAACGAAGAGAAATATTCTGAAGTAAATAAGCTGGTTATAATTGCGCACGGAAGATCGGATATAATACAATTTGTTGAAGAAGACTATGGCTCCTTATCTTTAAATGATGTGCAATATTCTATTCAACCCGCCTGCAATATCAATATACTTGATATTCAAGCTTGTTATTGTGGTGGTGCAGTATCTTATTTTTTTTCTGAACAATTTGGAAATACACCCTGTATAGCTAGTTTATTTGCGCTTAAGCCAGAAATAGATAAAGTGTATGCATGGACAGGTACATCTCTTTTTTTAGGATTTGGATATAACATTTCATTTGATGGTTGTTATGTTGTATGGTATGAGGAAGATAATACATTGAAATACAAAATCAAAATCAAACCGTTTAATTGTTTTTCTCCGTTGGAGTACTAATATGAATACTAGAAACCATAAGATTGCAGATTATATTCTTCCATTGGTATTTGCTGTAGTTTGGTCTATATTGGTTTATTACGCTTTTGTAGCACCAGAAATTGAATGGAATAAACGGAATCCCAATGTTCAGGTGCGCTTATCGGAGCATTTAATTGGAGTGAATGGTATTAGTGATACAAACAACTGCGATTTGACATGGAAAATAGTAAATGATGTTCGCATTGTCGGAAGAAGAAATGGCAACGTGGAATTATCCAATGACTATCAAGCTTTTGTCGTTTTGAATAAGACAGAATTGCGTGACACATTTGTTGAGGGTACATATTTACTTTCAGAAACAGAAATAGATAAACTGTTTATTGACATATGTGATGGTAGAGAACCGGAGTTTGAAATATTGGAGACTCCACAACCTGTTTTTGGTATTATTCCTAATGAATCATCAATTGTTGTTAGTGGAAGATATGAAGGCACGATAGTTTTGACCACCAACAGAGTTTTGCCGGAATCTGAAACAAACATTGCTCAGATTTGGAAAGAATCGGAGCATTTGCCAGTGCTAAATATAATTAAATGCTTTGTGAGCGCCCTTATTATATTTTTTGTTTCACATGTTGTATTGCGAAAGACAAAGAATCATAGAGTAGTAATTACTGTTCTATGCGGTTCTATGATTTGCTTGGGTTTGATAACTGTTTATTTAGCGAGTAGGATTAAATAAGGATTATGCAAATTATTGTGACAGTTATACTGGTCTTGGTATTTTTGAGAATAATTGCTTCATCAATGCAAAACTCCTGGTGTTATGCAAATAGCCATAGTGCGTTTGAGATTCAAGTGCCTGATGGAATTCAATAATATTGATAAGTGCATTGGCTATATTATAGAAACATTGTTTTGGAAAAAATAGAATGAAAAACATAGTCATCAAGAAGAGAATAATCATCTTTTGTTTGATCGAAGCAGTTATAGTTGCAGCGGTTGTTATTTCATTTGAAATGGCGCTTAACAGGGCAGCAAGAATAACTGCTCCGCTTTTGACTCATGGTGTGCATACAGCGGTATTCGATCATGATATCAAAGGATGCGATGGTACTGTGTATCCTGCAGGAACGGTTTTTAAAGTGCAATACATTGATTCATCCGGAAGATTGACACTCTATGCTGATGGATGGGTAATGGTTTCAAAAGGAAAGATCAAATTATCTGAAGCACAAAGCAATCCGGACTTGATCGCATTTGCAGAAGAAATCGCTGCGGCAGAGAAAAGCGTGGAAAAAGAGAAAATTAAATATGATTTTAGGGCTGTTGTAATTGGTCTTGTCGCGGCATTGATAGCTTTTTGGATATTCTTTGCGATTAATTACTCTATTGGAGACAGGTCTATTGCTGATGTGGTTGTTCTGATAATTCATATTGTCCTCAGCATATTTGCAGCGCTGTTCCTTCATTATTATGCTTCAAAAGCTAAAGCGCCGGTAATCTATCTTTATCCGCAGGACGAGACGGTAATAAACGTCAGATTATCACTAAACGGAGAACTAAATACGACCTGTCCGCTTTACGATGAGAAATCAGGCTGGAATGTGATCGCTTCACCTGACGGAACACTTACTGATTTATCCGGGAAAGAGTATTCATTCCTGTTCTGGGAAGGGGATATAGTGATCAGACCTGATCTTAGTAAAGGATTCTGTGTTAAGGGTGAAGATACAGCCTTGTTCCTTGAGTGGTCTCTGAAACAACTTGGTCTTTCTGAGGTTGAGAGAGATTCATTTATTATGTTTTGGCTGCCTGAACTGGAAAGCAGTGAATACAATATTATAACATTCCAAACAGATTCATATGAAAGTGCAGTGTCAATGGATATTACTCCTGAACCGGATACTGTCATTCGTGTTAACATGCTGTGGTATCCTTCAAACTCTTATGTGGATATGGAGCCACAGGATCTGACGTCGATCAATCCTTCTGAAAGAGAAGGATTTACCGTTGTCGAGTGGGGCGGCGAAGAGTATGTGGGGAGTGTATTAACATCCCTTTTCCGCTGATGCGGATCACAATTTGCAAAACCGATATAAGAATAATACATGGTTATGCTAATATTCCTTTGGATCAGAGATTTTATGTTTGACATAAGATCCCTGTCGGGATGATATGAATTGATGTTATATCAGGTGGAGGATATATGCATAAGGGCAGAATAGCTTTAATGTCTATCGCTTCTGTTATGATCGCGGGGGCTTTGACAGTATCTTTATACTGCAAATCAAAAGCCGCAGGTCTTTCAAGACCCGTTGATATCGAGGATGCCCTTGTCGGAAAGACTCCTTCTGCAGGTGACGAATTGTATCTCAGGTTTTCTTCTGCTGAGATGTTTCAGATCTCCGATGATCTTTGGACATACGAATTGCCGGAAACAGATCAGGGTTATTCTGTTGTACCGATAATATCTGAAGTAAGCCTTGAAAGGCGGTCGATGTTCTTTGCTGCTGTATCGGACTGTGATTCCGGCATGCCTGAGACAATCGCGCTGGGATACAGGGAATACTATCAAAGCATACTGGAACGGTTGATCGCTAAGAAAGAAGAGGTCCTGTCTGAAGATCCGGAAGCTGATGTGACAAGAATCGATGGTTATATCGATCAGATGACGGGATATATCTCTGATGAGGTTTTTGAGCAAGAAAAGTCATATGTTACATCCTATAAGCTGACAGTAACGGCAGTACCGGATTATGCGCTGACCGGATATATTTCCGGTGTTGCAGCAGTTTTGGCCGGAATATTGCTTTTGTATTCTGTCCTGGGAATATGGATCAGCGGGAAGAAACTTGCAATAGGAAGCCTGGCATTTATTGTTCTTGCAGTTGTTTTTGGATCTCTGGTATTTAGAAAAGAGATCGCCACGATGGCATCGATCAGGAGATATTCTCCGGACCTGTATCTTTGTAACGTGACAAATGATTACAAGCTTGATGAGTTTCTTTCTTCCGGGATAAGTGATTCGGATACCCTGATCGAAGAAGCCTGCAAAAGACTTCTTGGAGGGATCCCGCTTCGAATTGATGCCCATCATTTCGGATGCTCATCTTTCAGCTGCATAACTGAAGAAGGAACCCACCTGCTTGGCCGTAACTTCGATTCTCCGGAGACGAACGGAATGCTGGTATATTCCAACCAGGAAGGATCTTATGCTTCCATAGCCGTATGCGATCTGCGCTGGGTAAAAATGGCAGGAGATGATGTAATAACTGCACCGGATTCCCTTTTTGGCAGACTTGTCCTCAGAGGTGCCTGCGTAATTATGTGCGTTGACGGTTTTAACGATCAGGGCCTGGGCATCTCGATCCTGAGTCTTGATTACCGTGAGGAACGGAAGGATACCGGTAATCCTGATACACTGGACCTTCTTACGATAAGAGCGATCCTTGACAGATGTGCAAACACGGATGAAGCATTGGCTCTTCTGTCGTCTTACGATGTCCATTCCATGTATGACAAGGATTTCCATCTCTTTATCACAGACAAGACAGGTAATAGTGTGATCGCCGAGTGGGTTGATGATGAGCTGACCGTTACAAGGACAGATCATGTTACAAATTACGTTATAGCAACACATGAATGGGATGATGAAAGAAGATTTGTAGCACTGCAGGATAAACTCGAGGATGCAGGCGGAGTGTTGTCTGTTGATGAAGCGCTGGACCTTCTGACAGAGGCTTCCCAGAATTCTGATGATATTCAGACGGAATGGTCATGTGTATACGACCTTGATCATTTTGTCCTTTATATCTACAGCGACCTGGACAGGGATAATGTTCAGATCATTACACCCGAGACATTCGGGATTAAAGAAAAATAGGATCTTACGGAATAAGGAATGGTTCGGTGATTAACCCGGGACTGTCAGGTCTTGGGTTATTTTTTTATTTTATGTATAATTGCAGATGAATTCTTTTGATTATTCGGAGGCATTTTATGGGCAGACTTCTTTATGATGAGAGCAATCTCCCTGAGATCAGCAGCCTTAAGGCTTTGGACTATGACACGGTTGATAAGGATACCGTAGAACCTATAAAGCGCGTCGGCGTGCTTACGAGCGGCGGAGACGCGCCTGGAATGAATGCGGCAATAAGAGCCGTCGTAAGAGCAGGCATCAATGCCGGTTTTGAAATGTATGGTGTAACCAGAGGCTATCACGGCCTTTGGAAAGGCGAGATAAAGCAGCTCGACGGAAGAAGCGTATCTGAGACATTGCAGCGCGGCGGAACATTCCTCATGACCGCAAGATCCCAGACATTCATGACTGACCAGGGTGTTCTCAAGGGCGCCAGGATGATGGAAGCATATGAGCTTGATGCAATGATCGTAATAGGCGGTGACGGATCTTATAAGGGTGCAAGGGCTTTGGCAAGGATCGGAATGCCTGTTGTAGGAATGCCGGGTACGATCGATAACGATATCGCTTCCACCGAATATACCATCGGTTACGATACGGCAATGAATACCGCTATGCAGTGCATCGACAAGTTAAGAGATACGGCTTCTTCACATGAGAGATGCTCTGTTATCGAGGTCATGGGAAGACATGCCGGATGGATCGCACTTAATGTCGGTATCGCTACGGGTGCCGAGAGCATCCTTATACCTGAAGTGCCTTATGACTTTAACAGAGACGTTTTAAGAGTCATCCTCGACGGACGCAATACGGGAAAGAAGCACTATATTGTAATCGTTGCCGAGGGAGTAGCCAAGGCGGAAGATATTGCCAAACAGATCGAGGAGGCAACCGGCATCGAAGCACGTCCCACGATCCTGGGTCACCTGCAAAGAGGCGGATCGCCGACGTTAAGGGACAGAACGATCGCAAGCCTTATGGGTATCAGGGCGATCGACTGCCTTGTTGAAAAGAGATTTAACAGACTTGTCTGCATGCAGCACGGTGAGATAACCGATATCGATATCGAGAAGGGTCTTGAGATGACAAAGACCATCACTCCCGATGTTATCGAAAACACCAAGAGACTGGGCTGACAGGTTCTTGCTTATTGAGGAATTTGGGAAGTAAGATGACATGTACGAGTTTTTGAGTTTTGAAGAAAGCCTTGAGCGGAAGAAGATCCGCGGGCGTGTCTTGAAAACGCTTGAATTTAATAAGATAAGGGACAGTGTTACTGCAAAAGCCAGAACATCTTACGGCCGGGAGCTGTGTGAGGATATGGCTCCCTGTTGTGATTTGGATTATGTGAGCAAAGAACTCTCATGCGTAAAGCAGGCTATGGATCACATAATGAGATTCGGAATGCTCCCTTTGGGCGGCATGAGGGATCTGAGGCAGTCTCTTGTTTATGCAAAGGCAGACGGAACGCTTACCTGCGGTCAGCTTTTAGAAGTTGCATCTTTTCTGAGAGCATCTGATGAGATCAGGAGGTCGCTTACCAAGGCAAGGAGCGCAGGTTCTCCAATGGTCGATGAGACAGAACCTGATATCTGCTCATATATTGATGAACTTCAGACCTGTGACAGCCTTCTTGAAAAGATCGAGACTTCGATCCTGGGCCAGGATGAAGTGTCTGATAAGGCGAGCAAGGAACTGTCTTCTATAAGACGCGAACGGAAGAATATCGCCGGCGGGATAAGGTCACTGCTTGACCGTGTTATCTCAAGTCATGCTGATATGCTTCAGGAAAGCATCGTAACACTCAGGGAAGGAAGATACTGTATACCGGTAAAATCAGACTTCAACGGAAGGATAGACGGTATCGTTCACGGAGCCTCATCTTCGGGACAGACTCTCTTTATCGAACCGATGAGTGTCGTTGAAGCCAATAACAAGATCGCCGAACTGAATTTCGCCGAACAGGCCGAGATTCAGCGGATACTTAAGAATTTCACTAAAGAAGTTGTAGCGATCGGTAATCTGATCGAAAACAACATATCATTAGCATCCCGTCTGGATTATGTTTTCGCTAAGGGGAAATACGGTGTCGAGAACCATTCGTTCTGTGCCGGACTCAACACTGAGGGCAGGATAGATCTTAAGGGAGCAAGGCATCCGCTTATTCCAAAGGACAGTGTTGTGCCTGTCGACATCAGTGTCGGTGACGGCTATGATGCGCTGATCGTAACAGGTCCCAACACAGGCGGTAAGACAGTTTCGCTTAAGACATGCGGTCTGCTTGTTCTCATGACGATGTCGGGACTGGCAATACCTGCTGACAGCGGATCTGAAGTGTGCGTTTTCGACAGGGTGCTCGCTGATATTGGCGATGAACAGAGCATAGAAGAGAGCTTGTCCACATTCTCGTCTCATATGTCCAATATCGTTTTCATCTTAAAGAACATCAGAGGAAGATCTCTGGTGCTCCTTGATGAATTGGGATCGGGCACGGATCCTGCTGAGGGTGCTGCGCTTGCAATATCGATAATAGAAGAACTGCGCAGGAAGAATTGCGTCGTTATGTCCACGACTCACTACAGAGAGCTCAAGGGCTATGCCGAGACGACAGAGGGTGTAATGAATGCATCCTGTGAATTCGACACGGAGACATTAGCTCCGACATATAAACTGATAACCGGAAGACCGGGATCTTCAAATGCTTTCGTTATTTCGAGAAAGCTGGGTCTTGCGAAACATATCCTTGATAATGCCAAGGCAAGGATGACGACTGATGAACTTCATTATGAAGAACTTCTTGCAAAAGCCGAGGAAGAGTCCAAGAGGGCGCAGAGCCTTGCCGAAGAAAATGACAGGCTCAACATAGAACTGAAGGCTGAAAAGCAGCGTCTTGAAGAGGAGAATGCGAAGCTTAAGCAGTCGAAGACTAAGATATTGAATGAACTCAGATCCGAACAGAAAAGGCTTCTAAAGGAAAAGGAGCAGGAAATCTCGGAAGAACTCCGCGAGTTAAGGCGCAGATCCAGGGATATGGAGAAAGCCGAGCGCGAGAAGGAACTCGACAAGATCAGAAGAAAGCTAAGAGCCGGAGTGGAGGATCTTGGTGAAGATGATGACGAGGCAGTGGAATCGGTAGCCTTAAGCGGAGAACCCGTTAAGGAAGTGATCAAGGGCGAATGCTATTATGTTCCCTCTTTAGGCCAGACAGGAATTGCCGAATCAGACCTCTCAAAGAGTGGAAGCGTCAACATTGTCTGCGGAAGCATGAAGATCGCAGTAAAGAAGAATCAGCTCATGATGCCGACGAAGGCACAAAGAGATGAGTTCATGAGGACCCGGAACGGAAAACTTGCTTCAAAGGCGAAAACAGTCTCAGTCAAAGACAATACCGGCGATATCTCCAAAGCCAGATTCAATGCCGCATCTTCGACCAAGGCGGAACTTATGCTGATCGGATTAACGACGGCGGAAGCTGAATCAAAGCTTTACAGATATCTTGAAGACTGTGTGCTGGCCGGAATAAAGGAAGCCAGGATCGTACACGGCAAAGGCACGGGAGCATTAAGATCCTGTGTTCAGGATATACTTATAAAAGATGACAGGGTGGAATCCTACCGCGCCGGTGCCCAGGGCGAGGGCGATGCGGGAGTTACGATAGTAAAATTCAGATAAGGGGAAACTTGTTATGGCAGAAAATGATATTGAACAGAAAGATGTAAAAGTAACAGAACAGGTGACGGAAGATACGGCAGTACAAGCAGCTCCGGCTATAGGGGAGCCTGCCTTAGCTTCAAAGAAAAGGGTCAGGATAGGACTGATCTTTTTGTCAGTTGTTCCTGTAGCTATCCTCCTTTTCATCCAGACGATTACACAGATCCCGTTCTTTATAATGGCAGCCGCTGATATTGCAAAGGATAATCCCTCTATTGAGGCAGCTGAGGATGTGATAAACACCTCGGAGAACCTTATGCGTGTTTTTGTCGATAACTATGCTCTTTATGCATATATTTTGTACGCTGTTATCGGCATCATAGTATTCGGCATCTGGTATTTTGCAGGTTTTGTCAGAAAGAATCCCAAAGTCCGTCTGTCTCAGGTATTCGGCGTTAAGTCCGTTGTGGCAGCCATCGGAATGGTATTAGGTCTTAATTTTGCGATCAGTGCAGCTTTTACGCTGGCTGTCCAGCTTCTGCCTGATGTCATGGATAGCTATATGGAACTCATGCAGAGTGCAGGCATAGGAAATAATCTGCTCATTACTGTGATCTATGTTATCTTCCTGGGCCCCGTATTAGAGGAGCTCTGTCTTCGCGGAGTGACATACGGCTTCCTTGAAAGATCAGGAATAAAGCCGATATTTGTAATACTCATTTCCGGCGTTCTTTTCGGCGCCATGCACCTCAACCTGGTGCAGGGCATCTATGCGGCTGTTCTCGGATTCTTCCTTGGCTTTTTGAGATACAAATACCGTTCGATCCTGCTTACGATCTTTACGCATATTTTATTTAATACAATGGGAACATACGGAGATGCAGCGCTTGAGAAAATGGGAATCAGCGACGGAATGACACTGATCCTCGGCGGATTGTCACTTATTGTTCTTGTGTTCGTTGTTGTATTGATCAACGGTGACAAGAAGGCGGTAAGAATTTCCGAATAAGATCAATACTATCTTCATGCCGGCCGGGTCATGTGATAAACGAAAATGAGGAACTTAGAATAATTGAAGAAAGTTTATCAAATTTTTGTTATACTGACGTTATATTAAGACTAACAGGGAGAGATCATTTTGCTGAACGAAGAAGAACAGATGTCGGAGGCCCTCGTAAGGATCTTTGAAAACGTCGTTTTGACAGAAGAGAAATCTCTTCAGGCCGGTTACTTCAAGGACCTGTCTATTGCGGAGATGCATACTCTTACTGCAATCGGACCGTATGATGCGCGTACTATGACCAATACAGCTGAAGACCTTGGTATTACCACGGGTACTCTTACTGTTGCTATCGACAGGCTTGTCAAGAAGGGTTATGTTCACAGGGAACGTGATAAACGCGATAAGAGGATCGTCAGGATCA
This sequence comes from Saccharofermentans sp., assembly GCA_024684815.1. Taxonomy (GTDB): domain Bacteria; phylum Bacillota; class Clostridia; order Saccharofermentanales; family Saccharofermentanaceae; genus Saccharofermentans. The sequence continues at coordinate 26,186 of JAIKWL010000001.1, read as the reverse complement.
GTCTTACGCATAACGGCAAGCTTGCCTGCAGAATGAACAGCAAATTTCACAGAGTTTTGGCAAAACATATCCTTGCGGGATATGACGAGAAGGACAGACAGCATCTTTTAGATCTCGTTAACGAGGTCGACGAGTATGTTGCCCAGCAATTGAGACGTTACGACAGCAGCGAGAATGTAAGAGCGACTGCAAGACAGGTTGCTAAAGATACCGCAAAGGAGAAGAAGTAAGATGAGTGATTCTGATAACAGGAGAGAGAAGGTTTTCGAAGACGTTGTAAAGATCATGTCCGAGACATTGGAGATCTCTCCTGATGAGATCACGTCCGGTCTTGAGTTCAACACCGACCTTCCTTTTGATTCTTTACAGCTTTATGAATTCGTTATTGATGTCGAGGAGACATATAATATCCGTCTTCCCGATGAGCTCCTCGATGAGGTAAAGACAGTCGGCGATATGGTTGATGTCGTAATGAAGCTTTCCGAAAAGAAGTAATCTGACGGTGCATTGATGAAAAAACTTTTCATTGTCAACAGCAGGGCAGAACCCAATGCCCTTGCAAGGTTCAAAGACATCTACCTTAAGTGCTCCTATGAGCATCCAGAAGAATCAAATATAATCTTTACGGAATATGGCGGACATGCCGGGGAGGCAGCCCGTTATGCGACAGCGGAGAAAGATATACTTATAATTGCGTGCGGCGGTGACGGAACGATCCATGAAGTGGGAAACGCGCTTGCTGAATCAGATACTCCGCTTGCTCTGATCCCGTTAGGAACCGGCAATGATTTCACCAGAACTGTTATGGACGACAGGCACAGGACGGATTGCGGTGTCTGTATCGAAGATATCTTCAATGAACGGTTCACGGTCAGGGATATGGATCTCATCAGGGTTATTTCCTATAACAAAAAAGCTGAAAAGATAGATGCAGGCTCAGCCTGGTGTCTTAATGTCGCATCCATCGGACTTGATACCGAGGTTCAGTTAAGGGCAAAGAGTAAAGTCCTTGCCCATCCTAATTCCGGGCTCGTCAGGAGTACGGCTTATGTCACATCTGCTTTGGGATGTATATTCGGAGACAGGAAATTTGATTTCAAATTCAAGGCACTGCGCGGCGACGGCAAGCCCAACGAGTCAGAGAACAAGGGTTTTACGCTTATCGCTGTCTGCAACGGCTCGTATTACGGTGACGGCTTCTGTCCCGCTCCGGGAGCAAAGATTGATGACGGCCTCATGAACTGCTGTGCGATCGACGCGGTAAGTCTTCCCAGATCTCTTTACCTGCTGTCAAAGTACAAGAAGGGCAGACACGAAGGTTACAAAGAGATAGATACGTTCGTAACCACCGAACTGACTGTCGAAGCCACAGGAACGAGGGACCTGAACGGCAATTACGACGGTGAGGATTTCTCCGGCCACAAGGTGACGTTCGAGTGTGTTCCGGGTGCTTTGAAACTGGCACATTATATTTGATGATCCCTTTTTCGAGACTTTACAGTCCGGTTTTCGCAGATGACTCCTGCTCCATCTGTGAGCTTTTTTAGTTTTTCTAAACATGGCGGCTTTTTATTGATATAATAACAAGTTATGAATAACGCGATTGAGAATTACAGGGCATATGGTGTCAGCGAAAAGGCGATAGAGGCAGCTAAAAAGGCTGAAGAGGCGCTTGCTGAAGTATATGCCTGTATAGATGATACAGTCACATTTAATGAGCTTAAGGTCCTTGATGCTTTCAGGAGTGAGAAGTTCTCCGATACACATATGGGTTCTACTTCAGGCTACGGCTATGATGATGCCGGGCGCGAGAAGATCGAGAACATCTTCGCAAAAGTCTTCAAAGCGGAGAAAGCCTATGTCAGATGGCAGATCAGTTCCGGTACCCAGGCGATATCGGCAATGCTCTACGGGGCTTTAAGACCGGGCGATATTATGCTGTCGGTCACGGGAAGACCCTACGACACGCTTATGGCTACGATCGGTCTGTCTTCTGATAAAAACGATATGTCCCTTAAGGCTTACGGGATCGGCTATGAGGAAGTAAACCTCAAAGAGGACGGCTCTCCTGATCTTGATGCGATAAGAGCGGCAATAAAGCCTGAGACGAAGATGGTGTTTATCCAGAAGTCCAGAGGTTATACGGGCAGAAGGGCGCTTCTGTGCGAAGATATAGAAAAGATCGCAGATCTTGCCCATTCCGTCAGAAAAGATATCATCGTTGCCGTTGATAACTGCTACGGCGAGTTCACCGAAAAAAGAGAACCTATAGAAGCCGGTGCCGATGTTGTTGCGGGATCTCTCATAAAGAACCCCGGCGGCGGAATCGCGAGGACCGGAGGATATATCATCGGCAGGGAGGATCTGGTAGAAAATGCCGCAAGGCATCTTACGACTCCGGGTCTGGGCAGTGAGGTCGGTCCGACATTGGGCGCAAATGCCATGATCGCAAGAGGACTCTTTACCGCACCTGCCTGTGTCGGCGAATGCCTCAAGGCTGCCGTATTTGCGGCAGAGATCTTAAGCGGAGAGGGTTATAATACAAGTCCGTCCTCTGGTGAAGCGAGAGGAGATATAGTCCAGACGGTCGAATTCGGGGATCCGGAAAAGATGAAGCAGTTCTGTGCTGCTATCCAGTCCTGTTCACCGGTTGATTCTTTTGTAACTCCGGTTCCGTGGGATATGCCCGGATACGACGATCAGGTTATCATGGCGGCAGGCGCATTTGTGCAGGGAGCTACCACGGAACTGTCCTGTGACGGTCCGATAAAGCCTCCCTACATTGCCTATATGCAGGGAAGCCTTGCTAAAGAACAGGCCAAACTTGCCTGTATGCTTGCTGTCGGGGGTTAAGCAAAATGGCAGACGGAAAACAATGGTATAACAGTCCTCAGGGCGGAAATGCCAACAGGAAAAAGACGAATGCAAAGCCTGGCGATCCGGCAAAAAGATCCGGCAACAGGAACGTTAAGCCTGACGGGAAAAAGGCGCCTGTCAAGCCTGCCGGAAAACCCGTCCAAAAGTCCGGTAAGGATATCTCTTCCGTAAAATCAGGTGCTGACCACCAGAAGAGTATCATTCCTCAGATGGATCCTTTGAGCACTTCTTCATCTGAGAACAAGAAAGATATAAAGACTGCTCCCAAGACATCAAAGGTGCCTGCTGCAAAATCCCCCGTGAAGTCCGCTCCTTCTTCTGCAAAAAAGCCCGTGTCTTCTGCTGAACGCGCAAAAGAAAAAGAACAGGCGAAGATAGCAGAGCAGAAAAAGCGCAGGGAACAGGCTAAGCTTAAAGAGCAGGAAAAGATCGAGAAGAATGAGTATAAGCGCAAGAATCCTTCGCAAAAGAGCGCCGAGAGCCGCGCTATAAGGAACGGCGTGCTCGGAGCAGTTGCTGTCGCTGCTGCACTTCTCGTGCTTGTTTTCGTTGTTCATCACTTATATGACTATATCGCCGAGAAACCTAACTTCTCGTTCGTTACGACAGGTGCCGTTGAACACACCATAGGTGCAAAAGCATTGATCGTAAGAGATGAGGATACTATAAACAGCGAGCAGACCGGAGAACTTGTTACACAGATAACAGAAGGTTCACGAGTTGCAAAGGGACAGGAGATAGCGATCGTCGTGCCTGACAATATGAAGTCTGTCGTCACCGATCTCCGTAATGTCCAGTCCCAGATATCTGATGTCCAGCAGGAACTGATCTTTGCAGGCGGCGTTGCCGAGGCTGATACGATCTACAGGAACTATAACAAGAACCTTTCCGCTATCTTAGATTCCGTAAGATTTGATTCGATGAGCGGAAATCTCAACAATTTGTCGTCATACAGTTCTTCGGTAAATGTTATCCTTGACGAGCGCGAAGATGAGATGAGCAAGATCGATTTCGATGATGCAAGAATAGTTACCTTAAGAAGCGATGAGAAAGTATACGAAGCCGAAGTTGAGAAGTATGCAACGGTAATAGAAGCTCACAGACCGGGTATCGTATCTTTCAGACTCGACGGTAAGGAGCAGGAACTTGATTACGATACATTCCTTTCAATGCCTGCTGCTGAGATCAAAGGCTATCTGAATAATTCAGTCGGTGCTATTACTTCCGATCTTAGCGTTAAGGCCGATACTTCGGCAGTAAGGATCGCTCAGAATGAGAGCCAGTATCTGACTGTATATCTGTCAGCTAATGATGCGGCTGCTTCAGATTTTAAGGAAGGCACGACACATGACATCAACGTGCGTACTGAAGGTATCTCCATTGATAACTGTAAGGTTGTCCGCTGCGAAAGTGATGCTTCGGGCACTCTCATTACTTTTGAGACCTCACGTTATGTCGAAGATCTTCTCGACTTGAGAACGGTCGACATCGAGATCGTTATCACAGAGACTGACGGTATGAGGGTTTCTGTTCCGAGCCTTGTCAATGTGGATTATGCGCCTAAGGGCAATCCTTCATTCTGCATCTATTTTGCGCCGGGTGCGGCTGTCGGTACCGACACTTTTGCAAACGACTCGATATTTAATATCAATATCCTTCCTAATGAGAAGATAGATGATGAAGGCAATGTCGTCGAGCAGCAGAAAACGAATGTGCCCGGGTGTACCGTTGTCCATACCGAATTCCTGGATAACGGCGGCACGATAGTTGCATTCTCGACTCCAAACGATTATGCAAACCTGAAAAAACTAGACAGGCTTTATACTGAAGGCTATATCGCATCTTTTGTCGATTCTGCCACAGGTCTTGGTATGACATGCGAGAAGATCAGCGTATCCGAATATTCGGGAATGGCATCCGTATATACCAATAACCAGGGTTTCGTTGAAGAAGTAAGAGTAATAGTTCTGGATAATGACAGAGAGTTTGCGATCATCGACCAGGTGGGCAATTCATCTGTACCTAATCTTGATACAGTTATTATTACTAACCCTAAGACTGTTAAGCCCGGAGATAAGGTCGACTGATATGGAATACGATTTTGATGAGCAGTTGAAAAAAAGGATATCGGACAACATAATTGCTGTCCGGGAATCAATAGATGAAGCGGTTGCCCTGTCAGGAAGAACTAAGGGATCTGTTACTCTCATTGGAGTTACAAAAGTGTTCCCCGTTGAATATGCCGAAGCTGCAGCTTTGAGCGGACTTTCCAATCTTGGGGAAAACCGCGTCCAGGAACTCGTCCCGAAGGTCGAGAGATTCTCTGCTCTGGATATCGATGCAAACTGGCATCTAATAGGAACGTTACAGAAGAATAAGGTTAAATATATTATAGGAAAAACATCTCTTATACACTCTGTAAACAGTATTGAACTTGCTGAGGAGATCTCCAAAAGATCCGCAAGTAACAATGTTACTTCCAACATTCTTTTACAGGCAAACGTGTCGGGAGAAGAGAGCAAGCACGGCTTTGCACCTCATGAGTTAAAGCCTGCTATAGATAAGATCATAGACATGCCCTCGATTAAAATCTGCGGCCTTATGACGATGGCTCCCATAGAGACTTACGAAGGTCAGGCAAGAGAGGTTTTTGCGAAGACAAGAGTAATATATGAAGACCTTAAAGAATATACGGGACTTGAGAGCTGGAAGGTCCTTTCCATGGGTATGAGTCAGGACTATAAGAGCGCTATATATGAAGGTGCAACGCACATCCGTATAGGCACTGCAATATTCGGAGACCGCTCTCAATATAAGCCTGTGTAACATTGTTCGGTTGATTTTTGTTACATTTTGTAATAAAAACCCGTGTTACGTTACCATCTTATGTCATATTGCCCAAATTTATTGAAGTAAAAGTCAAAGTTCGTTAATATCCCATTATGTTATATGAATGTCCTTGGTCGGGCGATTTTTTAAGGAGGAAAAACAAATGGGCACTTTTAACGTTAAGAATTTCTTCGGAAGCATGTTCTCACCTGTAGAGGAAGACGTAGAAGAGAATTATTACGGTGAAGAAGAGGGCTACATTGAAGAAGAAGGATTCGAGCAGGAGCCTATCGCAGAGGAATCTTTTATCGAAGAACCTCGTACCTTCGTTCAAGAGCCCGCAGTTACAACCCCTGTTATGCAGCACAATGCAACAGTGATCATGCTTACACCTTTCGATATCAGAACAAGCCAGATCGTTTGCGATCATATCCGTGAAGGTCATATCGTTATCTGCAATCTTACAAATACAGATAAGAACCAGCGTGTAGTTGACTACATCAGCGGCGGTGTTTATGCATTAGGCGGAAGAGTTGAGCCTACACCTGTTAAGACAACATTCGTCTGCACACCTAAGTCTGTAAATCTCGTAGTTGAGAATCAGGACATCGATCAGATGGGTACAAAGGTTTCCGCACTCTGATAAAAGAAAATTCTAACGAAAAGATAATAGGCTGTCTCAGGATAATGAGGCAGCTTTTTACATTTGATATTCACGCTCGAAAACAGGTCTTCTTCGCTTGAATAAAATATCTTTGTTAATATATAATAGGCTATAAAATTGTGCAGGAGGCTAGTCTGATGACACAAGACGATCGCGAATTCCTATTTGATCAGGCTCAGAAATTGGCTGAGGTCCTTAATGAAGAATGTGTCGAGCTCCTGGGGATGCTCGAAAAAATAGAAGACAGAGTAGCTATTTCAAGACGTATCAATAAACTTGAAAATGACGGTGATATAGTTTTCCACGGTTTTTCCGACAGACTGCATTCTGTCGAACAGGATCCCGAGAAGCGCATCAATATCTTCCAGATGGCAAGACATATCGAAGACTGTGTAGATATGGTTGATGAGCTCTCAATGACGATCGTCCGTTACAATACAAGGACCGTCAGCCCGGGCATCAAGGCCAGTGTAAATGCCATTGCCGGCTGCGCTAAGAAAGAACTGCATCTTTTAAATATCATGCGTACTTATGAACCCGAGAATAAGGATTTGTTCCTCAGAGCTATCAATGAGTTTGATGCTTTCAAAGTAGACTTCTACAAGATGTATGACATGCTCATCTTCGGACTTTTCTCACAGGCTCATGATACAGTTGATATCATCAGATGCAAGGCGATCTACGATGCTGTCAAGGATATCTTCAAGGCATTCGAAGTAAGTGCCGATGACTGCTATAAATACATTATGGCGCGCAACAATGCTGCTATGGATGTTTTTGCACCTGATACATAAGGACCTTTTATTTGACCGATAGTTCAACCTGATGAGTACCAAGATCTCATTGCCGGACGGATTCCATGTAGTCTGGTCCGACGAGTTTAACAGTAATTCAATTAACGGATCGATCTGGAGTTCTGAAAGCCGCGCTCCCGGATGGATAGATGGTGAGCGTCAGGAGTACTGCGGTGATAAATGTATTGAATTAAGAGACAGTTGTCTTTCCATTAGACCTAAGATCACTACTAACAGTTCCGGAGAGCTGAGGTATCTGTCCGGAAGAGTCAGTACATATGGCAAGAGAGAATATACATACGGCAAGATCGTAGCGAGGATCAAAGTCCCTAAGGCTAACGGTATATTAAGTTACATCCGTCTGATGCCGAGCGCATCCTACGATGAGGCAACCGGAAACTATAAAGAGTTTCCTCTTCACGGGCAGATCGACATGGTCGAGATCGCCGGTGCCAAGACTGATGAAGCCGTATCGAGAGTCGTCTTCGGATATCCTTATACAGAGCGTTCCGGAAGCTACCGTAAACTCAATCTGGATTTTTCTTCCGAGTTTCATGTCTTTTCATGTGAATGGGATCAGGATGAGATCATCTTCGCGTGCGACGGAAAAGAGTATTACAGAACATCTTACTGGTTTTCCAGGAACGGTGAGACTGAACTGCCTTATCCCGCGCCTTTTGACAAGCCTTTCCATCTGGTCATCGGAGTTTCTGCAGGAGGAGATAGATCCGGAAAAAGCACTGATGCTAAGGCTGAACTGAAAGATAATGATGCGGAACTTCTTGTCGATTACGTAAGATACTATCAGAAAGCAGCATATGACAGGGATGTAATAAGACCTGCAAGGATATTGTCACTTGATCCCGAAAGCTCAGGAGATAACAATAAATCAGGTACAGGGGCAAGCAACGCTTTCTATGTTGCCGAAGGTGATCTGAATACCAATGTAAGTTTCATGGAAGATGAACTGATCATCACTCCGTCATTTATTTCGGGTGTATCCGGTGAGACAAGGCTCCTGCAGGGCGGATTTGCATTTAAAAAAGGCACTGCTTATGAATTTTCCTTTGACGGGAGAGCCGATGAGGAACGTTCCATAGAATGCATCTTTGCTTCGGGACCGGATCAGGAAAATATCACTGATCCTTATTCCATCAAGCTCGACAGGCATTGGCAGAAGCACAGGATGCTCTTTGAAGTACAGGAAGACTATGACGATGCGGCGGTTATTTTTGTTATCAGTGCGATCTCAAAAGCATCGATCCATATCCGTAATATCCTGCTCAAAAAGAGGATCGGTATTGAGAACAGACGTAAGCTTATAGCTGTCTGCGGAGTATGGGATGATTCCGATAACTTCAGCCTGTTCTTAAGGGCTTTGAATACTCCGGAAGTAAACAGGGATTATGTTATTGCCAGCTTTACCTTTAATGTGAATAATCCTGATACGACACAGGCTGAACTTGAGATGGAGTTTGCTGATCTTTTGTCGAGGATGGAACTTGCGTCGATAATCATTTTCGGAGAGATGATAAAGACCAGGGAAGTCATTGAAAGACTTACTGCGATAGGGCATGAAAATGACGTTCCTGTAATTACTTTCCAGTACCCTGTAAAAGGCTGCATCAATGCCGATTTTGAGTACGATACCGGTTTTGAGGCTGTTGTTGAACATGTCGTTACTGTTCACGGTGCCAAAAGACTTGATATGTTTGCAGGCTTTAAGGATAATCCGTTCTCGGAAGCAAGGATCGGTATCTTTAAGAAAGTCCTTGAAAAGCACGGAATAGATCCCGGTTCTGCTAATATCTTCTACGGGGATTTCTGGCAGGCAAGAGCGCTTACCGTAATGGATGAGTTGCTGGATAAGGGATACGATCTTCCGGATGCGATCATCTGCGCCAACGATTCAATGGCAATAGGTGTTTGTGATTCCCTTCATAAAAAATACATCAGAGTTCCTGAAGACGTAATAGTTACGGGCTTTGACGGTATCTGGCAGGGACAGTATAACGATCCTGTATTAACTACATGTGAGCTTGATTATCACAAGATAGCTGTGGAGATCTTATATCGTATCAGGAATTGGGAGGAACAGAAAAAGGTTCCGGACGATTCGTTCCTGATCCCTTATAAGTCAATGTTCATGCAGTCCTGCGGATGTAAATCAAGTTCTGATTTCCCGTGGGCTGAGATAGTGGACCAGCTTGCCGAAGAGAACCAGGATGCGTTCAGACATATGCTCGAGATGGGCCGCTTCGTATCACAGATGACATCTACGGATAATCTTGATGAAGCTGCTGATAATCTTAGAAATTCACTTTGGGTGTGGAAGAGCCATTATTATTTTGTCGGTGTTAACGAGGATGATTGCTGCCACAGTGTGTTCCACGGAAGATCGAACAAGTATACCAATGCGCAGAAATTCTACAGGATGAGATATCCGATCCCTGACTATGATCTTATTATGGCACCTGGCAGCAATATCAATGTCCTGTTGTTCAGACAGATCAGGTCTTCCACGGAATCATTCGGTTATGTGGTCAACGGCTATGATCTGATCACATTGAGATCCCAGCAGAGATTTGAAGAGTTCAGTCTTTTTGTAAATGCTGCCGTCAATGCAGTAAATAACAACAAGAAACTCATTACCAAGAACAGGGCGAATGAACTCCTGTCAGAACAGGATTTCCTTACAGGTCTGTACAACAGGAGAGGCTTTTTCGCAGTCGTCAAGAAACTCCTTAACACTCCCGCGAATTCCGGCAAGATCCTTTCTCTGTTCTCTATCGATATGGATAAGCTCAAGACTATTAACGATACATACGGACATGAGAACGGAGATATCGCGATACAGACTCTTGCCAGGGCGATCCTTAAGTATGTGAAGGACCGCGGTGTGGCCGCCAGATACGGCGGTGACGAATTCGCTTTCGCAGTCATCGGTGATAAGAAGCTTGAGGGAACGATAAAGGATATCCGCAATGAGATAGAGATGGCAGCCGATGCCGATCCCGCTATGACCGACAAGCCTTTTGAAGTCGGTGCCAGCATTGGTGTCGCTGAACGGGTTATCGATAAGAATATAGATATAGAAGACATGATCCTGGAAGCGGATTCCAGGATGTATGCTGATAAGATGTCCAGGAAGAGACTTCGCGGTTTTTGACAAACGCATTCATGAAAGGAACAACATGATATGAGAAAAAGACTCAATATCGGTTTAGTTATCGACGACATAGATAATTACTTTTCCAATCAGGCTGCAAAGGGCGCTGAGCAGGCTGCAAAAGCAATAGATGCCAATCTTTTTATCTTTCCGGGTCATTACATAGGAAAGACAGACAGCCGCTATGTCGATAAGAAATATGAGTATCAGTACAATACTATCTATAATATTCCGACAGAGCGTAACGTTGACATAGTGTATGTCCTTCAGGGTCTTATCTGTTCAAGAGCCGATATGGCATTGCAGACGGAATTCATTAAGTCTTTGCCTGATGTTCCTGTCATCTGCCTTTTCTCGGATTTTGAAGGATATCATGCGGTTACATTCGATAACAGATCCGGACTGACAGATCTTCTTGTTCATCTTATCAAGAGACATAACGTCAAAAAGATCGGATATGTATCAGGCCCTCTTACCAACAGGGATGCACGTGAAAGGCTTGAAATATATAAGGATGTGCTGACCGATAACGGTATTCAGGTGGAAGAAAACAGAATTGTATACGGCGATTTTTCCATGGCGAGTGAAGCGGTGGTTGATGAGCTCCTTGATAAAAATGAAGATCTCGAGGCTATCGTATTCGCGAACGATTCAATGGCTGTAGGCGGGTATAACGCTTTAAACAATAGAGGGCTTATCCCCGGTAAAGATATCCTTGTTGCAGGATTTGATGATGACGTCTTCGCTATATCACTTGAACCGGCACTTACTACAGTTGAAGCCAGTTCAGCGGCGCTTGCATATAAGGCAGTTCTTAATGCCTATAACTATATAAACGGCAATGCCCCCAAAGATATGGCTGCTGACACTCATCTGGTCTTAAGGAGTTCCTGCGGCTGTGATGAACTTGATGTTGAAGAGATGAGCATCAGGTTGGGATTCGATAAGATGGACAGCGATCCGGAAGGGTTTAAAAACGGGGTAAAAGATTATCTGTTTAATATATACGGCGGTACGGATTCAGTCTCAGCTTCAATGGATTGCTTTACTGATTCTTTTGCTGACTTTGTAAGGGATGCGGAAAATGAGGATAAGATCTCTGCCATGAATGAGCAGTTCGCATCTCTTTTGAGAACGGATATGTTCATGCTCTCCACCAGGGAAAAACTCTTTAATGTCCTTCAGACAATGCAGTATAAGGCTTTGAGCAAAGCAAAAGACGATAAGCTCAGGTTATCGGTCAATGAAGTGTTCTCCAAATACTTCAGAAGACTTGCTTTTTCCGGCATCCTTCCTGCTAATGTTGCAAGGAGAAGGACTGAGAGGATGCAGGGAGTGGTCAGCCGCAAAGTAGGTGATATCCTTCTGCTTGAAGGAAGCGATGAGATCCGTTATGAGCTCCTGCTCGGAGGATTTACGGGTGTCGGGATCAGCAGATCTCTCCTTTATCTTTTCCAGGGGAATATCAAGAATTCCGGCGATCCCGAATGGACGCTCCCGAAGTCTATTCTTCTTAAAGCGATATCCGATAAGGATGGTCTGAGGATGCCTCCGGAAGAGCAGCAGCTCCTTCGTACAGAGAGTATTTTCGATAATGAATTCATAACAGATGACGAACGCCGCACGATGATCGTATCGCCTTTGTTCGTGGGCCCTGATTATTACGGATTGCTCGTTAACGAGGTGCCGGTCGCAAAATCCTTCAGCATAGCCTCGCTGTCGTTCCAGCTGTCTGTTACATTAAGATCTTTGTTCATGATCGAAGAACAGAACCGCGTAAAGCAGTCTCTTCAGATTTCTCTTGAGAGATTTATAAGAGATAATACAAAGCTTGAAGAGATTGCCCAAAAAGATGAACTTACCGGACTTTACAACAGAAGAGGTTTTATCGCTAATGCGGAAAAGGTTCTCGCAGAACCTGTAAACCAGGGCAAGATGGCTATCATCTGTTATGCGGATATGGATGATCTTAAGGTCGTTAACGATATGTACGGGCATGACGATGGTGACTTCGCGCTAAGGACGGTATCAGAGATTCTTCGCGAATCTTTCAGAGAAACTGATATCATCGGACGTATCGGAGGCGATGAGTTTATTGCGCTTGCCATAACCGGTGCTGACTGCAATGTCGATTCCATGAAGGCAAGGATCGAAAAGGTCACGAAGCAGCACAACGTGACCGCTGATAAGCCTTATCTCATTGGAATGAGTACCGGTATCTATAAATTCACATGCAGCAATAAGATCGATATCTACGATGTAATGAATAATGCCGACAGACTTCTTTATGAGGAGAAGATAAGGAAGAAGACGGGACGTTTGCCCGGTTAAAAAAATTACGCGTTTTCTGTTTTTGCAGCTTTGCGTACCGAGATCTTGCGGATCGCCACATGATAGGCAAAATAAGCAATGAAACTGGTTGCTGCTCCGAGGAGAGTGCCGCCTATTATATCCGTGGGATAATGAACGCCTACATACATTCTCGAGAATGCAAGTATTACCGCGTAGATTATCATCAGGACGGCGAAAAGCTTATATGTAAGATTCATCTTTGTTCTCTTGATCTTTCCTGCTTCCACAACTACGGGAAGTCCTAACAACGCGATAACGATGAGAGCTCCTGCAACGGCAAACGCGGCGCCGGAATGACCGGAAGGGAAGGAGTAATCCTTCTGCTTTTCGATCAGGTTAACAAGCCCGTCGACAGTCTCATAAGGTCTTGTCCTGGCAACCATGTTCTTTATGAAAATATTTGTGATTATTGCTTCGAAAGCTATGCTTATTGCAGCTATAATGCCTACACGTCTCATTTTCGGTATCAAAAGAAGGATAAGTACTAAAGCTATCAGAGCGATCCCTTTATCTCCGGTATGGGTGATGAAAGTCATGACCGGATTAAGCACATCCGATCTTATGTTATTCTGCAGATATAAAAGAAAACCTGCGTCCCAGCCCATTTAGAATCCTCACTTAAATAAATCCAGACTATATTGTAATACTAATCGTGTTACAAAACAGTGTTAATCAGGTTGATTCTTCGTTGACTTCCTTTGCGATGTTCTTGGCCCAGACTCCGCTTCTGACGAACAGTCCGCCTGTTATGCATTTTATGAGCTCAAGCGCCTGTACGGCAAATACCATCCATACAAGCGGAAGATCCGTATAATGGCTTAAAAGAAAAGCACAGGGCACGGACAGTATCCATACAAAACCTGAGTCGAAGATCATGGTTATGAGTGTCTTTCCGCCTGATCTGATTATGAAATATGCCGCATGCGTGAAAGAATAGGACGGCATAAGGATTCCGTTGATCACTATGAGCCATGTTGCAAGGTTCCTGATCTGAACAGTCGCATCAGGGAATATCATCGGGAAGAATGGACTTATGATTATCATGATAAGTCCGAACAAGGTGCCGAAAGCTACCGTAAACCAGATCATCTTAAATGCATCTTTCTTTGCTTCTTCTACTTTGCCGCTTCCCAATACCTGACCTGTCAGGATACCGACTGCTTCACCCATGGCGACGAAAGCGACCATCATGACATTATAGATCGATGTTTCTATCTGTATTGCAGCCATGGCATCAAGAGTCCTGAATGAATATGACTGATTGAGCATCGTTATTCCGAATGACCACATCGTCTCGTTTAAAAGAAGCGGAGTGGCCTTGATAATAAATTCGCGCGCCATTTTTGCTGGGATCTTGAAATGCTTGAAAGCACCTACAATGAAAGGACACTGCTTTTTGTGTGTAGCCACATAAACGATCAGCACGCCAAGTTCCACAAATCTCGAGATGACCGTAGCTATAGCGGCACCGAGAGCACCTAAAGCGGGGAATCCCAGAAGTCCGTAAATGAGCAGGAGATTTCCCGTAAAGTTTACTGCGATCGCTATTGCTGAAGCTATAAGAGGAACCTTTGTCTCGCCGATATCGCGAAGTGTGCCTGCATACGACTGGCATATTCCGATCGGTATCAGGGATATGACCATCACATGAAGATACTGCACTCCTATCTTAAGTGTCTCGGCAGCATCGGCAGGATCTCCTTCTCCCATAAGAAAGCGCGATACAAGGAAGTTTGCGCCGAAGAAGAATATGAAGCTGGCCAGGACAGAAAGGATAAGGTTTGTGACGATCTTAAATCTGAAAGTGATCCTGACGCCTTCCCAGTCGCGGTTGCCGTAATATTGTGCCGTAAAGATGCCTGAGCCTGCGGTTGCTCCGAACGTCATAAGATAGAATACGAACATCATCTGGTTTGCGATGCCTACGCCCGACAGCGCATTCGTGCTGACCATTCCGATCATGAAATTATCCAGAAGATTTACGATGTTAGACACACCGTTCTGTATCATCATCGGAACGGCGATCTTTAACAATCTCTTGTATATGTCTTTTGTACTGTCAGTAAGTTGTAAAACCATAACGGCGATTATATAGGTAAAGCCTATAAGTTACAACAAGAAAAATAGAGTTATCGAAAAGTTAAATGCTATAAACCTGAACTTACTCTTCGGGAGGCATCGGCAATGTGGCACCGCCGAACGGCATGCATATGACTGAACAGTCTTCGCCGTATCTTGCATATGCTTCATCAAATGCTTCCTGTGCGGAATGCATTGGCTCTAAGAAGATGCTCCTTACGAAGTCATCATCCATCTCGGATATCAGAACTATCTTGGCATGCTTTAATACCATTGCTATTGCAGCCGCCTTATGCCCGCCGAGCTGGAAATCCCTTCCTACTCTCTCGATGAGCTCATCCGGTGTGTTTGCAGTAGTGAGCCACTCTTCGAACTTGGCGCTTCCCAATCCTTCATTGCATGCGCCGATAACGATGATCGTCCCGCCGTCCTTTACAGCATATTTTGAATTGTCCAGTGCCTTCTGGGTCTGATAAAGGTTTGCGTCCTTAGGAGCGCCTCCCTGGGATACGATAACGATGTCAGCTCTTCTCTTAAGAGGCTTTCTGTACATGTTATCAAGGTATTTGCAGCCTTCCCTGTGAGCTTTGGTAACATCACCTGCAACGCAGAAAACGATGTGCTTATGTTCATCAAGTATCGGGTTAACGATAAAACTTAAGTGGCAGAACGTCTCTGATTCTTCTATGTCTGCTCTTATGGGGTTGCCGTTAAGATTTCCGGCGCAGGCTCTCTCGTCAATCATCATACGGTGGTTTGCCTGAATGGCGGAAGGTGTGGAAACACCGGGCATAAGAGCCTTTGCTCCGCCGGAATAACCTGCGAAATAGTGAAATTCGATATTGCCCACACCGATCCTGAAATCAGCTTCGGCAACGCTTCTTGTGATATCAACGGGTGTTCCTCTTGAAGTATCACCCATATGAATGCAGTCGGACGGATCGGAATCAATGCATCTGACTTCGCTGTATACACGCTCGCCTACGAGCTTTTTCTTTTCTTCTTCAGTGTGGGGTCTGTGTGATCCCAAAGCGAAAACGACAGTGATATCTTTCGGGTCGCACCCTGCAAGATAAAGTTCGTCAAGGATGGAAGGTATAACGTCAAAACTCGGCAAAGGTCTTGAGATATCGCTCGTTACGATAACTATCTTCTGACCGGGCTTTGCAAGATCTTTTAACCTGGGAGAGCCAATAGGGTTTTCAAGCGCGTAAACAACCGCATCAGGTCCGCGGCGCTCATGTTCTATGTCGTTAGCCAAAAGGATCTGATCAAGATTCTTATCGGGAATATCTACTGTCTGTACATCCTTGCCGTAGCCGAATTCAACCTTCATTGCCTGCACCTCAAATTCGATTTTTATATATTTTACATAGAATGGGAGTATTCTCAATTATGCACTTGCCCAAAAGCCCGAAATCATTAATTTTACTGCATCTTGAGAGACTTTTAGCTGTTATCTCATGATATGATTTAATCAATACTTTAGCGGAGGTGGAATATATGCTAAGTAATTTTGAAGAGGCGAAGGTTTTCATCGAAGAGAACGACATCAAAATGATCGACTTCAGGATGATCGATCTGAACGGAAGATGGCATCATCTGACCATCCCCGCAGACAGGTTTTCCGAGAAGACCATGACTGCCGGAATCGGATTCGACGGAAGCAACTACGGTTTTGCTCCGGTCGAAAAGAGCGACATGGTCTTTATTCCCGATCTTTCAAGTGCGGCAATCGATGATTTCTGTGAGATCAAGACTCTCGCCATGATAGGCGACGTTAGGATCATCGGCGAAAAGGAGAATATTCCTTTCGACCAGGAACCAAGAAATGTCAGCAAGAGGGCTGAAGAGTACATGAAGGAATCAGGTGTCGCTGATACATTCCTTTTAGGACCCGAATTCGAATTCTATGTATTCGACGAGGTCACATACAACAACAAGCCTAACAGTTCAGGCTTTACTATAGATGGCGCTGAAGCATTCTGGAATACAGGCGAATTCGGAAGCCTTGGATTCCAGACTCCTCACCAGGGCGGTTATCACATCGCGCCTCCGCAGGACATCAATTACGATTACAGAAGCCGAGTAACGATGCTTATGGAAAATCAGGGCATTAAGGTTAAGTACCATCACCATGAAGTCGGCGGCCCCGGCCAGATGGAGATCGAAGTCGAATTCGGTTCAATGACGGAGATGGCCGATAAGACGATGCTAACAAAGTACATCGTAAAGAATGAAGCAGTTAAGGAAGGAAAGACGGCTACCTTCATGCCCAAGCCTATCTACGGTGAGGCAGGTTCCGGTATGCATGTCCATATGCTCATGTTCAAGGATGGCAAACCGGTCTTCTACGATGAGAACGGATACTCCGGCCTTTCACAGACTGCACTCTATTTTATCGGAGGTATCTTAAGACACGTTCCTGCTATCTGCGCATTCTCGAACCCTTCAACAAATTCTTATAAACGTCTTCTCCCGGGCTTTGAGGCTCCGGTTACTATCGGCTATGCCACTGCAAACAGAAGTGCAGTTATCCGTATCCCTGCTTATGCAAAGTCACCCGACCAGAAGAGATTCGAGCTTCGAAATCCCGATGCCACATGCAATCCATATTATTGCTATGCTGCTATCCTCATGGCAGGTCTGGACGGTATCAAAAATAAGATCGATCCGCACGCAGAAGGCTATGGTCCTTACGATTTCAACCTCTTCAATCTTTCCGATGAAGATAAGAAAAAGATCAAGGGTCTTCCCAAGTCTTTGGGTTCTGCCCTTAAGGCTCTTGAGAAAGATCACGACTTCCTTACTGCCGGCGGCGTTTTCCCGATCGAACTCATCAACCTCTGGATCACTAACCGCAGAAAAGATCTTGGCCGTCACGTATCCATGCCTACACCTATGGAATACGAGATGTATTACGATCTCTGATAACCTCACATAACCGTAATCAAAGCCGCAGTCACATCCCCGTGCCTGCGGCTTTTCGTTTGTTAGAGACTGGTGAACTGTTCGTATTGATGCAGGTGCTGCCGGTGTCATGTTGTAATGACTGAATTGGATCCTTTTCGGTCGAGGAAGTCAGTAGATCGTTTTTATATCGTCGACTCCGCACTGTTTCTTGAATTCGGCAATATCAGCATCAGACTTGATCAGCATGACATCACGGTATTTGCCTGTCCTGTTATCGATGAAGCCGGCGGTCTTTTCGCCCGTGCAGATACTCGATTTGACGGCGGGTGTCTCGTTCTCTTTATCGTATGTGAGATGATTGTCTTTTTTCCGGCCGAACATTATGTAAACTCCTTTGCCAAAGCTGCGATGAACTCTTCATCTGTAAGGACCGAGATATCGGGCAGGTGTTCCGGATCGGGAAGGCCTCTTCTGTTGAGCCATAATGTATGCCAATTGTTTTCGATCGCGCCTTTGATATCTTTATCGTAATTGTCACCGATCATCCAAAGGTCGGAAGGGGATAGATCCAGCCTTTCTTCCATCATCTTATATAATTCTTTATCAGGTTTTGTGTAAGGTGTATCACCGGTAACGATAATATAGTCATTGCTAAACCATCTGTTTAGACCGAGCATGCCGACCTTGTTCCATTGGTGCCTGGATTCACCTGCGGTAAGGATGCCGAGACGGATATCGGGATCTTTAGCGATCTTGTCCAATACTCCGGCCAGCCCGTCACTTATTACCATATGACTTTGTAGTTCAAGGTAGGTGTCAGCAGCCTTGCCGCCGTCATCCTGTTTATAGGGGAGTCCCAAAAGTCTGAATGTCTCGTTGTAACGCCAGCCGTTGATATCATGGGTAGAAACCTCGCCGGATTCGAGAGCGGCCATGTTGATCTCGCTCTTTTCGTAAAAGATCCTTATGAATTCGCGCCAGTCAGGAACTTTTACTCCGAGCACTGTCTCGGCTGCCTTAACGAGCATGTCCTGTCTGCAGTATAGTGTGTCGTCGATGTCGAAAACGATCCCTCTCATGATTCCTCCCGAATTAAGGTCTGGTTAAGATAGTCTGTATTATAATGAATCCGTCGGGGAAATTGGAATACGGGAAAAACAAAAAGTCAGAGTCTTAAAGGTCGGGAAATGCCGTCTTGTACGGGATTTATCCGCATCCCGGAAAGGCTTGTTTCAGGGTCATTATGACAACCTCAGATTTCACTCAAATTGACATTTGACTATTTTTGACTTTAAGAGTATATTGTTGTTGGCACTCAAAGGTGTAGAGTGCTAATCGGAGAAGGGAGAGACATAAAGATGCAGTTAGACAACCGCAAAAAAGAAGTTTTACATGCCATAGTCGACGATTATGTATCAACCAATGAACCTGTCGGTTCAAAGGCTTTGATCGAGCGCCACAACTTTAATGTCAGCTCCGCGACTCTCCGTAATGAGATGGCTGAATTGGAGCATCTGGGACTTATCGAGAAACCCCATACATCAGCCGGCCGTATCCCCTCTGACAGAGGATATCGTGAATATGTCAATTCACTCATGACGATCGAGGAACTGTCCCCCAGGGAGCAGCTCGAGATCGAGAAGAGGATCAATTCCAGCGTTGACGAGGTTACTGAACTTATAAAGAACGCTACACATACATTATCCGAGACGACGGGGTTCGTATCCCTCGCAATGAGTCCGAGACTAAAGAAGAGTTTTCTCAAGCAGCTCAAGATCCTCATGATCGAACCCGGAAAGGCACTTGTCGTAATGGTGCTTTCAGCAGGAGTTGTTAAGGATAAGGTTGTAAGGATCCCTAATTTTATTAATGATGAGCAGATCATGAAGATCTCAGGTGCTGTCGAGAAACACCTTACGGGAAAACCTCTTGATGAGATCACTCTCGTAACGGTTGAGAGTGCGGGAAAGAATACTGACGTTCCCGAGCCTTTGCTCAAGCAGGTGCTTTACGAGGCATATGCGGCTATCAAGCAGGCAGATGAACTCAATATATATCTTGAAGGTGAACACAGGATGCTCAGCCTTCCTGACTTTAATTCACTCGGCAGGGCAAGGGATCTTCTCGGAACGCTTTCTGATTCAGGCATGGTCGCAGGTTACGTTAACGAGATGGAGAATGCCGCAAGAGAGCAGGGTTCTGACGATTCATTCATGATCAGGATCGGACAGGAGATCACTTTGGAAGGATTGGATGACTGCAGTTTTATAACCGCAACATACAATCTGACGGATTCCGTCTCCGGCAATATCGGAGTTATAGGACCGAAACGAATGCTTTATTCGAAGGTAATATCACAGATCGATTTTGTTAAGAAGAAGCTTAACGATGAGATGAAGAGATTTACCGAAGCATAAATATATACAACCATTAAAAGGGAAAGGATAAAGAAAATGAGCAGTAATGATGAAGAGTTGTTTTTCGGGGCCGACGACGAACCTGTAAAAGATGAGGTCGATATGGCTTCCGTTGAAGATGCGGCAGCTTCCGACAAGGTCTCTGCAGAGGGCGCAGCTGAAGAAGCGCCGAAGACCGCGGAAGACGAAGATGAGGATGAAGATGCAGAGGATACAGCCGGCGGTAATGATACGACCAGTGAACTCGAAGCAAGATACATGAACCTCTACGCCGAGTACGATAACTACAGAAGGCGTACTCAAAAGGAAAAGGAAAACCTCTACGCAGATGCGATTGCAAGCGTAACAAAGGAATTCCTGACGCTCATCGATAATCTTGACAGAGCTATGGACGGAGCGAAAAAATCCGACGAGAATTCTCTCGAGAAAGTCATTCAGGGAATGGAACTCGTAGGAAGACAGGCACAGGATACTCTCAAGAAGAT
This sequence comes from Saccharofermentans sp., assembly GCA_024684815.1. Lineage (GTDB taxonomy): Bacteria > Bacillota > Clostridia > Saccharofermentanales > Saccharofermentanaceae > Saccharofermentans. Next base: position 5,607 of record JAIKWL010000001.1, on the reverse strand, counting down.
CGGTGTAGAAGAGATACCTGCCGAGAGAGGAACGAAATTCGATCCGAACCTTCATGATGCAATGATGCATGTTGATGATGAAGATTTAGGCGAGCAGGAGATAGCGATGGTTTTCGCTAAGGGATATAAGTACAAGGACAGAGTGATAAGACATGCTCAGGTCCAGGTGGCTAACTAAGGTAAAAAATTAAGAAGATAAAGGAGAAATACAATGGATTTAATCAGATCAAGCTTGGTTCCTACAGTAATCGAGACAACAGGCCGCGGTGAGCGTGCTTATGACATCTATTCAAGACTTCTCAAAGAGAGGATCGTTATCCTTTCCGAAGAGGTAAACTCAGTAACAGCAAGCCTTATCACGGCTCAGCTCCTCTTCCTTGAGGCAGAGGATCCGGATAAGGATATTCAGTTCTACATCAACAGCCCCGGAGGATCCGTATCTGACGGACTCATGATCTTAGACACAATGCGTCTTATCAAGCCCGACATTCAGACGATCTGCATGGGTATGGCAGCTTCCATGGGTTCAGTTCTTCTTTCTGCAGGTACAAAGGGCAAGCGCTGCATCCTGCCTAATGCGGAAGTCATGATCCACCAGCCTTTGGGCGGAGCTCAGGGTCAGGCTACAGAGATCCTGATCGCTGCAGATCACATCAAGGATACAAGAAAGAGATTAAATCAGATCCTCGCTGACAACTGCGGCAAAGATCTTGAGACCTTGATGCAGGATACGGACAGAGATCACTGGATGACAGCTCAGGAAGCACTTGACTACGGCATTGTCGACAAGATCCTTGTCAGCAAGAAAGCATAATAAAGAGATAGATTAGCGGTTCAAAAGAACCAGGAGGAAAAACAAAATGGCAAAAGTAATCGGTATTGACCTTGGTACAACAAATTCATGTGTTGCAGTTATGGAAGGTTCAGAGACAGTAGTTATCCCGAATCCCGAAGGCAACAGAACAACACCTTCAGTTGTAGGTTTTACAAAGACAGGTGAGAGACTTATCGGACAGGTAGCAAAGAGACAGGCTGTTACAAATCCTGACCGTACGATCCAGTCCATCAAGAGAGAGATGGGTTCAAATTACAAGGTATCCATCGACGATAAGCAGTACACACCTCAGGAGATCTCCGCAATGATCCTCTCCAAGCTCAAGAGCGACGCAGAGGCTTATCTTGGAACTCCCGTAACACAGGCAGTTATCACTGTTCCTGCATACTTTACTGACTCACAGCGTCAGGCTACAAAGGATGCAGGCCGTATTGCAGGACTTGATGTATTGAGAATCATCAACGAGCCTACGGCTGCTTCCCTTGCTTACGGTCTTGATAAGGAATCTGACCAGAAGATCCTCGTCTTCGACTTGGGCGGCGGTACATTCGATGTATCTGTTCTTGATATCGCTGACGGAGTATTTGAAGTTCTTGCAACAGCAGGTAATAACAGACTTGGCGGTGATGACTTTGATAACAAGATCGTTGATTATCTTGTAGAGTCATTCAAGACATCCGACGGTGTTGACTTGAGATCTGACCGTATGGCTATGCAGAGATTGAGAGAAGCAGCAGAGAAGGCTAAGATCGAGCTTTCCGGCGTTACATCTTCCAACATCAATCTCCCTTACATCACAGCAGATGCAACAGGTCCTAAGCACATGGACATCACTCTCACAAGAGCTAAGTTCGATGAGCTTACTGCAGACCTCGTACAGAAGACAATGGATCCTGTAAAGCGTGCCATGAGCGATGCTTCAGTATCTCCTTCTGATATCGACAAGATCCTTTTGGTAGGCGGTTCCACAAGAATCCCCGCAGTTCAGGATGCAGTTAAGAATTATTTTGGCAAAGAGCCTTTCAAGGGCATCAACCCTGATGAGTGCGTTGCAATCGGCGCAGCTATCCAGGCAGCAGTCCTCACAGGCGATGTTAAGGGCCTCCTGCTCCTCGACGTTACACCTCTCTCACTCGGTATTGAGACAATGGGCGGTGTATGCACAAAGATGATCGAGCGTAATACAACGATCCCTACAAAGAAGAGCCAGGTATTCTCCACAGCAGCTGACGGCCAGACACAGGTTGAGGTTCACGTACTCCAGGGCGAGCGTGAGATGGCAGCTTACAACAAGACACTCGGTAACTTCATCCTTGACGGTATCGCACCCGCACCCCGTGGTGTTCCGCAGATCGAGGTTACATTCGATATCGATGCTAACGGTATCGTAAACGTAAGCGCTAAGGATAAGGGCACTGGCCGTGAGCAGAAGATCACCATCCAGTCTTCTTCCAACATGAGTGAGGAAGATATCCAGAAGGCTGTTAAGGAAGCTGAGATGCACGCAGCTGAGGATAAGGCAAACAAGGAGAAGGTCGAAGTCAAGAACCAGGCAGAGACAGCTTGCTACCAGGCAGAGAAGACAATGAAGGATGCAGGTGACAAGATTTCTGACAGCGACAAGGCTCCTGTTAACGATTGCATCTCAAAGCTTAAGGATGCCATCTCCAAGGATGACACAGAAGCTATGAAGAAGGGTACTGAAGATCTCCAGCAGGCTCTCATGAAGCTCGGCGAGAAGATCTATCAGGCAGCAGGCGGAGATGCAGCAGCTGCAGGCGCAGGTGCCCAGGGTCAGCCTTCAGCTGAAGATTTCGCAGGTTATGGTTCTGAGTCCGCTGGTCCTGACAATTCAGGCGACGGCGACGGATTCAAGAGCGCAGGCGGCGACTTCTAATTGAATTAAAATCTGATACAATAGTCCGGCATGTCTGATTTCAGATGTGCCGGACACATGTATGTTAACTAATCTATGCCTCTTTCAGAGGCGCGAAAAAAGAACGGGAGGGGTTCCTCTTTGGCTAGAGATTACTATGAGGTTTTGGGAGTTACCAAAGGTGCTTCCGATGACGAGATAAAGAAGGCTTTCAGACAGCAGGCCAAGAAATATCACCCGGACTTGCATCCCGGTGACAAGGAGGCCGAGGCTAAGTTCAAGGAAGTCAATGAAGCCTATTCAATTCTGTCTGACCCCGATAAGAAAGCTAAATACGACAGATTCGGTCATGCCGGTGTCGATCCGAACGGATTCGGCGGCGGTGGCGGCGGCTATGGCGGCGGCGCATACGACGTTGACCTTGGAGATATCTTTAATTCATTCTTCGGCGGCGGATTCGGTGGTTCTTCAAGGAGAAGAACAGGTCCACAGAAGGGTGCTGATCTTAAGTATCACATGGCGCTTGAATTCATGGAGGCAGCTTTCGGCTGCACCAAGTCTTTCCAGCTGACAAAAGAAGATCTCTGTAAGTCATGCAACGGTTCAGGCGCACAGCCCGGAACAACACCTGAGACATGTCCCACATGCAGAGGTGCCGGAAGAGTACAGCAGCAGACACAGACGCTCTTTGGTATGACCATGGTCACAAAGGCCTGCCCCACATGTAACGGCAGAGGTACAGTCATCAAGACACCCTGCTCACAGTGCAGAGGCAAGGGAAGACTCAAGACGATCAAGAATCTTTCTGTTACGATCCCCGCAGGTGTCGACACAGGCGATCTCCTTCCTGTAAGAGGAGAAGGTGAGCCCGGTACAAACGGCGGCCCTTACGGCGATCTTTACATTGAATTCAAGGTTAAGCCGCATGATGTTTTCGAGCGCAAAGGCAATACAACATTCTGCAATGTGCCGATAACATTTGCCCAGGCAGCTTTGGGCGGCGAGATCGAAGTTCCGACTATTCACGGCAAGGAGAAGTACAGTCTCAAGGAAGGCACTCAGCCCGGCGATACGATCACGCTCAGGAACAAGGGTATTCCGAACAAGAATAACCCGAATCCGAACATGAGAGGCGACCACGTGGTCAAGTTCGTACTCGAAGTTCCTACAGGTCTTAACCGTGAGCAGAAGCAGCTTCTTAATCAGTTCAACAATACGCTTACTGACCGCAACTATGCGAAGAGAAGCCAGTTCTTCCAGAAGCTTAAGAACATTTTTAAGTAATACAAAACGCTGATTTTACGCGGGAATTCTCATGCGGGTTCCCGCGTTTTTATTGAAGAGGTCATGACTATGAGATGGGCAGAAATAACGATAAAGACAACTGAAGAAGCTTCCGAAGCTATCTGCGAGATGCTCGCGCAGGTTGGTGCCGACGGCATTGCTTCACAGGACCCTCAGGAGTTCAGAAATACGATAGACAACGACCCTCTAAGCTACTGTGATGACGGCACTATCGAGAGCTATGGTGTTGACGTTGTCATCAAGGCTTATTTTGCCGAGACAGACGATGGTGTCATCCGCATGGGTGCAAAGAGCGAAGAGTTCGCAAATCCCGATGGCGTAGGCATGATCTACGGTTCCATCACGGACAAGGAACTTCCGACTTCTGAAGCCATGGACTTCATTAAGCAGCGTATCGCAGAGATAGGCGAGTTCCTTGACGTAGGCAAGGGCTTTGAAGGCTTCCGCTATGTTGACGACGAAGACTGGGCAAACAACTGGAAGAAATACTACGAAGAGTTCAGACTCTCAGACCGTATCGTTATCTGTCCTTCATGGATAGAAGAAGGCGATGCCGAACTCGAAAAGGATGCCATAAAGGTTATCCTTGATCCCGGATCTGCTTTCGGTACAGGTACCCATGAGACTACTTCCATGTGTGCAGAGATCTTAGACCGCGTGATCAAGCCTGACACTACTGTTCTTGACCTCGGTACAGGTTCGGGTATCCTTGCGATAATTGCAAGCAAGCTAGGCGCCAAGAGCGTTGATGCAGTAGATATCGATTCTCTGGCCGTAAAGGTCGCTGAAGAGAACTGCGCGATCAATGAGTGCTCCAATGTCGAATGCTATACAGGCGAGCTTAAGAGCGTTAAGAATGCGCCTTATGACCTTATCGTAGCTAACATCATTGCTGACGTCATTGTTGAGATCGCGGCAGATATTCCTGCAGATCTTGCAGATGACGGAATCTTCGTATGCTCAGGCATCATCAATAACAAGAAAGAGCGCGTGATCGAGGCTTTGAAGGCTGCCGGAATGGAGATCATTGCCGAGCAGTCCAAGAACGACTGGATGGCGTATATAGCTAAAAAGAGGAAGATTTGATCTTTCTCGGAATAATCAATGTTATGCGGCAATGCTTTAAACCTTCCTGAAGAAGGTATCTGGCGACACAATGCCCAAGTCCTGGTTTTCGAATATCAGAACTGATCAATGGCGAGGCTGTCTCTTATAGAGGCGGCTTTTTTTGTGTGCGGTGTACGGGAAAATAGCAAAGCGGTGTAAAGCTTCGAAAATGGGACACGTGTGCAATTGTTGACCGGTTTTTACGGCAACAGTTGCACAAAAAGGCTGATTTATGCAATTGTTGGCTTATTTTTGAGCAAACAATTGCATCTCAAATCACTTGCCCAAAGGCTGTTCGTGTTGCAGATTGTCCAAACCCCTGCTTTCAGGTTGTTTATTGCCCCTTTTAATATTATAATAGCGCGTGTTATTTATTAGACTAGGAGAACTATGATGAGATACGCGGCACAGAAGGGTACGAGGGACATTCTTCCTTCAGAGATCTACAATTGGCAGCTTGCAGAGAGAACTTTTGCTAATGTAT
>JAIKWL010000031.1 GCA_024684815.1 Saccharofermentans sp. | reverse complement strand
GCAGATACTGGATGAAAAAGGCTTATCACCGTTTAAGACATTCGAGAGCATCAGCAGGTTTGCAGAGCTGTTATCAGTAAGCAGAGGTTCTGATTTTGCACCCAGGATAACGGAGTGCATTATAACCGGAAAAACAAAGGTAACCCTTATAGAGCCGCCCTGCGGAAGCAATACGATGATACTTCAAAGTTGTGGCGAGGTGCTTTTTATAGATTGTGGATATGCAATCTACGAAAAGGAGATGCTCAGATTATTCCGGAGTATACTTCCTGATTATGACAGCATGAAGAAACGGATCTGCGTAACGCATGCAGATGTTGATCACTGTGGTCTTCTTAATCTTTTCGATGAGATAATAACAAGCCATAATACAGCCCTTTGCTTTGGACTTGAATTAAGCGGGGGGAACGGATACAGAGAACAGAACCCTCTTCACAGGCCATATGTGAATATCTGCAAAACACTGACATTCTATAAACCTCCGAAGCCGGAAAAACTATGTGATATTTGGGAGCCTGTGGAAAAGCAGGATGAACTTTTGAAACAGATAGGAACTCTGGTCTGTGGTGAGATGCTTTTCACGGTTTATCAGGGAAAAGGCGGTCATCTTCCAGGCGAAACGGTGCTTGTTGATCATGAACATAAGGTGGCTTTCACAGGTGATATCTATGTCAACATACCGGGAATGACGCGCGAACAGGCAGAGTATAATAAATATGCACCTGTTCTTATGACATCTGTGGATACCGATCCCGGACTATGCACGGCAGAAAGAAATGCCCTCCTGAAGAATCTCGTTGCAGGAGAATGGAAGATATTCGGATCGCACGGCCCAATGAAGGAGTATATGGTGTAAGGAAGCATCTGTTGTTCGTGTGTGATGCATTCAGAACAGTCAATGTCGATTCAAAAACTGCCCCCTGATGTTATTAGCTGCACAGGCTGCAATCAAGCATAAGGGCTGAGAGAAAACGTAAGTCATATTTTCTGACGTCACTTACCGTGACTATAGAAGATATGCAACGTTACTTCGCCATGAATCCCAAATACCAAAAGGTTAAAGGATTCAAAGATATGCGAATAGACAATTATTATTCAATCAAAAATCGGCCTTCTAAGCTTTGCTAAAGGACGATTATTCGAATGATAATGGTGCAATTTCAAAAGCGCAGTTTGATAAGAGTCTTGGTGACCTTACTGTTAAGATGGGGATGACAGGTCTGACTGAGTAGACATGCTATAATGACTTTATCCAAGGGCGCTCCTTGGAACAGATAATAATCAGTATATGAGGATGGAATGAGAGACGAAGAATACATCAGAAAGTGTTATGAATTGGCTGTAAGTGCGGGAAAGAAAGGACATGAATCTTTCGGCGCGGTTTTGGTTTATAACGGAGAGATATTAGAGGAAGCGGAAAATACCGCTGATTTTGAACGAAAGATCTTCGGACATGCCGAATTTAATCTTGTACATAAATGTGCAAATAAATACTCTGACAATGTGTTAGCTGAATCTGTTCTTTACACGAGTTGTGCTCCGTGTGAAAGGTGTCTTGGCGCTATTGCTTCACTTGGTGTTCATAAGGTTGTCTGTGGAGTTTCATATAAGGAGTTTTGCAAGTTGTTGCCTTTCGATTATAAGGAATTGGATCGTGAGGGCTTGTTGAAGCAATTGGGTATCGATATGACTATAACCGAATCCGTTCTTGAAGATGAAGGAATGCATGTATTCGAATGGTGGGGTGGTGAGTATCACCCGTTGGAAGATCTGATAGCTGAGATGGATGAAGTAAAACGTAACCGTATTTTGAAAGGTTAATCATCAGAATAAAAGGATAAGAATACAGGGAAACAGGTAATACAGGAATAATGTATATGAAAAATAAAAAAGCCGGACTTTTGATCAGCGCTGTCATGCTCATGATTTTGTGTATCGTTATGGCGAACGGCTGTTCAGTATTGGATAAGATCAGCAACAGATGGAATTTTGACCGTGGAGAAGTGGCTGAGGCAATAGCGGATAAGAATGCGGGAGATCTTATCCTGCTCATGTCTCCATACATGCTGGAAGAAAACGATCTGACCGAAGACGACCTTCAGGATTTTCTTGACAGATGTGACATAGAAAATCATTCATCCAAAGACATGGAAAGATATACTGCATTTGAATTTCTGGGCGACCCTCATGATCCTGAGGGAAATCATTACAGGCCGGACGGGAATAAATTTACTTACACGATGTACTACGTTAACGATGCCGGTGCCCGTATTTTTGTCAGCGGCATTCTCGCCGATTTAAAAGACAAAAACAAAGTCGGGATCTATTACATAGAATTCATGGAAAAAGATCCTGACACCGGCAAGTATAAGACCGTGGAAGAATTTGGAGAACGAGAGAGCTAGATCCTGAGTCATTTAAAGTATGTACAATTTTCGCATTTGAGATGAAAATATTAGTACGGAAATTATCAGTAAGTATTACTAAGGAGATGGGCATAATATGACGTTTCAATACTTATTTGGCGAAGCAGATACATACATTCAAGCAACCCTGTTACTGGCAAGTCTGATCTTTGCGATAATGGGAACAGTTTCTTCTGATGTTGCAAAGGGTAAGAAGAAACTGGGAATCTCTTTGATTTTGGTTATTTTCTTTCTTATGTTTATGTGGCTTGAGATATTTGCATATGGCATTGGGCAAGGTTGATTAAATCAACAGTTAAGGCAACTAAACAGTCCGTGGCCGCGAAGTGCGAGCAATCGTACTTTTTTGAGGGCTAAAAAGTACGATTTGAGGTTTTCGTTCTTAGCCGCATAAATCCGGATTATTATTAACTAAGCTCGGAATAATAATCCGAGCTTTTTTATTGAGAATTCATAGTGCAAGATCATCTATGCTTTGTAATTGACACCGAGTATCTTGATTCGACCATTTACATCATAAGAAACTTGCAGACTGATATATCGACAGGAACACAGATAAAGACGAATCAGAGTTTTACCGCTCCGGCAGCATTTTAGCGCACATAATTCAACCGTATGCGGAAAACTCGATAGTGAAAGGGGCTAGTTTATAAACAAACGAACCGAGATCACTGATCACCTGTTCTTTTTTTACAAATCAGTTAGCCACAGCTAACTAAATGTGCTATAATCCTCACGCGTAAAGAAGAGTCAGTAAATATGAATAACATATCTTTGAATTTTTTTCATCGGAGGAACATATATGATTTCCTATGTGTTTAAGTATGCAGGAAAGTATAAACGGAAAACAATACTTGCCATGACAGTACTTACGATCGGTGTTTTGCTTTCAATGGTGCCATATTTGCTGGTATATCAGTTGATCGAACCTTTGCTTAACCACGAGAGCATCGATGTGCAGTTTGTGATTACTAAAGTGCTCCTGTTCTTCTTGTGTATTTTGGGATATAAGATACTTTATTGTTACGGCCTTAAGTTTTCTCATGAAGGCGCTTTCAATACTCTCAGAAATCTGAGGACTTATTTACAGAGCCGTATCGAAGGAATGGCGCTGGGCAATATTCAGGACATCGGAACTGGTCAACTTAAAAAAGTTTTCACAGATGATATAGACGGGATCGAACTCCTGCTGGCTCATGCTGTGCCTGAAGGTTTTTCGAACCTGATGGGAGCAGCTGTCATGATCGCTGCAATGTTCTTCATTGATGTAAGGATGGCCCTTCTCAGTATAGCTGCGCTGGTGCTTTCACTTATCATCAGTTTCGTAATGTTCGGTTCTTGTATGAAAAAGATGAATGAATACTATGCTGCAGCTGCCAAGATGAATAACACGATAATCGAATATGTAAACGGCATGGAGGTCGTAAAAGTATTCAACCGTCATGAGGAATCTTTCAGGAAGTATAAAGAGGACGTTGTTAATTACAGGGACTATACATTGGACTGGTATAAGATGTGCTGGCCGTTCCTGGCGATTACAACAAGCCTTCTTCCGTGCATGACGATCTTCTCGCTGCCTGCAGGCGTTGCATTTCTTAATAACGGAACGCTTACTCTCACTCAGTTTGCGTTGATCATATGCTTAACGATCTCTGTCGGTACGCCTATTCTCAAGGTGGGAAGTTACGGTTCAACGCTGCCTCAGCTGCAATATAAGATATCTGCGCTCGAGAAGCTTACTGAAGGCGAAGGCCTTAGGGCAGGAAAGAACGGTTTTGAAGGTATAAGTCATGATATCAGCTTCGATAATGTGAGATTCTCCTATAAGAATTCGGAGGTAATACACGGTATTTCTTTCGCGATAAAAGAGAATACAATGACAGCCTTTGTCGGTGAATCCGGCAGCGGTAAATCCACACTGGCAAAATTACTGGTTCATTTTTATGACTTAAATGAGGGTAAGATCTCTATCGGCGGACAGGACATTACCGATATGAGCCTTGAAGCTCTTAATGACGAGATATCCTACGTTGCACAGGAACAGTTCCTTTTCAACACTACTATCTATGAGAACATTCTGATAGGTAAACCTGATGCTGACAGGAGCGAGGTTCTGGCTGCTGCAGATCGAGCACAGTGCAATGATTTCCTTGCCAGACTTCCAATGGGAATAGATTCCAAGGCCGGTGACAGCGGAAAGATGTTATCCGGCGGCGAGCGGCAGCGTATAGCATTGGCCAGAGCAATCTTAAAGGATGCCCCTATCATCGTTCTCGATGAAGCGACTGCTTTTATCGATCCCGAGAATGAGGAGAAGATGAATGCCGCGATCTCACAGGTGATCAAGGACAAAACGATAATAATCATCGCCCACAGGCTTCCCTCGATCGTTGAGGCCGATCAGATCGTCGTTCTAAATGACGGAAACATCAGCGATATTGGTACTCACGAGGAACTCCTTGTCAGAAATGCAGAGTACAAGCATTTGTGGGATGCACAGGCAAAGACAGGCGAATGGCAGATAAAGGAGGGCGTGTAAATTATGATCAGGTTAATACACAGGATCGTTGAAGCTGCCGGCAAAAGAAAGCACCGTATCAGACTAGCATATATTTTCTGCTTTATAAAAGGCCTTTTGATGAAGAGCCCGGTCATTGTAGCATTTTTGGTAATTGACAGATTTTTCAAAGGAAGCGATGTTACAGACTTGTTTATGAAAGCTGCGATCGCCATGGCTGCGATATTGCTGCTCCAGATCATTGCACAATACATTGGCGACAGGCTTCAGTCCGCAACAGGCTTTGAGATGTTTGCCGATATGAGAATAGCCATAGGTGAGCATCTTAAGAATCTTCCGATGGGTTATTACACGGAAGGCAATATAGGCAAGATCTCAACAGTTCTCACCACGGATATGTCCATGGTCGAGGAAGTGTGCATGTCCCAGATCGCACAGCTTATGACTTATTTCTTCTCAGAAGCCATCATGATCATATTCCTGTTTATTTTTGACTACCGGGTAGGCATCGTCGGCTTGATAACTGTAGCAGCGATCATTATATGTGGAAAAGCATCGCAGAAGCAGATTCAGAAACATACCGATATCCGTCAGGAACAGGCAGAGAAACTTACTTCTGCAGTAATCGATTACACGGAAGGAATGAATATCATAAAAACATTCAATATGCTGGGCAAGTCTTCCAAGGATCTGACAGCGAACTTCGATAAAAGCTGCAAGGATAATATTGAATTCGAGCATGTGGTACATCCCTGGAATATTAAGCTTGGTGTTATCTATGCAATCGGATCTGCGCTGACATTAGGCTTAAGCACATACCTCGTAATGAACGGTATCATTTCCACTTCGAATTTTGTGGCAATGATGCTCTTCCTGTTTGACCTTTATGTACCGGTATATGCCCTATACAACGAGTCAACAAGGCTTACAGTGATGAGTTCCTGCATGGACAGGATCGAAGCTGTTCTTGCTGTGCCTGAACTTGATGACAGCGGAAAATGCATATTCCCCCATAAATATGAAGGACCGGAAGTCGAGTTCGAGAATGTCTCTTTCGGATATGACGAGAATGAAGTGCTGAAGGGTGTGTCATTTAAGATGGCTCCGAACACGATGACTGCCGTAGTAGGTCCTTCGGGAAGCGGAAAGAGTACTATCGCAAATCTTCTGGCAAGATTCTGGGATGTTAATTCCGGAACTGTAAAGATCAAGGGAGTGAATATAAGAGATGTTTCCATGCAGCAGCTGATGCAGCAGATCAGTATGGTATTCCAGAGGGTATATCTGTTCCAGGATACCATTTATAACAACATCGTTATGGGACGTCCTGACGCAACAAAAGAAGAAGTTATCGAGGCTGCGAAAAAAGCTCGCTGCTATGACTTCATTATGGCGCTTCCCGATGGCTTTGATACTGTGATCGGAGAGGGAGGCGCTACGCTTTCCGGCGGAGAGAAGCAACGCATCTCAATAGCAAGATGCATCCTTAAAGATTCTCCGATCGTCATATTGGATGAAGCGACAGCTTCTGTAGATGCAGATAACGAGAGCCTTATCCAGGCGGCAATCAGCGAACTGATCAAGGATAAGACACTGCTTGTTATTGCACACAGACTTAAGACTATCAGAAACGCAGATGAGATCCTGGTAGTCGATGAAGGTGTTATCAAAGAGCAAGGTACACATACCGAGCTTATGGATAAATGTGGTTTATATAAGAGCTTTATCGAAAAGATCAATTCAGATATCGCTTGGAAGAAAGGAACTGAAACAATATGAAAAAATATGAAGTAAAAGATCTGATCAATATCGGTATTTACACAGCATTGCACTTTCTGTGTATCTTTATAGTTGCCATGATCGGTTTTATTCCGCAGACCTTTGCGTTCGCGGGAATCATTGAAGGATTCCTTGGCGCGATCCCGTTTATGATATTCCTTACAAAGGCTAAAAAGTTCGGAATGATCACGATAATGGGTGTGCTCCTTGGTCTGATTGCTTTCCTTATGGGAAGACCCTGGCCCTGCCTTGTAATCGGACTTGCAGCAGGTTTAATTACGGATCTCGTATGGATGAAAGCTGAATTCAAGAAGATCAAATACGGCCCTCTTTGCTGCGGGCTTATGATGCTCTGGCTTGCGGGTATGGGACTTTCTCTTTTCTTCGGATACAGGGACAGTTACCTTGCTAATCTCGAAGAAGGCTACGGAAAAGAGTACGTTGAAGTAATAAGGTCACTTACGCCCGACTGGATGTTCTTCGGATCGATCGCTATGGGAGTTGTCGGTGGCTTCCTGGGAGGCCTTTTTGCGAAGAGGATCCTCAGGAAACACTTTGCAAAAGCAAATCTTGTTGAATGAGAAAACTTGATCCGAGAACAAAACTGCTTTTACTGGTAGTGATCAATGTAGTAATGATGACGGGAAAGATCACGGGCATATTTGTGCCCGTGAGGATCGTCTTTGCATTGATTCCTTTTGTGCTGATGATGAGGGAGACCTGGTTCAGGGAATCATTTATATATTTCTTCTTGTACCTTTATGTGTTCCTTTTTGAGAGGTTTACTCTGCAGGACATTCACCAGGTGCTCCTCATCGTATTGCTGTTTACGACAGGCCTGTTTTCACGTTTCCTTGCGGGCGTAATGATGGCATATTACCTTATGAAGACAACGACCGTTAGTGAGTTCGTTACAGCCATGGAGCGCATGCATGTGCCCAAGTCTATAGTAATCCCGTTTGCGGTAATGTTCCGCTTTTTCCCGACATTAAAAGAGGAATGGCAGGATGTTAAGAATGCTATGAAGATGAGGGGAATAGGCCTTGCAGGCAGAAATCCGCTGGATGTTCTTGAATATGTGATGGTTCCGATCCTTATGTCGGTTTCCAAGATCGCGGATGAACTGTCGGCAGCATCAATGACAAAGTGTCTTTCGGTTGATGGCAAGAGGACTCACATCGCTAAGATCGGGTTCTCTTTCCTGGACGTAATCCTTGCGCTCTGTGCTGTAGCTGGTTTATTTTCCCATCTGTTTCTGGGAGGTGTTATCGGAACATGATCGTATTCTCGAATGTCAACTTCCAATATAGTAGTAATAAGACAGACAAGGGTAATCTCACGGATATCAATCTGACCATACAAGACGGGGAATTGATAGTTCTTACAGGTGAGAGCGGTTGCGGAAAGACAACCTTCACCAGGCTCATAAATGGGCTTATTCCCAATTATTACCCGGGCACCATAACCGGTGAGCTGCTTCTTGACGGAGAGAATATCATCGGCAAATCCGTTGCCGAATTGGGACGAACTGTCGGAAGCGTTTTCCAGAATCCGAGAAGTCAATTCTTCAATGTTGATACAGACAGTGAACTTGCTTTCGCTGCAGAAAATATTGCCATGGATCCTTCAGAGATAATCAGCAGGCTGGAAGAGGTTACTGAAGAACTTGATCTGGGCGACCTCAGAGGACGCAGTATCTTTGAGCTGAGCGGCGGCGAGAAGCAGCGCATAGCCTGCGGAAGTGTTGCTGTTATGCATCCGAAGGTAATAGTGCTTGATGAACCTTCTTCAAATCTCGATAGTGAATCCATCAATAAACTTAAAAGCGTTCTCAAGAAGTGGAAGGAACAGGGAAAGACCATAGTGATCGCAGAGCACCGGTTATTCTTCCTGAAGGATCTTACGGACCGCCTTGTAGTAATGAAAGACGGCAGGATCACCAATGTGTATGAACGTGCCGAGATGAATGATTTGAACGGATCTCTCAAGGCTATGGGCATCAGACCTCTGGATGAACCCGAACTTCTAATAAAACGGTCAAAGGAAGGTATCAGGGATTACATAAAGATAGAGCATTTCAAGTACTCTTATGACAGGAAGACAGCTGCGCTTTCCATAGACAAGATGATCCTTCCCGGTGGGCAGATCGTTGCGATAGTCGGACAAAACGGTGCAGGCAAGAGCACGTTCCTTAAATGTCTGTGCGGTATCTATAAGACAAAAAAAGATAAGATCTTACTGAATAATAGCCGCTGGAAAAGAAAAGCCCGCAACAAGAACTGCTATATGGTTTTCCAAGATGTTAACCACCAGTTGTTTACGGAGAGTGTATTAGACGAACTGATCATAGGTATGGACGATTCATTGCCCGATCGCGAGAAAAAGGAAAAAGCATTAGATATACTCGAAAGATTCGGGATCAAAGATAAAGCCGAAGATCATCCTATGGCTCTCTCGGGCGGACAGAAGCAGAGAGTCGCGATCGCATCGAGTGTCGCGGCAGGCAGAGATATAATACTTATGGATGAACCTACAAGCGGCATGGATGAGCTTAACATGATGCGATTGTCAGCGGAACTCAAGCACTTGAAGGAGATGGGCAAGTCCATCTATGTTGTAACGCATGATTACGAATTCATCAACGAATGCTGTGATTCGGTAATAAAGATCAATGATCACTGAGGGTTAAAATAACTTATCAGGCACTATCCGCTGCATTTTTGGCCTTCTGAGCCATTTGCCGATAACAGCACGTTAGGTGAATTACAGCCTGCTCGTATATGGGGCGGGTTTTTCTTTATAATATATTCTTGGAATAGCTGGTTTAATCAACGGTTAAAACAATAAAATATTTTTAGTAATATAATATTAAGGGATAAATAGATTGCTTAATGCCGGAAGGAATAAGGGAAAGGTGCCATTATGTCAAAGTTATTCAGATTCAAATGTCCTAAATGCGGTACAGTCCAAGATGTTCCCGGTAATGGACCTTGCCGGAAATGCAATGTTATGATCAGTCTCCCCGAGGATGGGGTGATCTGGATCTACCGAATGGCTCCTGTGGGGGTAAATTTGGACATTCTATGGAAATATATCTTAACGGTATTCGTCTCGGCTGTTTGAAATATGATGATTTCATCAGGATTCCTGTGCCATACGGTCACTATAATGTGATGTTGAAATTTCTCAATTATAAGATGAGTAAATATAAAGGTATTGGTCAGGAATTCGATATCACTCCTGATAACAGGATCGTATATCTTAAGGCTGCTCGCGTTATTCCGGGATATCGTACCAATACTACAATCTTAGAACCTGCTGCTGAGGAGGAGATGCCAACGGTTTGACATATCAAATTGCGTTGTGTCGTTAGACCGGCAATCAACAGTTAATAAAATAAGCGGATCTTCATTGGGGGAAATATGAATCAGAATGCAAAAAAGACAATGAGTAAGTTACGAGTTATCATATCTACTGTTCTTTTCATCGCAGTATGCATAACTGTTTTCGCAGGCTGCAGACCGGATATTGATACAAGGGTGACGGAAGCCGGTGGTAACGAGGCTATGGAAGCATTGAAGCCTGCGAAGATGATCAAGTTAGGAGATCACACGTACTATCCGGATTATGTTTTCGAGAGAAGGAACATAAACGCTGATCCTGAGGAGTATATTATCGAACGGCTTGAAGCAGCAGACGGGAGTCTGGATGAGGATATCTTTATCTGGGCTATCAGCATATCGGAGAACGAGGGCGCGACCACAGCCCATGCTTTTTATATTAAACATGGAATGCTTCTTAAGCACCGCGGATTGAGTTTTGACTATAAGCTTGACTCTAAGCTGGGTGCTGAATGGCATGATTATGGTCAGGAGGATTATGATCCGTCCACGGACGGATTAATGACTGAAGAGGAAATCGTGTCCATCGCTTACGCGGCAGCAGATAAACACCGTTCAGAAATGAGAGGAACCGGGATCAGCGGAACATACATTATCTGGGCCGAATACTCAGGGAATATATACTACGACTTTACCGTGAACACGTGCAGCAAAATCAGAATCGATGCCCGTACCGGAGAAATCCTGGATGAACATTATTGGGATGGACGGATAACGTGATCTTTGTATAAAAAATGAAAGCACAGGAGAAGTTTAGGAGATAAGAAGCACAGTGGTAACATGGATTGAAGGAGTCTTAAGCAGTGTTTGAATTTAATACACCGTTGGGAAAATTTAAATGTTTGAAAGAATCGGGTGAATCGGTTTCTTTTGAAGTGGCGGCTTCAGATGAGAAGTCTCACTGCCGTGCAAAAGTATATGATGACGCTTTAGAAGAGTGGTTTTCTGTCGAGATGGAACAATATGAGATTTCGATAGAGAGCAAATATCTACTTATCGGAGAGAAATACGTGTTGAAACTATATGGTGGTCTCAAATTTTCTTATGGTAATGCGGATGAGTACACCTTGTCGAATGCAGTTTCATCAGACGAAGTGAGTTTAAGTTTGGGGGCATATGATCCCAACGACAATGAAAAAGACCGTCAGTTGCTTCCTGTCTTTGATAACGAAGGATATAAGGTTGGATTGACTCCTCCACAGGATTATGACACATCGCGATTCCGAGGTTATATACTTGATCCTCTTAATGACTGGTCCGGTTTTTGTTTCTCGCTCATTGATCTTACCATTCCGATAGTAAGGTTTAAGATTGCCTGGGTCTATCACACAAGAGAAACAGATGCCGGATATTATAGAGACGCGGTAGCCGGTGCGACACTGTTTTGAGCTGAATCCAAATCAAAACTAAATCTGTATACCGTAACTTCTATACTATCCTATAGATAGTTTATATCAGCATAATGATCCAACAGGATTCTAAGATATATAGACAGGTGAAAATATGAACTCTGAAACATATCAGGTAACAGTAGCTGATCTGGGATATTACGGGAACGAGAAGCAGATTGATATTCTCGTAAATCAATATGATGAACCATACGGCTTTTTAAGCAATTGGTATTTATCAGAGTTTACTGTTGACGGGGCCAGTTTTTCGTCAATGGAGCAGTACATGATGTATAAAAAGGCAGTCCTGTTTGAGGATACTGATATAGCAGCACAGATAATGGATACGGATGATGTTGTTGCCATAAAAGAATTCGGGAGAAGGGTTTCCGGATATAACGATTCTGTTTGGAATGGACAGAATCTGCTCGGGTATTCATTAATGCTCGTGCGTGATGAATTGCGCAAATAAACTAACTTTTTTCAGTTGTTTTTTGAAAAGACGTTTTATACGATATGTTTTATAACGATGCAATTATATGGGGAATAGCATGATAGAAGTTTGCAATCTGATTAAAACGTACAAAAGCTTTAAGCTGGACAACGCTTCTTTTGATCTGGCATCAGGCAGAATAACCGGTC
>JAIKWL010000048.1 GCA_024684815.1 Saccharofermentans sp. | reverse complement strand
CCTTCTAAAACGCACCCGCAAAGATGATAAGGACAGAATCCTGACTTGTGGTGATATTACATTGGACAGAAGAACACTTCGCGTGACTTCAGACGGCATTGAAGTCGAACTCCCGCCCAAGGAATACGGAATACTATTGCAGCTGATGCAGCATGCCGATACGGTTCTTACCAGAGATCAGCTTATGGATCTTGTCTGGGGAATGGATTCTTTCTGTACAGACAGAGTAGTTGATAATCACGTCAAGAACCTCAGAAAACTGATAGGTTCTTCAGGAAAAAAGATCAAGTCAGTATATGGAAGAGGTTATAAGATAACGCCGGCGTGATGGCGGTAAAGGACGGATAAAAGAGTATTGATCCTAATCGGTAATAACAGGGAGAAAGGTGCTATTATCTATTTAAATGATAGATTTATATAATCCTGCGTAAATATTTCCTTTAGCAAATCTGTAGAAATCTCCGGTTTCAACTATCAGCGATAATGCGACGTGTGTTTTCACACCAATAAAACAACCAAGCTTCTTGACCTTATCAGCATTCAATATCATATGTGTCATGTGGATCGAGTTTTTGTTTGCAACTTTAAGCATATAGGTAAATCCACGTTGCTACAAACGTGAGGTCATTTCATATTATCTAAGTGTTCTTTACATGGATTATATAATTGTCTAGTTTGATGATGTGATAGCAAGTTGTATAAGCAGTATAAAGAGCGGCATATTTGAACAAAGTATAGAATGACAGGCTGAGGGATATCCCCAGCCTGTTTTGCATTTTAGTGCACTAAAGAGATAATCCTTATCATGCAGTTTTTCCTATTTGTTTATTCTGTAAATCCGATAATCATAGACAAGCATATTTGAGAATCTATACAATTTAGTTGGAGATCGGAACCGGCTTCGGTTCTCGAAAAAACAAGTCTATGGAATAGGCTTTTAGGAATAAGGGAGGGAGATCACATGAAAAAGAGATCATTCATTAGTATGTTGTTAGTCTGCCTGTTAGCGGCTACAATGCTTCTTGGAGGATGTGGCCAGAGCAGTTCTTCAGGGGGATTTAATGTAATCGTTCTGGGACAAATAGGTCATGGAAAGTCTGAAGTAACATCATCCATTGCATCTGCATACGGCCAGAAGATTTCAGTTGAACAATTGAATAATGCGAAAGAATGCAAGAGCGGCAGCGTAACTTACCATGCCCAGTGCGTTTCCATTAAATCAGAATCAAGGAATTACAATATCTACGATCTGCCGGATTACAACGATATCTGCAAGAGCATCGCATCGCAGGGAATCGTACCTGACGGTGTAATCCTTGTTATAGACATGAATGACAGAGTCATGCCTCAGACACATGAGCAAATCGAAATGATCAAGGGTTTGGGAATCAAAAACGTTGTCGTATACATTTCAAACTGCACTGATTCTGAATTAGTCGAACTGTTGATTACGGACGTCAATGCATTCGGTCTTGAAAAGGTTGAATTCATAACTGATTACGATAATTTCAGCACGGAAAATGCCAAAAAGGCCGTCTCTGTAATGGATAAATGGTCAGCAGATGACAATGAAGCAAAATCAGTTTCCGGAACGACAGTTGGTGTTTACACATATCATCTCTCAGAACAGGATGGTGGTAAGAACAGTCCAATATTCACATCAGACGCATTGGATATCACCATCAACAACAAAACATACAAAGGAAGATTGGCTACTCCCGGCGTTGATATGATGATGCCCGGTGATATGGGCCAGGAAGTATTTGAATTGGATGAGAACGTATCTGCCAAAGCCGGAGACAAAGTAACCGTTAAAATTGGTGATGCTACGTTAATGGTAGGAGTTGTAATCGGATAATAGTAAAAAGAATAATCAGGAATTGTACGAGCCAGGAGCTATCCTGGCTCGTATTGTATAATGGAACATATAACAGACAGTAAAAGAGACTGAAAATGGATAAGCTGTCAGGTGCAAAAATGGGAAAAATAAAAAAACTGAGAGGCGGGAATAAACTGTTTGTCAGCGGGGATGGTAATATCCTCGCCGGGTTTAGCGGTCAGAATATTGCCTATGTTTATCATCTGGCAAGCAACAGTTCTGAGCCGGTATTCAAGATCCGGACAATAAGACATCTTCAATGTGTTGCTGTCTCACCTGACAGGACGCTGCTTGCCGCCAAAAGTACTACCGGAGAGATCGCGGTGTTCTTATTGGAATCCGGAGAAGAATTGTTCCGGGTCAAAACAAAGGAAATGGACGGCTATGAGATGTACTTTACAGAGGATAGCCGGTCACTTCTCGATCTGGGCTGTAGCCGTATAAAACTCATAGATATTGAAAGTCGGCAGGTCACTTATCTTGACGACGAGATCAAGCCGGTTGTTGGCTATTATCCGCGTGTTTGGCGGATCGGATTGGACAGATACAGCAAACAGATCTACAGATTAATAGAGACTGACAACAAGTATTCCGGTGAATTGCAGATATCTTCCTCGGATCCGGACAGGATATCTTTTAGGGTGGCCCGGGATCTGTCTTTGCTTCCGCTGTCCCTTAAGTGCTTTTTTCTTTGCAAGGAAAGAAATTTCTACTGGAACGGAACTCAAATTGCCGTAACCGACAAGCAGTTTAATGATATAGGAAAGATCGATCTTCCGGCTGAATTAGTTGACGCCAAACCACTGCTCGATTTCTATGTTTCCCCTTGTGAGAAATACATTTTGTTCGATTTGAAGAGGGTGTCGGGATTATCGTATCTTTATGAGTTAGAAACAATGAAGATGGTGCACAAGTTTGAGTATCCGTATATTTGTGATTTCACAATGGTTAAAGATGATACGGTTTTTGTGATCTCGACATGGCAGGGTTCTTTTATTGGAGAAGTCTGAGCAGTTTGCAGTGCAGATGATTACTAAGCAATCTTTCTACAGGAGAAATAACGCTTTATATATTGGAACAGTAAATCCTGAAACAGACTAAAAATTGGAGAACAAGATAAGGAAAAACTAATTACAATATATAATACAGAATGGATAAATTCTGTTTTTCATAAATTATAAGAAAACAAACAACATTTTATATGTTTGGAAATACTAAAGCAAAGGATCCATGTTATATTTCGTAATTCTGTATAATGGAAAACAAAAACTATTGCTGTTTAGGAGGACAAGATGACTGAACAAATGAAGCGGGCAATGAATGCAAGGCACACTGTCAGACAGTTTGACGGGACTTCTTTATCTGAATCTGAAAAAAGTATTCTGAGGTCAAGAGTTGATGAATTGAATAAGGAGTATGATCTTTCGATAGCGTTGATCGAGAGTGAGAAGACACCTGTCAATTTTATGGGCAAGACTCTTCTGGGCGGAAAGGGTGTGTATTCCTATTTCGTTCTGGCAGCTGATGACCGGGATGGCATAGACGAAATGCTCGGATATGCCGGGTCTGATCTGTGTCTTTATGCTCAGATGAACGGTCTTAACACCTGGTGGATGGCAGGAACGTTTAACAGGAAATATGTGGAAGGATTTGTCAGCGGTAAAAAGATCGTTAGCATTATCGCGGTAGGACACGGTAAGACACAGGGAGCGCCTCATAAGAGTAAGGAAAAAGATCAGGTCAGCAAGTTTGAGGGCGAGGAACCGGAGTGGTTTAAGAACGGTGTTGAAGCAGCTCTTCTTGCTCCGACTGCGCTTAACAAACAGGCTTTCAACATCACCGGTAAAGGCAATAAGGTCAGTCTGACATATAAGAGCGGACCTATGTCCGGCATCGACAAGGGAATCGTAAAGCATCATTTTGAGCTTGGTGCCGGCAAGGAAAATTTTGAGTGGGTTTAATATTACTTAAAATCAACATCAGAAATGCTGCCGGTTTTCTTTCTGTATAAGCAAGAAAACTATAATGTGGTTGATCAATAAATACTGAGAAAAACGGGGATTTGAAGAATATGAATGCAAGAGAATACCTGGAAATACTGCATGTAGCCGAAAGGCTTAAAGATACACCGCGACATTGCTCAACTTCAAACGGAAGAACGGAGAGTGTTGCAGAACACAGCTGGAGAGTGTCACTTATGGCTTTGCTCCTGAAGCACGAGTTTCCTGATCTTGATACAGATAAAGTTGTTAATATGTGTCTTATTCACGATCTGGGTGAGTGTTTTACCGGTGGTATTCCGACATTTGTTAAGACTGATTCAGACCGTGATGTGGAAGATACGGTTGAGAAGCTGGAGCAAGGGAAATAATCCTATGGAGCATTATTGCAAATCATCAGGAAAATTAAAGGAGAAAAATGAAATGGCAGAAATAAATGAAATCTATAAAAGCGTACTTGAGGCTGACAGAGCAGCAGTGGTTATCTGCAATCTGGAACACACCATTATTTATATGAATCCTGTTGCGATCGAACGCTATGCGAAGTGGGGCGGAAAGGATCTTATGGGCAGGAGCCTGCTGAATTGCCATAATGATAAGTCCCGCGAAATGATAATGAAGGTATTGGAATGGTTTAAGGCATCGAAAGATAACGATCTTGTTTATACATTTTATAACGAGAAGGAAAACAAAGATGTGTATATGGTTGCTCTCAGAAATGATTACGGAGATCTGATCGGTTATTATGAGAAACATGAGTATCGTAACCGTGAGACAATGAAAATGTATGATATTACATAAGCAGGGTGATGGAATATGATAACTGTAAATCTTTTTTACAAAGGTAAGAATGGTAGTTCAAGAGCATTTGCCGAAGAGATAGATGTTATTCGCTATGAAAAAAGCACTCTATAAAACCGTTTCTTCAGTATTAATGCTGACTGTTTTTATTTCTGTTGTTTCCTGCGGAATTAACCGCAGTTCAACTAAACACGGCAAGGAAAAGGTTTCTGAAGATGCTCCGTGGTTTGACAGTAATGTTGTTACGGTAGATCTTGAGATAGATTTTGAAAAAGTCAGGCCGGATTGCACGACCTGGATGGCCGGTCTCGATGAAAAGAAGATAGTTCTCATAACCTTCGGTCAGTTTAAGGAGTCTGTAGATAATGAATATGTTTCTGTATCGGTTATAAACAGAACTACAAATGAGATGAAAAAGATCGATATCTCAAAGGCGTTTACTTCTACAGATTTCATATATGATGCTGTTTATGAGGATGGAAGACTTACTCTTTTGGTCAACAAATATAACCCGAAAACGTATGCTGTAACTTATATTGAGGAAGATGTGGATCTTGAGACCGGTAAGATACTGAATATCCGTGAACTTGATTCCGGTGAATTTGAAGCCGAAAGTGATGCTTTCACTGTGGGTGAGTATAAAGTTGCTGCCGGTTATAATGATATTGGAAAAGACATGATATTCATGCTTCAGGTGCAAACTCCTGACGGAACCTGGAATAAAATCGACATTCCGGAAACGGACAACGAGATATATGGAGTACCGGTTATTCTGCCGTTAAATGACATGACTGCGCTGGTTCCCCTGGCTACAAAAATGGGGACCCGTTATTATGAATTGGACCTGGTAAATTGCTCTGTAAAAAAGCAGGATGAAAAAGATTTTGAATGGCTTGATCCAAAGACGCTTAATGAAATCGAATCGGTTTTTAATGGCGCTGAGGGTAAGGTTTATTTCAAATCATCAACAGGTGTATCGGTAATCGACATCGATAATAAAAAGGTTGAGGAATTATTTGATTACGGTTGGTGCAATGTAAACAAGAACCTGTTTTTGTGTTTTCAGATCGTTGATTGTACAGGAGATTCGATCCTTCTTTGCGGACAGGAGAACGGGAATTTTTCGCTTGATTATAACCGCACAAAGGCTGCTTCAAAGTATTATATTGTTCAGCTGAATAAAGCTGACAAGAATCCGAATGCTGGAAAAACGATTCTCAGCCTTTACGTTGGTGACGGGTACTGTCCGGACGAGATAGATGATGCGATCCTCGAGTTTAACGATAAAAGCGATGACTACTATATTGTTGTTACAGACAAGTACAGTAAGACTGCCAATTATGATTTAGCCAAACCGGAAGATATCGAAGAATTTAATTTGGCAATGCTCAATGCGGATAATGAACTCAGTAATGAGTTGGCCATGGATATCATCAGCGGCGAAGGTCCGGATATCTTTTTAAACACGAGTTCTATCGGTCAGCTTAACAACGAAAATTATCTAATAGACCTTGCCCCGTATTTTAACGATCTTTCTTCAGATGAATACTTTACAGGTGTTATTGAAGCATCGAAGTATGGCGGCAAGCTTTTTCAGATGCCGCTCTGTTTCAGATTAGACGGAATCATCACAGAAAGCAAATATAAGGGTGCTTCGGGTGTTGGATTTACTATAGATGAATACAAGCAGTTTTTAAAAGGTCCGCTTAACGGTGATGATGTTATTAAGCTTGGGCAGGCATACTATTTTGTTGAGCTCTTCAATGCAATGAGCGATAAGTTCATCAAGGATGGCAAGGTGGATTTTACCTGCCCCGAGTTCTCGGAACTGGCATCTTTTGTTAAAGATAATGTTCCGGAGAACGTCATTATCAGTGATGATTTTAATGCAAGTGATATAAACACAGCAAGCAGGGATACCTGCATGAATATGCTGGACTATTTCAACAGAATGGCTCAACATAACGGGGATATTACAATTTTAGGACTTCCATCGTCTGACGGGCGAGGTCCTCTTGTCCAAGCGTATTCTTCGGTTGCAATTTCAGCTGAAGCACCTGATACTGAAGAATGCATAGAATTTGTGAGAATACTTCTTTCTGATGATATTCAGGAGGAATTGGCTTTAAGCGAACACTTTGTGCTGGATCGAAAAGCATTCCGTAAATATGGTTTATTGGCAGCTGACTACTATAACACGGCCGGATCAAATCAGTTCTACTTTGAACTTCCTAAAAATTATGAGGATAACAGGCTCGTATTCACCGAAAAGGATATCGATAATCTTGAGAAACTGGTAATGAGCTGTTCAAGAGTAAGTTCGGAAGATTCATCAGTAAGCATAGTCCTTATAGAAGAAATGCCTGCTTATTTTACGGGGCAGAAGGATCTTGATTCTGTGACCGCAATTGCACAGGACAGGGTACAGAAGATTTTGGATGAACGGGGTTAGCAAAACCGGTTTCTTGACAGCCTCGGTTTAACGTGATAAACTAACTGCAGGTTTAATACGATAAACCGAAATTGACCGAGGTAAGTTACATGGAAGAACTGGTATTGTTTGAAGCTGAAAAAAGGCTGATGGAGATTATCTGGCAGGAAGCACCTATTGAGTCAGGCAAATTGGTGAAGCTTGCTAACGATAATATCAATTGGAATAAATCAACTACATATACTGTTCTCCGCAAGCTTATCGCAAAAGGTTTCGTCAAGAACGAAGATACTGTTGTCAGTGTTCTTATCCCAAAGGAAGAAGTATTGATATCGGAGAGCAATCAGATCGTCAAAGAGAGCTTCTCCGGATCATTGCCGAAGTTCGTGGCTGCATTCCTGGGTAATAAACAGACATTGAGTGATGAAGATGCGGATGCACTGATGAAGCTCATTAATGAGAATCTTAAGGGAGAAAAGTGATGGGAGATCTGTTCCAGAAAATTGTTGAGATGTCCCTCATGGGGAGCGTGGTAATACTCATTACCGTGTTTGCCAGATTTCTTCTGCGCAATCGTTCAAAGCGATTCATCATGATCCTCTGGGCTGTGGTAGCAGTTAGATTATTGCTGCCAATAAACATAAAATCAGAGATAAGCATATTCAATTATCTTCCGGCAATGACTAAAACCGATGTTGCAACTGCAGAGGTCAAGGTGGCAGCGTTGCCTGACAACGTTGATACTAAACAGGTAACAACGAACGCGGTTTCACAATATTCACAAGACGGTATCATAACTGCTGAAAATGCGGATTACACCGAAGCAGAATTACCGGCTGAGGCCGCTGCAAGTGCAATAGAATTACCGGATATCAGGACGGTTTTTGCAATCGTCTGGCTCACCGGAACATCAGTAATAATAGGTTACTGTTCAGTACGTTATATTGCTCTTAAGAGAAGACTTAAGGATGCCAATAAGATAGGAAAGAATGTATATGAATCTGAGAAGGTGAAGGCACCGTTTGTGTTTGGATTATTAGTGCCCAGGATATATTTGCCTGACGTTCTCGATAACAGCGAGAGAGAATATATCCTTAAGCATGAGAGAACACATATTAAACATGGTGACTGGATCAGTAAGATCGTTGGTGTGACTGTGGTTGCAGTCCACTGGTTCAATCCGCTGGTATGGCTTGCATATGTTCTTTTCGAGCAGGATATAGAGATGAACTGTGATGAGAGCGTCGTCGCGAATATGGGTGCTGATGTTAAGCAGGCATACACAATGTCAATTGTCGCATATGCCAGGAAGAGCAACAACAAAAGATATCTGGTAACACCATTGGGATTCAGTAGGAATTCCTTCAGTAAAGTGGAGGTTACAAACAGAGTGAAAAACATTATCAACTATAAAGAAGGAAGAAAGATCACTGCGGTCATGATAACAGCTGCAATGCTATTTGTCGGAGCCGCATGCAGTCTGAATTCAAAAGATAAAAACGCTGATACAACATTTGTCTCAGGACAAGGAACGATCAAAAGTGTGACTGCGAATGAATACGCATCGATCAAAAGTGTGACTGAAATGGAATATGCTGAAAAGTATATACTGAAGTCTTTAAACGGTCTCCAATCAGTGACTGTATATGTAAATGCGGATTGGATCAGTGCAAGAACGGGTCCCGGCGATGATTATCCTTCTGCAGAATCTTATTCGGGCGGTGATCCGATTGTAGTTGTTGACATAACTGATAACGGTTGGTATAAGACAGATTCCGGCAATTACGTTAATGGAAGATTGTGCAGCGATGTAAACTATTACACGGTTGATTCTTCTATCCTTATTTCCGGTATTGCTAAAAGTCTTATCGGCTGTCCGTATGAAGCCGGCGGTGAATTTGAAACAGGTTTTGATGATGCCGGACTTATCGTGTACGTCTATAAGGAGAATTGTTCTTTAGGTCTTCCTCACGATATCGCGGAACTGGCTCAATGCGGTATTGAGGTCGACCCTGATGATATCTTTGATGGTGATATTATCTGTTTCGATGAGGATCATGACGGGGTGATGGAGCATTGCGGTATCTATGTCGGCAGCAACACTTATGTACATGTTCTGCCTGACAAAGGTGTAGTGAAGTCCTGTTATTCAGATGTAAAGTATGCAATCGGCACAGTTCAAAGAGTGGTTGAGTACCCTGAAGTGATGTGGTAGTTTAATCATCAATTTATATGAAATGAACCCCCGGTGTTTTTCTGCTTCGGGGGTTCACTGTTTATCCTGTAAATCCGTTCTTACCACACCTCGAAAGTTTGAATGCTGAGTGTGAAATCGACAGCATAGCCCTCAATCACGAGTCTGTAATCGTGCTCGCCAAGCTCACCCAGTTCATTGCTGTTAAGATCGATAAAACGGCAGCTTTCGAACCAGACATCAGAATCTCCAACCCTGCTTAAATTAGACGATGTCGTCCCAATATAGAAATCACCTGGTGTGATATCCACATACTTAATGCCATCCCTGACATAGAGTCTGATGTCTTCCGTGTTGATGTTATTGATGTCGAATTCTTCTATATCTTCGACACTGGTGTCATTTTGGGTGGCCACCAGAAAACGTAAGGTAGTGACCTGTGGATCCTTCTGTTCATGATATACGTTATAAGTACCTCTGGTGTAGTCATATCTTGATATATCGATGATTGCCCCGCTGCGGGTGACAGCACACTTTCCCGCCGGATCATCGACCTGAAGCTCTGTCCATCTGCTGTATTGGATACCGGTCTCTTGTTGCGTTTCCTCTATATCCCTGATTTCTGACCAGCTGCCAGTCTCTTCATTAAAGAACTGCTCTCTTCTGATGTTTTTCGTTTTTGGGGGATAACTGTAATCATAGTGTGCATAGGACAATTTCATTACCGGTGAAGAATCATAGCTGAGAAATTGTACGCGAGCATATTCGCGGATATCACCATTTTCGAGATTAAAGCCGAACGACACAACGGTGATCCTCTTATCGCATTTCATCTTCATATAATAGAGATTGCCCCGCTTGATTATCTCCTGATTATCAAACTCAAAATTCTCGTAATAGCATTGGCTGTCCAGTGTGCCGTTGAGTATGACCCTGTCAGAGCCCTTCTGCTTCGGAGAATGGTTGAATACGAGGATAAATGTCTGATCAGTCTCATCGTAATCTTTTGCGAGTGCTGTGAATCCGACAAGATTATTTGAAGGATAGAACTTCCATTCTGCATTGTCAGAGACCTCGAACGGACAAGTCGCCAAAACCATCTTTTGGGAAACATCAAAAACAGAAGGATTTTTGAAAAGCAGTACAAGAAGTACTGTCACTAAAACAACTGTCAGGCTTACAGCCGCTATTATTAAAGATTTTTTCTTTTGTTTCATAACCATTACCCCACATTGGTTTTTAACTGTTCCTGATATTGCTGTATGTTTTAATCTAACTCATCACTTATATATCTTATTGAATACAGGTTCGTATCACTTTCCATGACTTCCAAAGAATTTCCGCAGCTGATACAGTGCTTAAGAGATGAAGATGATCTGGCTCCGCATTTAGGACAGATATTGTGATACCATTTCTTGCCGGGGCCATTCTGAACAGACATCTCGGCCATTATCTCTGATGATAATCTTTCTGCGCACTTATAGAGAATATTGTCCCTGACTATAACGAAAACAAAACTTAAAACAGGGCATCCGAGTGCCAATACAGACGGCAGATAGAAAATGAATCCGTCTAATAGCTTAATGGCCGTATCGTCTAAATTCATATTCTCGTATAACGGAAAGATATTCTTGTAGAACATTAAATTTAAGACAAAAATCACAAAAGCAATTAAGGCCCAAGTGCCAGGCCTGATCCATATGATCCTGTACGAATTTTTCATGGTATTCAAGACTTCTTTGCAGTTCTTGTGGCTCTGTTCCAAACCGTAAAAAGCGATACGGTAACTTTTATTGTTTGTACCGGCCCAGGTATCTTTGCTGCCGTTCCTGTTACCGGAAAAACTGTTGCTGAACACATAAAATTCCGAAGTGCCGGAACGGCGGAGTTCCGTCAGTGCCATAGTCCTGTCAGCCTGCATAAAGCTTGGAATAAACAGTAATCCGGATGCAATGAAAATAGTTGTATTTATCAGGTTAAGGCCCGGAAAATCCCCCTGGACTATCGATACCAAGAGTTCAACGAAAACGTAGGCCGCCAGGTAGATTAAACCTAAAGCCTGACTTCCGATCCTGCTATGCCTGCCGAAGTGTAATCCTGACATCTTCTTCTCCGATCAACAGACTTTTCAACGCCTTATTTTTTCAGATTATATAGTAGTGTGACAATTCGCGCCAACGAGATAATGCTTCTGAGCCTTTCCTACGGTAATCTTGATGATGTTATAATTATTGAATCCGAGATGAAACTCTCGGTGTGGATATGTTTTATAACGGGGGATTTATATGGGAACATGGAACGCAAGTATAACCGGAAATGACACTGCACTTGATATGATCGAGGAGTATAAGGTTGCATTCTCTTATTTTGATGTGCCAACCGGACTTCAAAAACTTGATCAGTTTGTCAGGTCAAACTTTGATGAATCCGATGAGGACGAGTGGTGTGCATACTTCTATTCCTTAGCGGATTTTATGTGGAAGCACGGCATCCTTACCGATGAGATCCGTGATAAGGCAGTTCAGATGGTTGATTCCGATTTCGGCATGGAAACCTGGATAGAAGCGCACAGTGAAAAACAAAGGCGTAAAGAACTCGCCAAGTTCCGTGAGAGAATCACATCCCCGCAATGCGCACCCAAGAAGATCAAACTCGGTTTTATCCACCCTGACGATATTTTCGAGGATGGTGAAGTAATAGCTGTCCGGTTGAGAACAGCAGGGAAGAAGTTTATGCCGAATTACCCCTGTGATCCGATACCGGATGAGGAATTCCTATCCTACGACAACAAGTATGTTGTTATCCAAAAAGCTTATTCGAAAGAACAGCATTTCAGCGGAGTTATGCCCGAGCTTTGCGACAGGACAGCCGTGTTTGTTTTGTTTAAAGGTATTTACGATTCTCCGGAGGATGTCGACATAACAAAACTGGAAAAAGCAGACTTTAAAGGTGATCACAGTGAATTGGTATCGTATTTCGAACAAACGAGCAGCATGTCTTATTTCAAGAAGTGCGGTTATAAGATCATAGGCAAAATGGAACCCCGGTTTACACGCTCTGAAGAGGGTGTAATGTCTCATTTTCTGCATCTTGGTGATAACTCGACGGTTTCTAATTCCGATTCGAGACTGATAGCTGCCGTGATCGATTACGATATAGTTTTGAAAAAGTGTGACGAAGGGATAGATGATGAAGAACTGGAGGAACTGGTGGGGGCCGATGTGCTCCGTAAACGGGAATTTGCTCGCGGACTTCCAACCCCGGAGACAAAAGAAGATTATATGGAGCGAAGGGCAAGGATCAAGAAAGCAAAACAAGAACAGTATGCTACATATCGTGAGATACTTTATAATGGTGCTGAGGTTTACGAGATACATTATGCTTATCCGTTAGGATATGCAATTAAAGTTCCTGAAGAACCGGCGATAATACTGCTTAATTCAACAGATTATAAGTATTGGGACAAAATAGAAAAATACGTACATGATCAGTTAGATAACTAAATATATGAGCACAGGTAATAATATGGCTGTAACAACAAAACAATTTCAATTATTGACGGATATAAACCTTGTATGGGATTTTCTTGTCGATATATACGACAGAGAGAACGGAAGCGGTATGCCTGCTCCGTTTTTTGAACATGCTATCCGCGCATCGTGGATGGACCAGTCTTATTCATTTCTGGACAGACTGTGGTTTGACGGTGATAAGGTCGTGGCTTTTGTTTATTATGAGGCACCGGTAACAGATATTTATTTTGCTGTCAGAAAAGGTTATGAATACCTTGCCGATGAATTAATCGATTACGCGGTTACGACTATGCCGGATTTTGATGGCAATCAGCAATTTGTTCTTTTTAACGGACAGGAATTCTTAAAAGAAGCTGCAGGGAAACGCGGATTTGAAATGGTATATGAATACGAGAGCAGGGTGTTTGATTTTGAGAATGAACTGAATTATGAACTGCCGGAAGGATATCAATTTGTTGAACCTTCTGATATTGATATTCTTAAGCTGTCTAAACTCTGCTGGTACGGATTTGACCATGGTGATGATCAGGAATTTGCAGACTGGGATAAGTATGATGACAGTAAAGAATGGACTCCTGCGAAATCACACAAAGACTGCGTAGCGGAATGGATGTCGCCGTCACCCCATTCCACACCTGAATTCGATGTTGTTATCGCAGACGAAAACGGCGAGTATGTATGCTTTGCGGGAATGTGGTGGGTCCCGCAAAATAATCTGGCTTATATGGAACCGCTGTGTACTTCTCCGGAGCACCGCAGGAAGGGACTTGCTGCAGCAGCGCTCACAAAACTCTACCGCAGAATGAAATCTCTCGGAGCAACGCATATGTCCGGTGGTGAAGATCCGTTTTATGAGAAAATCGGATACGGAAAAGGATTCCATTTTTCGATCTGGAAAAATAATGATCAGTCATATAAGGCAAGAAAAAAGCTTTCATGATTCCGGCTAACCCTTTGGAAAGTCGTGCAAACCGGAGAATGTGTCAAAGAATACATTTTTACAGCCATGATATAATTCATGTGTATTTCAATGTGAATAAGGGGTGAAATATATGTGGAGTGCGAGACCGTTTAATTCTGATGTTCCTGATCCGTTTGGAAGGAATCCTGCAAAGCTGAACGAGGGACAGCTTGTAGCTGAATCTGCCAAGTGCCCGTCCTGCGCATCGAATATCTTTTATCAACCTGAGGTGCAGGGATTGGTTTGCCGTAACTGCGGTAACATCTACAATCCGTCTACGCTTGAGAAGATGGGTTCACTGGGGTACAGCATAGAACACGATTACACCGGTGATAATGATATCTCAGAGGAAGATAAGAAACGTCATGAGATAGTGTGCAACAGCTGCGGTGCCACCGTGATCGCTGACGAGAATATGATGTCGACGATGTGTGCTTTCTGCGGTTCACCTGCGCTGATCACGAGAAGAATGACAAGAGAATTCAAGCCGGATTATATTATTCCTTTCAAGATCGACAAACGGACTGCCGAGAACAATATGAAGCAATGGCTTAAGACCAGAAAGATGACACCGAGAGGCTTCAAGACAAAGAGCCGTCTTACCAAGATGGAACCTTTCTATGTGCCGTTCTGGATCCTGGACTGCGCTGTTAACACTGATATGTATGGTATCGGTAAAAAGTACACCAAAGATAAAACTGCTTTGTTCTCGGTAAGGGCAAAAGCAAATTACTATGTAAAAGGTGTACCGTTTGATGCTTCCTTGAAGATCGCAAATAAACTGATGGAAGCTATCGAGCCTTTCGATTACAGCGAAATGGTAAAGTTCGATAACAGATATCTGCAGGGTTTCTATGCAGACAAATATGACCAGCGTCCGACTGAGATAATGGACAGATTCGTTAAGAGAATGGACAGGATCTCGATGGATATGAAAGATTCCATCGCTGTGAAATATGATGAATATGAGCCCACTCCCGAAAAGAACTTTACCTGGATGAGTGAACTCAGCATCAGGTATTGTCTGCTTCCCGTATGGTTCATGACGGTTGAGTTTGGCGGAAGGAATTATCAGGTTGCCGTCAACGGTCAAACCGGTGAGGCGAGCGGCCAGGCACCTACTGCTGATGCTGTCGACAGGCTGGACAGCATTTTGAGATTCACAAGAAGCAAATGGAGATGGATCCTTTCAGCTGCGGCAGTCGTATTGCCTGTCTTTATTTTCCTGATAACTGTTTCGGGTAATGTTGGGCCGTTTTTCTACTTCTTATTCCTGGCTTTGTGCTTTGTTGAGCTGCTGCTTATTGTTTTTCTCGTTGCGATGTATTTGCTGAACAAGATAGGAGACCGTGCATCTTATAAGATCCACAAGACTGTTGATGTGGTCAATGATTTTGACAAGGCTCCGGGAATGGATTCCTATCTTGATCCGACACACCGCATTAATCTGACTGTCGATGATTATCTTTTCCGTCATGAACTGGAACAGAAAGATAAAATATGGCGAAAAGAAAAGGGAGAACAAGAAGAAATAGATCTTCCTTTTGATCTGTATTAATATCAGGTTATGTCTGTTGAATAAAGAGGAGCCGGATTTATGAAAGCGTTGATCATTAACTGCAGTCCCGTAAGAAACGGAGCTACTGCGGAGATCACAAAGATCATAGAAAACGAAATATCTTCACGATATGATGTCAGGAACATTTGCATAGATGATTATGATTTTTCATTTTGCAAAGGTTGCCGGACATGTCACAGGACATCCGTCTGCATCATGGATGATGATGTTAATGTCATCATGAAAGAGTTTGATGATGCAGATGTAATTATATCTGTTGCTCCGTCATACTGGGCTGATATCCCCGGGCAATATAAAGCATTTATTGACAGATGCACACCGTGGTGTGATACACATGAACCACATGCTTCGATAAAAGAAGGCAAGAAAGGATATGTTGTTGCATTAAGGACGGGTCCGGGTATGCATGAATGTGACAGGATCATTCAGAGCATAGAACACTTCTATGGTCATCTGCATATTGAATGCGTGAAGCATCTTGGGCTTACATCGATCGAATATAAAGAAGATGTTGAATCCAGAAAACAGGAAATAAAGGATTTCTGCAAAGATATTTAATCCCCTGAAAAAGTTTTCCGTTATAAACAATTGTATTTATTGTGTCTTAACTTGCCGCATCTTTGCCTATAAATAGTTTGACCATCAAAGTAATATGCTGTATGATTCGGCTAAGTAAGCAAGTAAAAGGATGCAGCCGATTTGATACCGCTATTTATATGGAGGTACTGAATATGGAAAATATTTATATCGATCCGGTTTATCAGGATGCTGACTTAAGAAAAAAGAGAGCAAACACACTCTGTTTAATATCGTTAGGGTCACTGTTATTGACGGTGCTGACATTTATTGCAAATTATGTGTTGTTATATTTTTACCCCTTATCTTACAGAAAAATCCTCATGCAGAGTATTTCCACAGCAGAATCAGTGGCATTTGTGGCTTCATGGGTATTTATGATCATTGCAAGAGCAAGATATAAGGAAAGCAAATTCGCGAAGATACTGATGTGGGTATATATAAGCATTGCTGCAACGACCGTTACGTCAATTGTCGTTCTGATTGCATATTGCTTCTATACCTGCAGCGGAATACCGGGGTGATCTTATATCATCAGGACAGGTAACAGTCATCGTAGCAGGTATTGGCGGATGTAACGTTTGATAATTAAATAAACTCTGGATAAATAATCATATTATTCGGTATAATGTAAACGGGATAATAAGAATATATGCGGGGGTTTATTTATGAGAAAAATCAAACCTGTGGTTATAGCTATGGCTATAATTATGCTGATGCAGATGCTCACGTCTTGTTCGTCAGACAAAAAGAGCGCTGATGTAATCAAAGAAGATGATCCGTGGTACGATACTGTCAAATTCAAACTGGACAAAGAATACAAGAAGACCGACCAGATAGGCGGAGAAGAAGTCTTTACAAGTAATGACAGGATATTCTCATTATATTGCGCTTCGTCGGATGTATGGGCCACTTCCAAAACTTATCTTGATGCGTACGATTATGAAGGCAATCTGATCAAACGTCAAAAAGTCACAGTTGAGAATGGGTGCCGTATTCAGAGTGTTTATTCGGCCGCAGCAGACCCGGAAGGGAAGAATATAAAGGCAGTAGTTTACCTTAATTCAGAGAAGATGCATGGTTTTTCATTTGTTAACATTGATGCGGAAACAGGAATCATATCAGACAT
This sequence comes from Saccharofermentans sp., assembly GCA_024684815.1. Lineage (GTDB taxonomy): Bacteria > Bacillota > Clostridia > Saccharofermentanales > Saccharofermentanaceae > Saccharofermentans. Next base: position 8,433 of record JAIKWL010000048.1, on the reverse strand, counting down.
AAAAGAAGTATTCAGCAAGGCAGTCAAAACGGCTGTCGGTAAAACCGGATCGATCTCCGATGTGACGAATATTGGAGATTATTCAGTCGTTTTGCTGCTTGGTGATTATAGCGGCGGCATGAGTTTCCCGTGGGAAATAATGTTATATAAAGACACAGAATTTGTCGTTAAGTTTGACATGTCGACATTAAACATCAATACTTTTTTGGATGGCTTTTCCATAGATGAATCATCAGCTTCCCTGTATGCTGCAGGTATCGAAAACAAAGAAGTCATTATCATGGAATTCGATATAAAAAACGGAAAGCTAAAGAGTAAGGAAAATATACAGGAAATAAGTGGTGAGACAGTAAATTATGCGGAATATACCGCGACGAATGACGGTGATCTGTGTAAGATCGATTCGTTCGGAAATATAATGAAGATCGATGTTAACGACATGACGCCTCAGACGGTGATCGATACTAACTGGTATACGCCGTATTTTTCTCCTGCCTCTTATTCGGCGATCTTTGAGCAGTATGGTCCGAATATTGGCTTTGGTTCTTATATCGTGAGTTGTACTGAAGAAAGAACAGTCATAAGAGATATTGAGACGAGATCATACGGATCCGATGATTTCTATTCTGTTGATTACATCAGAGTGCTGAAAAAGGCAGATAAGAATCCTCATGCGGGAAAACAGATCATTGAACTGGCAATGCCGCTTGACACAGGGATCTCGTCTTATCTTGGAGAAGCCATTAGTGAATTCAACAAGACCGACAATGAATATCTTATCAGAGTCTGGGATAAGTATAAAACAGGATTCACTTTAGGAAGAATGGTTCAGAGTGCCGATGAAAACGAGACGAAAACATATGAGATGATCCAGGATCTGAAAGATGACGGTGCTCCGGATATTGCCATCGGTATTCAGAAAAATTATGCGATGCGCGATGATGTATTTATTGACCTTACCGGATTCCTGGATCCTGAAGTTGAGGAGCAGCAGTACGGCAATATAATCGAAGCCGGGAGACTCGACGGAAAGCTGTATTTTCTGCCGGTAACCCTGCAGATAGAAGGACTTGTTACGAATGCGGAATTGCTGAAAGATGGTGCCGCAGGAATTACTTTTGAAGACTATGAAAAGATGGTGAAAGATGATTTGGACGGATTCTCTCCATATGATTATCCTTACTCGAAATACTATAACAAACGATCATTTGTCCTTTCATGCATAGACACTAAAAGTGCTATTGAGGGTGATGATATTGATTTCGGAACAGATCAGTTCCGTTCGGCGATCGAGTATGCAAAAGATAATTTCAATTACGATGATGAAAAGAGTACTCCGGATGAATACTTATATGATATAGACCACAGGGAAAGATCAGAATGCTATTATGCAAAGATCAGAGATTATCTCGAATATGTTCACGCCTGTTACTCATCAAAAGACCGCTATGTAATTATCGGAACACCTTCGGTTGATGCGAAGGGTCCGAGATTTTCTGCTCTTGAGACGATATCCGTATCGGCAACTACCGATGTCAAAGACGGATGCAAACGATTTGTGAATTTCCTTTTCTCCGGTGCTGCCTTCAGTTCGGGAGATTGTGAATTGCGGCAGATAGTAACTAACCGCGAGATCATGAAAAGAAATGTCGAAACACTTTCCAAACTTAACAATGAAGCGTATGAGCGTTATGTACAAGCTAAGAACAACAAGGCGATTATCCCAAATCCCAAGTATGAGAGAGCGCAGGGCGATAAGACATCAACAGATGAAATGCGTGAGAGTTTTCTGAACAGTATGTCAACGATCTCCACATACTATTATGAGGATTATCAGATCGTGAAATTTGTGACAGAGGAAGTCGCACCTTTCTATGCAGGTGACCGTTCTGTAGATGATGTTGTAAGATTTTTAAATGACAGAACGACCAAGTATATCAGAGAGATGTAATTTAATCGGGAACTGTTTTTTTGCAGTTATAAATTTATATCGGGATAATAAGAATAAGATTGGGGAATTAATTATGGGTAAGACTAAAATTTTCGCTGTTATTATGGCTGCAGTTTTGCTGCTGCCGGTCTTTGCTTCCTGTTCTTCCGGAACGAAAAAGACAAATGTTGTAAAAGAAGATGATCCGTGGTATGAATCCGCACGGTTCGAGATGAAGAAAGATATCCGGAAGAATGAAGATGTTCATGAGGCTAAAGTCTGTACAAGTAATGACCGGGTGTTTTCTCTTTATCCGTTATCCTCGACTGCGTGGGGTTCGTGCAGGACGGTTCTTGATACATATGATTTTGAAGGCAATCTTCTTAGCAGAAAAGAACTATCCTGCCCGGGTGATTATTTTGTTCCGTGGATTTATTCTATAAGCTACGATCCTGAAGGGAAATCATTAAATGCTGCTGTTTATCTTAATTCCAGTACAAAGGGTTTTCAGGCATTTGTAAGTATCGATACGGAAACAGGAACAGTCTCTAATATAAAAGATATACTCAATAAGGGAACAACATACATCAATGATGTTTGGGATATATCTTTGATCGGAGATTATGCCGTAGTAAATCTCAATGATTCCAACCTTGCTTCTTCGTATATGTCTTTTTCACTGGTGCTGTATAAGAATATGGAACCGGTTGGTGAACTTGATCTGTCCACGGTAAACATCAATATGTTTATGGATGGCTTTTCGTTAGATCAGAACACTGATTCCCTGTATGTGGCAGGTTATGATACCGGTAATACATTAATTATGGAATTCGATCTGAATACAGGGAAGATGAAGAGTAAAAAGAACGTTCAGGATCTGGATGATAAGACTGTTAACCTGATCGAATACACAGCAACAGATAAAGGAGATCTTTGCAAGATCGATTCATTCGGAAACATTATGAAGATCGATGTCAGTACCATGACTCCCGTGACCATGATCGATACAAACTGGTATTCCCCGTTTTTCCGTCCCTCCGCTGACGAGAACAGAGCGATAAACACAAAGATCTTAAGCTGCACTGAAGACAGAACTGTCATCCTGGATAGTGAGAAAGTATCTAACGGGATGTTGGAACAACAGGAATTCGAGCATATTACTGTGTTAAAAAAGGCAGATAAGAATCCTCATGCAGGTAAGGAGATAATCGAACTTGCGCTGCCTCTTTATAATTCGGGAGTATCGGAATACCTGGCAAGATCCATATTTGAATTCAATAAAACAGACAATGAATACCTTATCAGGGTATGGGAAAAATATAAGACAGGTGTTACGTTGGGGAGTTACATAGTAAATGTTGATAATCCGGAGGCAGAAGAATATGCAATGATCCAGGATCTTAAAGGTGACGAGGCACCCGACATTGCCATTGGTATCCAGAAGAATTATGCAATGCGTGATGATGTCTTTATGGATCTGACGGATTTTCTTGACGTGGAAGTTTTGGAGAAACAGTACAGTAATATCATTGAGGCAGGAAGGATCAACGGCAAATTGTATTTTCTGCCGGTAACTATTGAGATCGAAGGTATGGTTACAAATTCGGAACTTTTGAAAGATGGTGCCGTCGGGATTACTTTTGAAGAATTCGACAGGATGACAAAAGAAGATCTGAACGGTTTCTCGCCGTATGATTATCCCGACTCTTTTGACTATAATAAACGTTCATTCATCCTGTCGTGCATAGATACCAAAAGCGCTATAGAGGGAGGAAGTGCTGATTTCGGAACGGATCAGTTCCGCTCTGCAGTAGAATATGCAAAAGACAATTTTATATATGACGATATAGAAAGCATACCGATTGACTACGTATATGATTGTGATCACAGACATAAAGGTGAATGCTATTATGCAAAGCTATCCAATTATCTGGATTTTGTGTGTGCCTGCTATTCGACTAAGGGACATTATGTCATTATCGGAACGCCTTCGGTAGATGCGTCCGGCCCCAGATTTAATGCTCTTGAGACTATATCGGTATCGGCAACTACCGATGTTAAGGATGGCTGCAGGAAGTTTTTTAATTATGTCTTTTCCGGTGCTGCTTTCGATTCCGGCGAATATGGTTTTCTGAATATAGTAACTAACAAAGATGTCATGGATAGAAATATAGAAGCCATTACCTTACAGAATAACGAGGCATATGAAATATATGTCAGTGCAAAAGAAAGCGGTGCGATCAGACCCGTGCTTAGCGTGGAACAGGCGTATGGCAATAAGACTGCTACAGATGACATGCGTGAGAGTTTTCTGAACAGCATGTCAACGATCTCGACATATTATTATGAAGATTATCAGATCGTGGAATTCGTGCTTGAAGAAGTCGCACCATATTATGCCGGTGACCGTTCTATGGATGACGTTATCAAGCTCCTGAATGACAGGACGAATAAATATATCAGTGAGATGTAACTTCATCAACGTCAGGATTGTATTCTTTTATTGTAACCGATTCACTGCTTGTTAATACGGGGTGGTCTTTCGATCTCTTCAGATATGTATCGAAAAGTTCTAAATGCAGTTTGCAGACATTCTCGTGCATAACATCAGGATCAAGTGAACCGACGATCGCATTTATGGGGATCATGTGCTTCATATCGGAAAATGAGATGTGCTGCATGTTCTTGAATACCGCACCATATACCGGTCGTGTGTGATCTAAATATACTCTTGTTTCTGCATTGATATTTGCTTTGCAGCTTAACTGCAGGAAGGGTTTTCTTAAGATCTTTCCTTTGTTGTTGCCGAACAGTGCACCGTCCAGGTTGGCACCGCATACGAATTCGTCATAGTCAAGACAGAGCATATATGCCGTGGCACCTCCGAGAGAATGACCTGCGGCGCCTATGCCGCATGAAAAATCAATAAGATCTGTGAGATTCTCTTTTGCGTAATTTACAGCAGTGAGAGTATCTTTTATCCATTCGTCTACTCTTGTCTGTATGAACTTACAGTATTTATTCTGAATATCATCGAATTTAACGGCGAGCTCTCTTTCGCTGCCCTTTGTACAAGTAAGTTTTATTGTTTTGAATGCACCCGGAAGAAAAGGCTCGTATTGCTTCTTTATGGTCTCCTTATGCATTTTGATTTTTGTTCCGTCATCTAATTCAGTTAGAGCCGCGTCGAGAGGGTGACCGACCGAGATAACAACATAACCGTGTGAAACAAGTTCCAGGCAAAGGAAGGAATTTGCTTCTCTGTACGAACTAAGACCGTGATTGAACATTATGAGCGGGAATTTCATTCCGCTGATCTTTGGCGCGTTTTCATAGCATTCTGAATAGTTATCTCCGGCTGCATCACTTTTATCGTAATTGATAGGTGCGTGCATTGATTCCTTAAGTGCATCTGCCATCTCTCTGGACATATATTTTATTCTGCTCATTCCTTCAACAGATTCTTTTGATACAGGATAGTAGACTCTTGCCGGAATGCTTCTTTTGGTTCCGGGAATGAGCACTTCCTCTCTGTCGTCATAGACTGTAAATGTGAATGTGCCTGCTGCAAATCCGCCTGTGGGTAAGGGTTTATTGACCATCGATCTTTCCTCCGAGTAAAAGAATAATTGAGTGTGCAAGAGTCCTGAAAAGTTTCTTGGGATCTGCTTTCACATCCGGACTGCCGGTTCCGTAACAGGCTGACATAATGCAGAATTTTTCAATGCCGGTATATGAAGCTGATACGAACATGCCGATCTCCTCCGGTGATGCTACAGGCTTATAGCCAAGTAAATACGCTCCTTTGATCAGACGCGGCAGGGCATTTTTCCCCAAATATTCAAGATTCCCAGATCCTTTGATATCTTTCATGATGCCTGCAGCACGTTCAGGTTCATTTATCGCAAGAACACCAAAATCAAAATTGATCTTCTGAATATCCATAAGGTGTCTTTCCATTGTTTCGGCCAGACAGTCACAGACCTGATATGTCAATTCTTCAATAGTAGCTGACTTATTGGAAAGGATCTTCTCGAAAGCATCGATGATGTTATAGTCGCTCCGCATTTGAGTTGACATGTCAGCCAGTATCTCATCAAGACCGTTATAGTAGCGGTAAACAGCACCCTGACTCATACCTGTCTCTGCTATGACGTCAGATATCGTCACCATTTCCACAGGTTTTCTTAAGCACACCTTATATGCGCAATCAACGATCATCTTGCGTTTGTTCTCTAAATACTTCTCAGTAACCTTAGGCATAGCGCGGTCTCCTTCGACAAAAATGAAACGGTATTCATTTAATGAAAACGGTTTCATTTTAGCGAGCGGGATCCATATTGTCAATAGATCGATGTTTTAGTTCAAAATGACTGAGAAAACGGGTATTTTAAAGAGTTCTTGTTCGAAAACAAAGTGCTCAATAGGATATAATTATGACATTGATTCTTTTTCCCGTTTAAGGAGATTTCATGAAGATCGTTAAAGGTGTTCTCAAGACATTACTTGTAATAGTTTTGGTTTTAGTGGTTTTACTTGCTGCATTGCTTATCTGGCTTACCGTGGTGGAATACAGGCCTGAAGCTGAAGAAAATGTTGCTGTCTGCCAATTGAGCGATGCCACGGACAGTTTATCTGCAGGAGATCAGATCAAGATCGTGGCTTGGAATATCGGATACGGTGCTTTGGGAGACAATGCCGATTTCTTTATGGATGGTGGAAAGATGGTATATACCGCTGACGAAGACAGGGTAAAAGAAAATCTTAATGCCATTATAAGTGAAGTCAAAGCACAGGATCCTGATATCTTATTGCTGCAGGAGATAGATCTGAACAGTGACAGAAGTTATCATATCGATGAGACAAAATACTTTGATATGCCGGGATATAACAATTATGCTTTTGCGAATAATTTCAAGGTGGCCTATGCACCTTTTCCTGTTCCGCCAATGGGATCGATCAACTCCGGAATCGCAACATATTCATGTTATCCCACAACATCCGCAACAAGGGTATCTCTGCCTTGTCCTTTCTCGTGGCCGATAAGGACTTTTAACCTTAAGCGTTGTCTCTTGATCACAAGGATCCCTGTAGAGGGCGGTAAAGAACTTGTCATCGTTAATCTTCATCTTGAAGCTTATGATGACGGAGAGGGCAAGGCTGCTCAGGCTCAGATGCTCATGGACATATTAAGCAGTGAAGCATCCAAAGGTAATTATGTGATCGCCGGAGGAGATTTTAATCAGAGTTTTTCAAATGTTGAAAGCAAGAATAAAGTATTCCCTGAACAGTGGCAGCCTGCGGCTATGGATGTAAGCCCATATGAAAATGACTGGCAATTTATCATGACAAATGAGATTCCAACATGCAGATCTCTGTATACTCCGTTGGTCGGAAATGAATCAGGGTTGCAGTATTACATGATCGATGGCTTTATTCTTTCGAAAAATATTTCCGTCGATTCTTATTCTATCCACGATCTCGGATTTGCAAACAGCGATCACAATCCTCAGATGCTGAATATAACACTGAACTGATCAGCAATATTTATATCGACAAAAAACCTCCCTTATTATCAGGGAGGTTTTTTGCGTGCTTCACTTTATGGATAGAGGTTTTGATGTCTGATCACCCTTGAGACAGGCATACAAGTCTCTTCATAAACAAATTGATCAAGCAGACGGAATCAGGTGAGCTGACGGTCTACTTCCGCATTTACATATTCAACGGAGCTGTTGTGAGCTGTTACAGAAAGAGATGCAACTTTCGCCTTATTAAGGTATGTGCCGATACCGACAATGAGAACTCCTGCCAAAATTACAATGATGGCGATTACAAGTACCATTTCAACAAGTGTAAAGCCCTTGCGTGTCTTTCCGATTCTTTTCATAAGCTGCCTCCTCCCCCGTGATAGATGTACTGCTTTCTGAAACAAATATATCACGGTTCGTTCACAATGTGTTCATATTTTCCATAATTTCTTCTATTTTGTAAACATAACCAATCAACTGTGTCTGTTTTTGTGCACTATGCTGTTAAAATTACATAATTGTTAACATTTCACAGCTTAGTTCATAACAGGAGCGGTCTGATCGGAGTAGTTTTTATATGGTTGAATTCAATTAGGTGTTCACAATTGTTGTTAATAAATCCGGAAATCCATTTACATTCTGTTAACATTTATCTGCTTGATGATCGGAGGAAACAAGAAAATAACAGATTGTCAAAGATGACAAAACAAGGTATACTTTCAAAGTTCATTTAAGGATGATTAGCTCAGCTGGCTAGAGTACATGCTTGACGTGCATGGGGTCACAGGTTCGAGCCCTGTATCATCCACCAGAATTAAAGGGCTTTCTCAATTATGAGCAATGTCATTAAGTTAAGCTGACGTTGACTCACGGAGACCACAAAAACAAATCAAAAAGAGACTGGAGAATCAAAAGCTTCAGTCTCTTTTCATTTTCCGGGCAGCGTAAACAGACAGATTGAGTCTGCTTTTT
>JAIKWL010000030.1 GCA_024684815.1 Saccharofermentans sp. | reverse complement strand
GTCTTAACGCCATTCTTGATGATGTCGTCGATGTAGGAAGCCTGGAAAGGATTGCACTGACCGTCATAGTTCCAGTTGCCTGCGAGGAGCTCTTCAAGTGCCCATGTGTTGCAGTCGAAACCGATGATGATAACGTCCTTGCCTACGCCGTGAGAAATGTTAGCCTTGTCGAGAGCAGCAGCTGCGCCCTTAGCCATGTTGTCGTTCTCTGCATAGATTACGTTGAAAGATTCGCCTGAATCGATAACAGCCTGAACGATCTGCTGAGCTGTCTCTTCTGACCACTCTGCTGTCTGCTGCTTAACGATGCTCCAGTTTGCTTCTGCTTCTACCTTTGTATCGAGAGCGCCGGAACGGCCGATCTGTGCGGATGAACCCATAACGCCCTGGATGTGGATGATCTTGTATTCTGAAAGACCCTGGGATGCGAGCCAGGAAACTGCCTGCTCACCTTCCTTAGCCATGTCGGAAACGATGGAAGCCTCATAGAGATCTTCACTTGCGTCGATCGTTCTGTCGAAGAGGATGACCTTGATGCCGGCCTTCTGTGCCTGCTCAAGAACGCCGTCCCAACCTGATGTACCTGCTGCTGAGATCAAGAGGTAGTCTACTTCGTCCTGAATGAACTTCTGAGCAGCTGCGATCTGATCTTCGTTCTTAAGGCTGTAGTAGAAAGAAGCCTCATAACCGTTTTCTTCGGTAAATGTAGCCTTCATGTCTCTGTCGTTAGCTGTACGGTAACCGGACTCGTTAGGATCGTTGTTGATGATACCTACTTTGATAAGGCCGTCGTCAGTAACGGGAGCTGCTGTTGTCTCAGCTGCCTTTGTTGTTCCCTCTGTGGGTGCGGGTGCCTGAGTAGCCTGAGTCTGACCGCCACCGGAACATGCGCACATACCGAATGCCATAGCTCCAACGAGAGCGGAAGAAACTAACAATCTAACCAATTTCTTCATAATGAATCTCCTTTACATTTTGAGGTTATTACTCGGACTGATTGCCGTCCGATGTGCTCTGCCCCAAATAAACACCCGGCGCCGTTCTGCCGCAACGAATCTCGTATGCCCGGAAAAGAATGGTAAATCTGCATAAATACAGGTTTCGGGTTTAACTTCCGAAAACATACAGATTTATGCAAAAGAAGTTGTTTTCGATGCCTGATGTCGAAAATAATTTGCGTTTTTGTTGAAAATCTTACGATTGGTATCAGACACCGGAATTCATTTCGCCGTTGTCAGTTTGAACAATCAAAAATTTTTACCCGAAAATAATAATTCCGGCATTTCAAAAGAGAATAAGATTCCTTACATTTTCGGAGGTTGGAAATAATACCTCAAATATTTATCGTATCTTTGAACACATGCCTGACCATATACTTTTATCAGGAAACACAAGGGGTCTGACCATGGCAGAGAAGTATATCGTCATTGCGAACAGTCTCGAGCTCGAGCTCAAGAAAATGAGATCAGAGGGCATATCAAGGCTTCCCTCCGAGAACTTCCTTGCGGATAAATATTCCTGCAGCAGACAGACAATAAGGGCTGCTCTGGAGATCCTTAAAAGATCAGGTCTTATCGAGAAAAGGACCGGATCAGGTTCTTATATAGTTGACGATAAATTAAAAAACAAAACAGTATTCTTCATAACTGACGACTGCGACAGATATCTTAATCCCGCAATCATTTCCGGACTGAGATCCGGACTCAGATCAATGAAGTTCAAACTCAAGGCATTCTCAACATACGGCAGCAGCAAAGAGGAAGCTTATGCAATTACAGAGGCAATAAATGAAAAAGCCGCAGCCATCATCATCGAACCTTCACGCGACCTGATTCCGGGATTATTTACAAGGCTCATCGAAGAAGCGGTAAGTTCATGGATACCCGTCATCTGGTGCAATGCCGCATATCCGCCTGAAGGTACAGTGTGCATTGCTCCCGACTACAGAAAAGGCGGAAGGAAGATCACAGATAAGCTTAAGGAAAACGGCCGCAAAAATATCGCCTGCATCTTCCGCCTGGATTCTTCCGCAGGCCGCGAAGGATACGAAGGATATATCGATTCCGTATTCGGTACGGATCTTCCTTTCGAAGATTTCGGAGCGCTTCTTCTGACTTACGATCAGGAAAAGGACATCATCTCAGGCCGCGGCGAAATTCTCTCCGCATTCCTGGACAAGATCTCCTCATGCTGCGATGCCATCGTCTGTCAGAATGGTATGCTCGCTCATCAGACTATAAGTCTTCTCCGCAAAAAAGGGATCTCTGTTCCGGAAGACTTTGCCGTCGCATGCTTTGACAACGACTGCTTTACGGAGCACGACACAGGACTTATCACTATAGGTTACGATAATGACTACCTCTGCAAAGCCCTCGCAAAGACTGTTTCAGATCTGGCTGAAGGGCGCAGTGCCAAAGCTGTGACTGTGCCTCTTAATATCAATTAACAATACAGACCCCTTTTCATATATAATATAAAGTTGTCGTTTATATAAATGAAAAGGGGGTCTATATGGTGAATAAAAAAAAGAGTCAGGTCATATGTAAGATAATGGCCGGTGTGTTTGCTTCGGCAGCTTGCTTTTTATTGTTATCAAATCTGCCTGCGTTAAGCACTAAAGTTAACGCTGATTCAGAAGTGGCGATCAATGAGGATAATTTCCCGGATGACAATTTCAGAAAAATAGTGTCTGACTATTGCGATAACAATGATGATGGTTATTTAAGCGATGAGGAAATCAGTGAAACGGTTTGGTTAAATATTCCAGGGCCTAGTATACATGACTTAAAAGGAATCGAATTTTTCACTGCTCTTGAGCATCTTGATTGTTCCTATAGCAAGATTACAAGTCTCGATGTGAGCAAGAATACTGCTCTTGAGTATCTTGATTGTTCCCACAGCCAGCTTACAAGTCTTGACGTGGGCAAAAATACTAATCTGAAAGAGTTGGATTGCCAATACAACCAACTTACTACTCTTGATGTGAGCAATGATACTAATCTGGAAATGTTGTATTGCCAATACAACCAACTTACAAGTCTCGATGTGAGTAATAATGCTAATCTGTTAAATCTTTACTGCCAATATAATCAACTGACAGATTTAGAAGCGGGTAAGCATTCTTATTTGTTGAATTTCAATTGTTCCAACAATCAGTTAACAATCCTGGATGTAAGTAATATTGATAATCTGGAAAAATTTGATTGCTCCAACAATCAGCTGACAAGTCTCGATGTGAGCCGATTGCTTTTGTGGTCGCTTGATTGTTCCAACAACAAACTGACAAGTCTCGATGTGAGCTATAGGGGGTTGATGTCGCTTGATTGCCACAATAACCGGCTGACAAGCCTATATATAAGCAAGAATTCTTGGGTGAATAAGCTGTATTGCTACAACAATCAACTAAAGGCATTATACATAGGAGATAGCAGTGATCTGTCGAAAGCATATGAAAACAAAGAAAATGTAACCGGACGAGAGAAAGACTTGCCTTATTCTGCCGTATATTATTATGATAGCGATACTCTCTATAATTCAAATCATCGAACTGAAATTACAATTGATCGCTCGGTAATGATCATCGCATCACGTTTTAAACCCGGCTGGAATAAAGCTGAAGAGTTCTGGTTTTATACCAAAGATTGGGGTTTTGTCACCGGCTGGAAGAAGATAGATGCCGGATGGTATTACTTTGATGCATCAGGCATCATGCTCACAGGCTGGCAAAAAATTGACGGGACCTGGTATTACTTAAATCCGACGGGATCTATGGTAACCGGTTGGAAGCAGAGCGGCGGAGAGTGGTATTACTTTAACAGCAGCGGTGCAATGATCACAGGCTGGAAGAAGATAGATGGAGTATGGTATTACTTTTTAGATTCAGGTGCAATGGTTACAAGCTGGCAGAAGATAGGTGAAGTATGGTATTACTTCGAGACTTCAGGTGCCATGGTAACCGGATGGAAAGAGATAAACGGAGTGTATTATTATTTCAAATCCGATGGTTCTATGGCAGCAAATGAATACTGCGACGGATACTGGCTTGGTGCAAACGGAGCCTGGACATATAAACACAAAGCATCGTGGGAGCTTGATCAAAGAGCCTGGCGGTACGGAGATGATTCCGGGTGGTATGCGAAGAACTGCACTTTGAAGATTGACGGTCAAAATTATCACTTCGATGCCTCAGGCTACTGTACAGATAAATCCGATTGGATGATATCATTGTTGGACATCTAATGTATTTCCGAAGGCTGTTTGCATTATTGCAGATGGCCTTTTTTATTGAGGAATTGCTAAAGGAAACAGGAATGCCAGCTCAAGTTTTATTATTGTCCATTTAAGCGAACTTTATGACCTTCGACATCTATGCAACCGATAAAGAAGGAGTCCGGTATAACGTTGAAGTCCAGCGTGCCGATAAGGGAGCGGAAACAAAGCGGGCAAGATATCATTCAAGTATGATGGATGCAGATATGTTAAATTCGGGAGATGATTTTTCCGCACTTAATGAGAATTATGTGATCTTCATTACCGAGAATGATGTAATGGGTCTTAACAGACCTATATACCGCATAGAAAGGCATATTGAAGCGGACGGTTACTTGCCATTCAATGACGGAGAACATATCATATACGTAAACGGATCGGCAAGAGTGCCTGACACGGCACTGGGAAAGCTAATGAGCGATTTCTTCTGCACGGAAGCAGATGAAATGAACTACAAAGAATTATCGGACAGGGTTAGATTTTATAAAGAGACTGAGAAAGGAGCGGTTATGATGGGAAGTGTATTGGATGAGATGAGGGAAGAAATACGGATTGAGAATGCTCGTGAGATGATTGCTATCGGCAAGTTATCTTTGGAAGAGATAGCCAGATGTTCCGGTCTTTCTCTCGAGAAGATCAGGGAACTTGCAGGCGATAAGACAGCATAAGTCTTATATCTTCAGATGGTTATTAGGCAGGGTTGTTCCGGTAAACTGGATAACCCTGATTTATTGCCAAATAATCAAAGCGGACAGACTGAATTTTTTCATGTAGTATATGGTTATCGTTTGAATTAACGAAAAGGGGGTCTATATGGTGAATAGAAAAATTAAACATTTCATATGTAAGATTATGACCGGTGTCTTTGCTGCGGCAGCATGTATTTTATTGTTATCAAATCTGCCTGCGGCAAGAACTGCAGTTAATGCTGATTCAGAAATTGAGATCAATAAGGTAAATTTCCCGGATGATAATTTCAGAAGTTATGTTTCTGAAAATTGTGATAGTGATCATAATGATTTCTTAAGTTCTGCTGAAATAAGTCAAATAAAAGAAATGAATTTGCGTTATTGCCAAATATCTGACTTAAAAGGCATAGAGTTTTTTACTTCCCTGAATAAACTAAATTGCGAAAGCAACCAGTTGACAAGTCTCGATGTTAGTAGGAATACTGATCTGCTTGAATTAAAGTGCGGTGATAATAAACTGACAAGTATTGACTTGAGTAATAATACCAAATTGACGTATTTTAGGTGCGATTCTAACCAGTTGACAAATCTCGATGTTAGCAAGAATACTGCGCTGACGTATTTTGATTGTACTTATAACAAGCTGACAAGCCTTGATGTCAGTACGAATACAGCATTGGTTTATTTTTATTGCGATAGCAACCAGCTCACAAGTCTTGATGTCAGCGAGAAGAAGGATCTGATTATTTTGGAATGCTACCGCAATAAACTTACAAGTCTTGATGTCAACGGAGATACGGGGTTGTGTAGGCTGCAATGCCAAAAAAACCAGTTGACAAGTCTCGATGTCAGTACGAATACAGCATTGGAAGATCTTTTCTGTCACAGCAATCAACTGACAAGTCTCGATGTGAGTAAGAATACTTCATTGCAAGGACTGGAATGTTATAACAACCGATTAAAAACGTTAAACATAACAAATAACGAATACCTGTTGAGCACATATTCATTAGGAGAAATAACAAATTCAGGAATGAACCTGCCGGATTCAGCAGTTTTATATGTAAGCGAGAGGTATGCATATTTAGAATTCGAGAGGAGTAGTTGGATAGCAATTGACCGCTCAGCCGTTATCATCGCGTCACCTTTTAAACCCGGCTGGAATGAATTGGAAGGCTGTTGGTTCTATGTCAAAGACAAGGACGTTGTTACCGGATGGGAGAAGATTGATGGCGGCTGGTATTGCTTTGATGAAGCAGGAATAATGCTTAAAGACTGGCAGCAGATCGACGGAAGCTGGTACTACCTCGGCGGCAACGGCGTCATGAGGACCGGATGGCAGCAGATCGGTACTGCTTGGTATTACTTTGCAGGTTCAGGCGCAATGCAGACATCCTGGCAGAATATCGGCGGTAAGTGGTATTACTTTTCTGGATCAGGAGCCATGGTTACAGGCTGGCAAAAGATAGGTGAAGTTTGGTATTACTTTGAATCTTCCGGCGCTATGGTAACAGGATGGAAAGAGATAAACGGAGTTTATTATTTCTTTAAGTCGAACGGTGCTATGGCAGCTAATGAATACTGCGGCGGATACTGGCTTGATGCAAGCGGTGCATGGACTTATAAGTACAAGGCATCTTGGAAGCATGATGCTACGGGCTGGTGGTACGGAGATGACTCCGGATGGTATGCAAAGAACCGCACACTGAAGATCGACGGAAAAGACTATAACTTCAACGCATCAGGTTACTGTACGAATCCCTGAATTATCGGACAGGGTCAGGTTCTATAAAGAGATATAGAAAGGAGAGGATTTATGGTGAATGGAAAAGTGAAACAGATTGCAAGAAAGATTACAGCCGGCATATTAACCGCAGCGATGTGCGTTGCGTTTATCCCGAAGATCATCGGAAATGATGTTGTATCAGCCGCTATAACTAAAAATCAGAGTAACACATGTCTTGGAACATCAGGTTTAGCCAGTCCTGTGGTACCTAAAAACAAGGATGCGGCATGGTCAGGAAGCTTTGTGTATTTCGGAAAGTATGACAGCAATCCGATAAGATTCCGTGTGCTTGCTCCGGTTACTACTGCATTTGGCGGCACAACGATGTTCCTGGATAGTGATGAATCACTGTGTTATAAACGTTATGACGATGATTCTAACGTCTGGGCGAACAGTGAGATAAAGAGTTATCTTAACGGAGATTTTCTTAAAAGCTTCACATCATCAGAGCAGGCCGCAATCGCGAAAAGCACCAAAAAAGGGCATGCTCTTGAAGTCGGAACTGCAGCAGGGAAAGTTCCGGACTGGATTGAGATTTATTTTTCAAACTATATTGCATTAAATGGTGAAAAGATATTCCTGCTCGATGTGGAAGATGTATGCAATACCAATTACGGATACCGCGATTTCGGATACCCTGATGCAGGAGATTTTTATACCGTAAACCGACAAAAGAAGAACGTTCGACATACAGACACTCCAAGCTGGTGGCTTCGTTCGCCAGCGAACGGTAATCCGAATAGCCCTGGCTCCGTGTACTTAAAAGGGTTTCCGAGTCAAGGCTATGGTATTCAAACTATTGGCGTAGCACCGGCCTTAAACGTAAATGCAAAATCAGTGATCTTCTCCACGGCGATCTCGGGAAAAGTCGGAGCAGTAAATTCCGAGTATAAACTTACTTTAAAAGACAGCAATCTTAATATAGCCGTTCAGAGCGGCCAGAAGACGAAGCTTATCGGTGAGAAAAAGATCAGCGTGCCTTATACGATAACCGGATCAGATGCAGGAAATGCGAACAGGGCATCCGTGCTTATCCTTGATAAAGCGTATACGGAAGGCAATACCAATTCCGCTAAGATCCTGTATTACGGTGCGTTAAGCGGAACTTTCGGCAAGACCTCAACAGGCAGTTTTACTCTTCCTTCATCACTTGATATGAACGGATGGGGATCTAAATATCATGTATACATTATTGCTGAAGATATAAATGGTGATATGGAGACGGATTATGCGAGTGCACCTGTAGAGATAAGTGCACCGCAATATAAGAATATCTGGCTTCAGGACGGAAATGTCTGGCGTTACTACAACAGCAACGGCGTTAAGGTTACGGGCTGGAACAAGATAGACGGAGCATGGTATTTATTCAATTCCAATGGAGATATGCTCAAGGGCTGGCAGAAAGAAGGTTCTGTATGGTATTACCTCGGTGATAACGGCAGTATGAGGACAGGATGGCAGAAGATAGGCTCTGCCTGGTACTATTTCGGTGACAGCGGTGTGATGAGGATCGGCTGGCAGCAGATAGGCGGAGTCTACTATTTCTTCAAGTCCAACGGTTCAATGGCAGCAAATGAATACTGTGACGGTTACTGGCTCGATGCAAACGGAGCCTGGACTTATAAGTACAAGGCTTCCTGGAAACATGATGCCAAAGGCTGGTGGTACGGCGATGATTCAGGATGGTATGCAAAGAACCGCACACTGAAGATCGACGGTAAAAACTATAACTTCAATGCATCAGGTTACTGCACGAATCCTTAAGGTAAGAAGCAAAGAATAATCAACATAGTTAAAAAGCGGGATAACAATCCCGCTTTTTTATGGTTTGTATTTTCGATCCGGATCAGTACTCTCTTGAATCTACGAATTCCTGGGTGATGCTTTGTGTCGTATAGGCTGATTCGTTGACATAAACATGTTTGGGAATGGATTCGCCGTTGCGGTATTTTTCGATGAGGGTCTTTACATCAGGACCGAACATGGGATTGCATTCGACACATAGATCGATCCTGCCGTCGTGACAGTACTGAAGGGCTTCTTTTGTGGCATCGAAAGTGATGATCTTTACCTGGCCGCCGTTGCCGTATGAGATACCGGCTTCATCAAGTGCTCTCATTGCACCGAAGGTCATGTTGTCGTTCTCGCTGTAGAGGACATCGATGTCCCTGTTGGAAGCAAGATAATCAGTCATTACTTCGTATGCTTTTGCTTCTGTGAAATCGCCGTAGAGCTGGCTTGTGATCTCCCAGTTCGGATGAGATCTGACTGCATCTTCCAATGCCTTTGTACGCTGGATCTGCGCAGTAGCGCCGATGGTTCCCTGAAGATGAAGGATCTTGATATCCCTGTCTTCCGGGATCTCGCCTTCAAGCCATTCGACAGCGAGCCTGCCCTGATGAAGGAAGTCAGAGCCGATGTTCGTAAGATAGAGGCTGTCATCTTCCACAGCCACGGATCTGTCCATGATCATGACGGGAATATCTGCATCTTTTATCTCGGTTAAGATCGTTTCCCAGCCTTCCTCGACTGTGGGTGCGATGATTATGAAATCGACGCCCTCAAGGATGAAACGGCGCACTGCGGTGAACTGGTTCTCCTGTTCCTGACGGGCATTATCCATAAGAAGTTCATATTCCGTGTCGCCTTCGAAAGCGGCGGTCATGGATTTTGTGTTGGCAACACGCCAGTCGGATTCGGAGCCCACCTGGGAAAAGCCGATAACATATACATCGTCATCGGGAGCATCTGTGGGTTTGACGCCCGTGCAGCCGGTCATGCTGATTATCAGACCCAGGCAAAGCAAAATACTAAAGAATCGTTTCATTTTCTATGTCCGCCTTTCCCGGCATCTCGATACTTATTGAAGTTCCTTCCTGAGGAACGCTTCTGATATCGAATCTGCAGTCCTCACCGTAAAGGAGTTTTAATCTCTTGTATGCGGAAGTAAGTCCGAAGCTTATCGTGTCCTCGTTAAGGACTCTGGTCTTGAGGCTTTCGAGCTCTTCATCGTTCATACCGAGACCGGTATCAGATACTTTGAGGATTATCCAGTCATCTTCTCTTGTTCCGGTTACGATGATCTTACCCTTGCCGCGCTTGGGCTTTAAGCCGTGATAGATCGCGTTCTCGACCAGAGGCTGTAAGGTCATCTTGGGGATCTTCGTGCCTTCGATCGAAGGATCGATATTTATCTCGTATTCCATAATGTCCCTGTAGCGGACCTGCTGGATCTCAAGATAGCTCTGGATATGCTGCTTTTCTTCAGCGATCGTAACGATGTCGCGTCCGTCACTGAGGAATGAACGGAAATAGGACGAAAGGCTCGTTACCATCTGCTCGGCCTTATCATTCTTTCCGATCTCTATGAGCCATACGATCGCATCAAGCGTGTTGTAAAGGAAGTGGGGGTTGATCTGTGCCTGGATAAGGGAGAGCTCGATGTCCCTGAGTTTGATCTGCTCGGCGCGGTTAAGTTCGATCTGCTTATCAAGTCTTGCCGCCATGTCCTCAATACCGGTCGAAAGAAGAGACAGGCTCTCGTCGTCGGTCTCGACAGGTGTTTGCGGACTTAAGTCCCCGCTGCCGATCTGCTCTACGCGGTCGTTCATTGCGACGATAGGATCGGTGATGCTTTTCGAGAGTTTAACGGCACGGCTTAATACCAGAGGGATCACGACGATCATGACAAGCACGACGAATACGATCTCGATAGAAAGCCAGAAATCGATCTGTTTTTGAATGCTCGCCATCTCGCCGGCCTCGTAGTAGAGGTAGGAATACATGTAGTCTTCGATGAGCTGTGTGGTGATGTAGATATTTTTCTTGAGCTGCTCCATCTGGTCATCGTAACTGGATGTTTCCTCGATATAATGCATATAAGAGCTGAGCTTATCGCAGAGTGAAAGAACGCTGGTGATAGATTTACGGCCATCGGGATTTGATGTGTTCTTTAAAAGATCCTCGGCCAGGGATCTTGCGGATTCGACGTCATCCCACGGCATCTCATCGCTGTATCCTGTTACATAGAAATACATCTGTTCGTCGATCTCCTGCTTGAACTTCTGGTTGAAGCCGGATACCTTTACGATGTTTCCGGATACCGATGCATACATGAGGTTACGCGTTAGGAGCATGACGAAAATACTCACGAGGATTACCGCGATCGGGATAAACATCTGAAGCATAAGGCGGTTCATTTTTCCCTGAACCGTGTTTCTTCTTAATCTGTCAGAAGGAGACTTCACTGTTCTTCAACTTCCCCGTTACGGTACTGGCTGGGTGTGCAGCCCTGGTTTTTCTTGAATACGAAGGAGAAATATCTCGGATCCTTATATCCGATCTCGTTAGCTATCTCTCCGGATTTTTTGCTCGTATTGCGGAGAAGGATCTTCGCTTTTGCCATTCTCTTTTTGGTTATGTACTCAACGAATGACAGACCGACTTTGTTGGAGAATACTGCGCTCAGATAGTTGGCGCTTATATTGATCTCTTCGGCTACGGAATCTAAAGAGATATCCTCATCTGCATAGTGCTCGTTTATGTAGTCGACCGCGTTGTTGATAATGTCATTGCCTTTTTTCTGGGCTTCGGTATCACGCAGTTTGATCGCAACCGACAGTGCTTCGGTAAGGTAATCCTTAACTTCCTCCGCAGCGATGTTGGTATCAAAAGTCGGAAGGCCTGCGGCGATCTGTTCGGAATCCACGTCCGCCTCCTTCAGTGCAAGTTCGACATTTACTCTGATGCTGACCAGGAGGTAATAGCGGAAAAGGAGCGAATTCACGCTTGCTTCCACGCTCTTCAGATAATCGTCGGCAAAAGTCTCGACCTCGCCGCTCGTACCAGTCTGGACAAAGTATCTTATGATCATGGGATCGAACTTGCCGGCATCGATCTGATTGATCTCGTTTCCGTCGGGAACATACTGTTCGGTCTTTATCTGATCGGAAGTGAAGATGTGCTGGCTAGGGAAGATATGCCTGTATGCAAATGCCCTGTTGGCATCCTGATAGCAAGCGGAAAGTCCGCTGAGTCTGTTGGTCGGAGCGCCCACGGCAACGTGCCAGTCAAGTGACGAAGGAGTCTGCTCACACTGCTGCCTGATCATCTTGACCAGTTTATCCTCCAACCGCTTAACTCCTTCGGCATCGCCCTTGATGAGGACCGCATAAGAGAAAAGATTGCATCTGAAGATGATATAGTCGGGATATTGCAGCAACTGGTTAAGAAGGTTTTCTGTGATACCGGATGCGTTGTCGGAGTAGGTGGACTGATCAAGGTCTCTTATCGAGAAGATGACGATATTATAGCTGTCGGCGGAAAGATTCAGATGAAGCTTGTCAGCTTCCTCATAGATCTCCTGAACTGACAAGGATCCCTCCACGAGCTTTTCGAAAAATACCCTGTGCGACAGACGCTCAAACTTCTTGAATTCCTGCTCGTAGAGTTTGACATAGTCCTTCTGCTCGTTCTCTTCAAGTATTTTCTTTCTTACGCTTTCAAGGCAGCCGATCATATCCGTCTTTGTAACAGGTTTTAAGAGATACTGTTCAACACCGATCTCGATCGCTTTCCTGGCGTACTCGAAATCACTGTAACCGGAGATAACGATGATCTTAATGTTCGGAAGTTCCTTTGTGACTGTCTTGCTCAAAGACAGACCGTCCATGAAGGGCATGGTTATATCTGTGATGAGAACATCGGGCTTAAGCTTGCGGATCATGGGAAGAGCCATCTCGCCGTCGGGCGCATCGCCCACGAATTCAAATCCGTATTTTTCCCATGGGATCATGTCACGAAGTCCCTCGCGCACGATACTCTCGTCTTCACAAATGAATACTTTGAACAGTTCCATCAGATACCCTCCGTTGATGTACTTTATTGTATCATAGCTTGAAGTTGACTTATTTATGCACATTCGAAAATGTTTTTTTGCATGCCCGCATATATTTATTATTTATGAAGTGCTTATGATCTGTGGAATCGGAGAGGAAACCCGGAGCAGAGTTTTATTGCTATTTTCTCCATTAGTATCACTTTTGTGTTTTCTTTAATTCTCACGCAGTTTTTTTATTGAAATACTGTATACTCAAAATGCAAATGTTTTGGGGGAGATCCATATGAATCATACAGTTGAAAGCATAATCCATGAAGTTAAGAAGGTAATCTGCGGTAAAGACTATGTTATCGCACAGACGCTGACCGCAATACTTGCAGGCGGACACATATTAATGGAGGATGTTCCTGGAGTCGGCAAGACGACCATGGCACTCGCATTCTCGAAGACCATGGGACTGAACTTCGGAAGAGTCCAGTTTACACCTGATGTATTGCCGTCCGATATCACCGGTTTTTCGATCTATAACAAAGAGACCGATTCGATGAGATACCAGCCCGGAGCGATCTTTCACAATCTTTTCCTCGCCGATGAGCTGAACCGTGCTTCATCACGTACCCAGTCGGCGCTGCTTGAGGCTATGGAGGAAAGCAGCGTAACAGTTGACGGAGTCACATATGCTCTTCCAAAACCGTTTATCGTTTTCGCGACACAGAATCCTACCGGCGCATCGGGAACATCTCTTTTGCCTGATTCACAGATCGACCGCTTCATGATAAGGGTCTCTATGGGATATCCGTCAGCCAAGGACGAGAAGGCCATGCTTGACAGACGTAAGAACGGCATTAACCCGATGGATAATGTTTTAGTCGTCTGTGATGTCGATAAACTGGCAGAGATGCAGGCTGAGGTTAACAATGTCTTCGTTCACGAGAAGGTGGTCGACTACATGATCGCTCTGATCAACAAGACCAGAGGCAATCCCGATCTCCTGCGCGGAGGCAGTCCCCGTGCGACACTGGCGCTCACATCTATGTCAAAGGCATATGCATATATCAGCGGTAAAGATTACGTGGTTCCGCAGGATGTGCAGAAGGTATTCCTGCCTGTCATCACTCACAGACTTATACTGACGCCCGAGGCAGAGGTCAACAGCAAAAAAACGTCAGATATCGCAAAAGATATCCTCAATTCCACTTTTGTTCCCAAGGTCTGATAACCTATGCTGAAGACTTGGGGCATTTACTCAGTCGTTTTGATATCAACCATCATCTTCTTCCTTTGCTACAAGATGTGGTTTGCGTGGTATTGCCTCATGGCGGTTCTGCTGATCCCCTTTCTGGCGCTCGGCATGTGTATTCTTGCATCGCGTCATCTTTCATTCGATACAAAGAATCCCCCAAGCACGGTTATCGGCGAGCCTTTATATTTTCAGATCAAGACAGACGGGATCGCTTCCTGGTTTTCTTTTTGCAGGATAAGGACAACGATCACTGACCGTATGGCAGGAACCTCGAAAAACGTTGATCTTATGATCCACGACAAAGGTGTCTCAAAGATAGCCGTGGATACATCCCACTGCGGCTGTTTTTCATACAGGATGACAAAACTCGAGATCTTCGATCTTTTCGGATTCTTCCGCATAACAAAGAACATCAGCAGGGAAAACGAGGTCCTTATAAAGCCGGTCCCGCTGATGCCCGATGTAATGCCTGACATGTTCGGATTCAAAGCCAAGAATCTGCGCAAATCAAAGCAGCCGCATTCCGAGATATACGACATAAGGGAATACCAGACAGGAGATCCCGTAAAGTCGATTCACTGGAAGATGACAGCCAAGAAGGACAAGATGATGGTCAAAGAGCCGCTGGAGGAATACGGCGGTCATTCGCGCGTTATCCTTCAGCTGACGGATGACAGGGATCTTCTGGATGTTCATTTGGGGCAGGTCCTTTTTACATCAAGGTTTTATCTCGATCACGAGATAGCTCACCTGATCCGTGTCATACCGCCGGACAGAAGCGAGGTTGCTTTTAATGTTGAATCCGAGGCTGATCTCGAAAGGGCCATGGGCCTGATCCTGCGTCTAAGGATCCCGGAGGAGGCTGCTCATGAAGACTGAGAAGATCATGACAGTCAGAGAGGAACGCATTCCCGGAATTTTATCCGCATTGATCGCGGTGATCATCTCCACGCTTTTGGGCACCGGAACGGTCATGATGTTCAGCACGGCATTCCAGTTCAGTTACAAACTCGGTCCCGCGCTGGTACTTGCAGCTCTTTTTTCGTTAATCTTTACTTTCCTCCATTTCTTATGGAAAAAGAAGTTTTCAACAGCTGTACTGATCGCAGTTCCCGTTGTCGTAACCTTAATGACAATATTCAATCTGAACGGGATAAGAGACGGACTTATGGAGTTCATCTATGTTATGCAGTTCTATGCATTGTTCTGGCTTCCCGGAGAATTCATAGAACCCGTTTCGAATTCTGAAGAACTATTTGCTTTTCTTGAGTCTTACAATCTGATCGCAATAAATATCGTTACGTATCTGCTCCTGAAACGTAAAAAGGCACCTTTTGCACTCCTTGTGTATCTGCCGTTCTTTTTGTCTGCAGTTTCCAATACCACCATGGTTCCTGCGTCTGCTCCCTGTATAATCACTGCTACGGGCATATTACTGCTCCTGCTTACTCATGCATACAGGAATAAAAAAATAGAAACAGCTGAACGTTTAGTCCTTCTCATGATATTACCCACAATGCTGTTCACAGTCTTGCTGGGACTTAAATTTCCGCAAAAAGGATATAACAAACAGGAATATGCAAGAAGGATCCTTACTTCGGTCCAGAGTCTTGCTGAAGATCCGGACAATCCTTTCCACAGATTACTTGACAGGGCTTTGAACGGGCTTCGAAATCCGAATAACGTAGTTGACGGCAGTGCGCTTAATGCACTCTATTCATCAGTCACAGATCTTGAGCATGTCGGTCCGTTCAATCCGTCACAGGACAGGGTAATGATCGTTACAAAGAAATACAATACGCATTATTCGGGAGAAGCAAACCGTTACACGGGAAGCTATCTTTATCTGAAGGTGGAATCCCTGGACACCTACAAGGATAATATATTAAGCAGTTCAAATATAAAGACTCCGGTATATAACGATGATGTTGCACCTGTTATCTCGAGCGCACAGTATAAGATCTCCATTACTCCGATCGTGGATACTTCGGTGGATATCGTGCCTTTCTACACAGATTTCTATAACATGGATGAAGTCGATTATAAGACCGATAATCCTTATAACATAACCACACACGGAGATTTTGTCTTTGCTTCATCTGCCGTTCCCGTTAAGAACAGAAGTGATATCTATAACGAGAGATATCTGGAGGAATATGTCTACGGCACATGTCTTTCTGTCCCTAAGGAGACTGAAAGAGCGCTTATATCCGGCGGAAAGCTTCCTGACTGGTATCTTGATGTCTATCACGGATATGTCCAGATGTCCGATGCCGACAAGGTCAGGAAAGTGACTGAATATGTAAGATGGCTTCATCCTTATAACGATGACACGGCATATCCTCCGAAAGGTGTCGATTTTGTTCCGTGGTTCGTCAACGAGGGCAAGAGCGGAATATGTATCCACTATGCAGCAACCACCGCCATCCTTCTCCGTCTCATAGGTGTTCCGGCAAGATATGTAAGAGGATATGTTGACGCAAGATCCTACTCCAGTTCCGAGAGCATTATCTATTCTTCACAGGCTCATGCCTGGTTTGAATTCTTCGTGCCCGAATACGGCTGGGTAATGGGGGATTCCACCCCGGGTTATGAAGAGGATGCTTCCCATTTCAATATCGATGCTATCTCTAAAGAACATCCCGAGATCGAGAATGAATCTTTTGCACGCGGCAAAGAAGTCTCTACCGAACCTACGGTTAATTTATGGGAGCTTGAACCCGGCGAATCTTATGTTTACGATCTTACTCCCACACCGACTCCCACGCCGACCACTGCGCCTGTCCAGCCTTCCGGCGGAACCAATACGCCGTCCAGGTCTGATAAACAGGTGGAAAAGATGAAGGAAGAGTTCCTTGCTGTGCTCAAGGTTGCTTCCTGCATCCTGCTGGCTGTCGTGATCCTGCTCATAATAACGGGCATCTTCAGGATAGTATATGTCTCTTACTGGCGCAGGAGATTTACTTCCGACAGCATGAATGTTAAGGCCGTCACATACTACCATTACTTCAAGTTTATAGGACGCATCCTGAGGATCGGCATGCCCGGAAAAGCTACCGAGATCGCGGAGAAGGCCACCTTCGGAAGCGGCGAGATATCTTCGGCTGAACTTGATAATCTGCTTGATGAATGCAGAAAGAATACGGCTTACGCGGCAGAAGAAACATCAAAGTTCAGGAAGATCCTATATAAGCTTTTGGCAGTAAAGATCTGAAGATAAAAAAGATCAGGCAGTTCCGTTTACGGATTCCCCGGTTGTCTCTTTCTTCTGCGCTGTTATTTCCGCACTGCTTTGCTCGAGCTCTCTTATCTTCTTGATACCGGACATGATGAGAGCTGCTATTACGAGGCATACACCCGAGAATATAACTGTTATTGCAGAGCCTCCGCCGACACCCGTGCCGGTCACATCGCCGATGAAGTCTGCAGTTATTCCGCAGATACCATACGCTACCACATAACCGAGCTGTGATATGAATCCGATAAAGCCCCATGCTCTTCCCTGAAGTTCAGCGGGGATGTTTGTCCTTGCAAGGTAGTCGAGGCTGTTATTCGCGAACGGAAGTGCCGCAAAGAACAGGAATCCGAATGTGCAGATGAGATAAACATTTTCGGTCACTGCGAAAAGAGCCATTCCAATTCCTGATACCGCAAGTCCCATCCAGAGAGCTCTTACAAAATGCTTCTTAATGCCCTTTATTCCCAGGATGATGCTCGTTACGAGCATTCCGGAAGCAGCGGCCGTCTCAGCGATGCCGAGTGTTTTCTGGTCTGAGAAAGACATTACAAACGGTTCACCAAGCACCTGAAAAACACCCATGAAGAGGCAGATCAGGGAAGATACGACGACCAGTGCGAGCAGACCTTTATTTCCTGATACAGCGTGCCAGCCTTCTTTCATGCTGCTGAAGAAAGGTTCGGTTTTATTCTGTTTGCTGACCGTGATACCGCGTCTGACGACTGCGGCTGCGATAACCGTAAGGAAGAAAGTGCAGATGTCGATTATCAGTATGAGCTTGATGTCACTGACCGTGAGAAGGAATCCTGCGATAACGGGCGAGAAGAGGTATCTTGAACTTCCCGCCATCGATACGAGGCCGTTTGCCTTGGAGTACTGTTCCTTTGTAAGAAGGTCTGTGATCGTGGCTGTGTATGAGGGTTCCAGCAACGCGGAGAAAACGGAACTTATCGTGGTTCCGAGATATATCTGCCAGAGTGCCGCTTCTCCCTGAAGCATGCATATAAGTATGAATAAAACTCCTAAACCGGAAAGTCCGTCTCCGATCATCATGAGAAGCCTTCTGTCATATCTGTCTGCGAGAACGCCTGCAGGCACCTTAAGGATAAGACCCGGAAGAAATCCCAGGAAAGTGAGAAGTGCCATATCTGCAGCACTTCCGGTCTTCTGGTAGATATAAAGTCCCAGACCGAAGCTTGTAAGTCCGCCTCCGATCGATGATATGAATTCACCTGCCCAGAGCAGGAGGAACCTACCGTAATTGTTCTTAGTCTTTTCCATTAAGAAGACCGCCTTTCAAGTCTTGTTGATCATACATTAATATGTTCGTGTTACTGATACATTAGATTATTGTTATGTAATTCTTAAATAATCCTTAAACGCATTCTTTAGTCAATAAAAGAAGTCTGCTATAATACGAAATTGTTAAAAATCCCAAAGGAGTATGTTATGGACAAGATCATTGCTTTCATACTCTATTTCGTCGTTGTCCTTGCAATAGGAATCTACTTCTTCATCAAGAGTAAGGGCGGGGACGAGAAAGAGTATTTCCTGGGCGGTCGTCACATGGGTCCTTTTGTTACTGCGATGAGTGCGCAGGCATCAGACATGAGCGGCTGGCTTTTGATGGGTTTCCCCGGTTCGCTTTTTGCGTTCGGCATGGGACAGGTTTGGATCGGTATCGGTTTGGCATTAGGAACAGCAGCCAACTGGATCTTCGTAGCCACAAGGCTTCGCCGTTTTTCAAAGGCTTCAGGTGACTCGATAACGCTCCCTCAGTATCTCACAAACAGATTCGCAAGCCAGAGTTCTGTATTGAAGGTCGTATGCGCGATCATCTTCCTTATCAGCTTTACTGTTTATGTTGCTTCCGCATTCGTTGCAGGCACGACAGTATTCGCTTCGGTTCTTCCCTGGTTTGCAGAACATCAGCATCTTGCCATGATCATCTTCGCAGTGCTGATCCTCATCTATACATTCCTTGGCGGCTACAAGGCAGTATGCTGGACTGACTTCTTCCAGGGCCTCATGATGCTCATTGCCCTTCTTGCAGTTCCGATCGTTATGGATGCAGTCGGTCATTTCGATGCATCCTACTACGGTGCTTTCAATGAGGAAGTTACCGCATTCGGCATAAATCCTTTCACGGTTCCCTGGCAGGATATCGTAACAGGTTTAGGCTGGGGCTTAGGCTACTTCGGTATGCCTCACATCCTCGTCCGCTTCATGTCTATCGAAAAGCCTTCGCAGATCAAGAAATCGGCTACAGTTGCCATTATCTGGGTCATCCTTACTCTCGGCTCTGCAGCTGTTATCGCTTATCTCGGAAGAACATACCTCATGACTAACGGTACAGCTCTTGCAGAGATGCTTCTGCCTGACGGACGCAAGAGGATCTTCATTGAAGTCGTATGCGATATCTTCCCGGGCTTCATCGCAGGTATTCTCTTATCGGCTATCATTGCTGCCGCAATGTCCACTGCCGACTCCCAGCTCCTCGTTGCTTCTTCTGCTTTTACGAGCGATATCTATAAGCCCCTCATCCGCAAGGACAAGGCTTCCGACAAGGAGATGCTCTGGCTAGGCCGTATCGTCGTTTTAGTTGTTGCAGTAGTTGCTTTCTTCATCGCACGTATCGGACTTGATAATGAGAAGTCCTGGGCTGCAGACATCATGAACATGGTTGAGAACGCATGGGGCCTTTTCGGTGCGTCCTTCGGACCTGTCGTTATACTCTCACTGTTCTGGAAACGCTTTAATTATGCAGGCGCCGTTGCAGGCATCATCGCCGGCGCAGTTGCCGACATCACATGGCTCCTCTGCTTCACGAGTACGATCACGACTCCCGCAGTTACTGACACAGGTATCTACGAGATCGTTCCGGGCTTCATCTTCGGCCTTATCGTTGCAGTTGTAGTCACAGTCGTTACCAAGGCACCCGGCAAGGAAGTCGAAGCTATCTACAAGAGAGCTACGGATAAGTCTATCGACGACTGATCTTCCTTTTACAGCTCGAAAACAATTCCGGCCTCAAAGAACATTCCTTTGGGGCCTTTTTATTCCCGTCCTATGCGGTGTGCACGATAGAGTACGGTTTTTGGGCTTGTTTCCGTACTCTGAAGTGCATTTTTTTGGAAAGTGCAATTTTGAGTACGGTTTTTCTTGAATTTCCGTACTCCGGCGTGCACATCTTAAGAACTGTTGTCGCGTCGAAAATGAACATTAAGTTTATTGAACAATTATGTCAGTCGATGAGCGAGCATTCTTTTCAAACGGTGGTAAAATCAAAGGATATAAATGTGCTTTATCTTTGACCGGATGATATGCCCGGTCCGAAGAAAAACTTTTTGCCAGAGGTATTAAGATGGAAAAGCAAACTCCTTTTAAACGAACAGTATCGTTCCTGCTTACACTCGCCCTTACATTATCGGTTCTTATCATAAGTCCGTTGGGCTCGAAAAAAGTAAATGCAGACACGCAGTTGCAGCAAGCGATTGCCAGCATTGGTAATTCTGCAAATAATACCTGGACGATAGATAATGTACCTGATGGTCATCCAAACAATTGGTGCGGTGACTATGCTAACCGAGTTCTTCAGTTGGCTTATCAGCAATGTGGTTATAATAATTATTGGGATTACTATTGTTCAAGTGATATGCCAGGTGCTACGAGAATTGCCAAAACCGTTCCGAATGACACAAGGTGGGCAGCGTATTATTCCTGGAGCAATTGGAGTTTTACAGTAGACAATGAAACAAGAGTCGGACAAAAAACGTCAAACAGAAACTCGTATGAACCGCAAATAGGAGATATAGTTACAGTAGCTTGGGATGATGAATCGAATGCAAGTGATCCGGATCATGTAGGAATCATCATAGGTGTTAACAGTAACGGCAGCATTTCTGTTTCAGAGGGTAACACAGGCAGCTACGCTCCTTATGTTCACACATTTACATATACAAAACAAACAATCAATTTAAGTAGAAATCCATCATTTAATGGTGAATCTTGTTACCGGAGAGGTGGCGGAACGATAGTCTGCATCGTTCGTCCTTATGATCCTACCGCCATCACTCCCGGCGCTCAGTGGACCGAATACGATGATTTCTATGCATATCTCATCGTAATGAATGACAAAGACGGAAATTCGGCATGGAAGCATCTTGCGTCTGAAGGTTCAGATAATAATGTCCAGATTGCTTCAGGCGGCAACCAGAACACGAGTGACGCTCAGATTTGGAGATTCGTAAGACAGTCGAATAACAACTATGTTATCTATAATTGTAAAGACGGGTCGTGTATGGATGCCTATGGCGCGGGTACCGACAACGGGACCAATGTATACACATATAAAGAGTATGTCGGAGGCTCGAATCAGCAGTGGACTATTTACCGCAATGGAGACGGCTTCTCGATAAAGGCAGCGCATTGCAGCAAATTTTTGGATTGTAACGGCGGCTATACTACCGCAGGAACCAATGTCCAGCTTTGGGAATATAATGGATCGAATGCTCAAAAATTTTCGATCTATTGCATTGCCAAGAAGACAACGGCTCTTCCGAGCGGACATGTTTACCTGATCCAGTACAACGACTGGAAACACTTCGAAAATAATAACAATAATGCCCAGATCGCCGCAGGCGGCAATGACTCCTTTGATCCTAAGCAGATCTGGTATATCAATAAGAATTCAGACGGCACCTATTCATTTAACAATGCATATAATGACGGAACATCGATGTCACTTGATGCCACTAATTCAGGCAAGACCGCAGGAACGAATGTAGGTGTTTATAAGACCAACAGCGGAAGCAACCAGAAATGGGTCATTTACGAGCGTAACGGAGAATATGGCCCCGGATATATAATCCGCGCTTCTTATTGTGATCTGGTACTCGATGTTACAGGCGGAACGGCAGCTGCGGGAACGAATATTGAATTATGGAAAGCGAATAATACCGCTGCCCAGACGATCCAGGTCTACTATCTCTCACATGACAATCACACCTATTCAAGACCTGGTGCTCCTGCGGCACCGACCCTGACAGCGCCGGCATCTGCTATCGTGAATCAGTCGATCAGTCTTTCATGGACTGCTTCCGCACTGAAGGACGAGCATTATGACAAGAGATCTTATACCGTTGAAGTTCTTAACAGCAGCGGTACGGTCGTAAATACTTATTCAACGACATCTCTTTCAAAGTCGATCACGATCTCATCCACCGGCACATACACACTCCGTGTCCGCGCTGTGAATACCAAGTATCCCGGAAACTGCATCAGCACATTGAGCAACAGCGTAAAGATCACCGTGAACCCTGCAACAAAAGATATCTCCGGTCTTACATTTACCGGTATCGCCTCACAGACCTATACAGGTTCCGAGATCAAGCCTTCCGTTACGATAAAGGACGGTTCAAAGACTCTTGTATCAGGCACGGATTACACACTGGCATATTCGAATAACATAAACAAAGGAACTGCTACGGTCACGATCACAGGTAAGGGAAGCTATACGGGAAGCAAGAAGATGACCTTTGCCATCAATGCAAGAGACATAGCTTCTGCAACCGCATCAACTGTTGCAGCTCAGACATATACAGGTACTGCTCAAACTCCCGGTGTTACCCTGACGTATAACGGAAAGACTCTTGTGAAGGATACAGACTACACAGTTGCTTACTCAAGCAATATCACAGCCGGCACGGCTACGATCACCGTAACGGGTAAGGGCAACTTCACAGGCACAAAGAAAGTTACTTTTGCCATCAACGCAAGATCTATCTCTGATGCGGCTGCATCAACTGTCAGTTCACAGGTTTATTCAGGTTCTGCCCATACTCCTGATCTCACTCTGACATACGGCGGTAAAACGCTTGTGAAGAATACCGACTACACAGTCGCTTATTCAAATAATATCAATGCCGGAACAGCAACAATTACCATAACCGGTAAGGGCAATTTCACAGGCACGAAGACGGTCACATTCACGATCTCAGGAAAGAATATTTCTGTAGCATCCGCAAGTTCTATTCCTGCACAGACCTATACCGGTTCAGAGTTCACTCCTTCATTTACCGTGAAGGACGGTTCCAAGTTATTGGAAGAAGATACGGATTACACTGTCGAGTATTCTGACAACATCAATGCCGGAACAGCAACGATCACAATTACCGGCACAGGCAATTATGCAGGAACAAAAGAGATCACGTTTGATATCAAGGCATGTCCGCTTTCAGAAGTAACTGCTTCCGAGATCACTAACAGGCAATTTGATAATGTTGCCATTACTCCCGGATGTTCTTTGACATTTAACGGCAAGAGGCTTGTCTCAACTAAGGATTATACAGTCGCGTATTCTGACAACTTTAATGCAGGAACGGCAACAGTTACCATAACAGGCAAGGGCAACTTCACAGGCACAAAGACTTTGGAATTCACGATAGAGCCTCGTCCTATGGGTGCTGTTGAGGTCAGTCAGCCTGAAAACGAGCCTTATACCGGCGGTCAGATCAAACCTTCTGTTACTGTAAGAGACAGGGATAAGATCCTGGTTTACGGAGTTGATTACACACTCGGTTATTCAGATAACGTAAACATCGGTCCCGGAACGGTCTCGGTCATCGGTATCGGAAACTATACCGGTAACAAGGATGCACATTTTACTATCTATTCAACTGACATTAACGATGTAACAGTATCTCCTATCTACACTCAGAGATTTACAGGTTACGAAGTGACCCCGGGTGTCAAACTGACATTCAAAGGCAGGACTTTGATCAAGGATACGGATTACAAGCTGATCTACAGGGATAATGTCAATATCGGAACAGCCAAGATCGATGTAATCGGATTAGGAAACTTCTACGGATCGTTCATACTTTCATTTGAGATCGCATATGAGGTTGAACCCGGATGGAGAGAAGAAGCCGGAGTCTGGTATTACCTCGATGAGGCAGGTATCCCGGCTTTATTCTGGCAGAAGATCGACGGCCTTTGGTATTACTTCAATGAAAAAGGCGAGATGATGACGTACTGGCAGCTGATCGACGGCGAATGGTACTATTTCTGCGGAAGCGGCTATATGGTCAAGCACTGGCAGAAGATCGGCGGAACATGGTATTACTTCGGTGAGAACGGATCCATGAGGACCGGCTGGCAGAAGATCAATAACCTCTGGTATTACTTCAGCGCAAGCGGTGCAATGCAGACAGGATGGCAGTTGATCAATGATAAGTGGTACTACCTTGAATCCGACGGTCACATGATCACGGGCTGGAGAAAAAGCGGCGTTGACTGGTACTACTTCAAGGACACCGGCGAGATGAAGACCGGCTGGCATAACTCCAGCGGCACGTGGTATTACCTTGATGAGACAGGCTGTATGGCATATGATGTTGAACTTTCCATCGATGGCAAGGTATATTACTTCGATCAGGACGGCAGGTGCACAAATCCTTATTAATTTGTTTTA
Source organism: Saccharofermentans sp. (assembly GCA_024684815.1). GTDB lineage: Bacteria > Bacillota > Clostridia > Saccharofermentanales > Saccharofermentanaceae > Saccharofermentans. Next base: position 45,889 of record JAIKWL010000030.1, on the reverse strand, counting down.
ACAGGCTCCGAATAATAACGGCCTCAAAGGACATTCCTTTGGGGCCGTTTTCTTTTGAGTTGATCAGATCTTTTCAGAGGATAGGGATTTATATCTTTTCCCAACCTTCAGAGATCTTCTTATCTATCTGCTCAAAGCTTAGAAGACCGCTCAGTGCATCGTAGGCTGAGACACAGCAAGCACCGGTCGCTGCTGCGTAGCGGACGCTCTGCTCAGGAGTGCAGCCGTTAAGGATAGAAGTCAGGAAAGCTGCAACGCTCGTATCTCCTGAACCTGTTCCGGACAGGACTTTATCCGGCACAAAGCTTTTCTCAAATCCGCTCCTGTCAGCCCATGCCGCGGTATCGAGTTCAAGCCTTGGTGAGATCTTTTCGACAGATCCGGAAGGCGCGGTACAGTAATACATTCCGGGCACTCCGCATTTTATAAGCACGATCTTAGCTCCCATATCAAGGCACTTCCTGCCGAGAGGGATGATGTCGTGTTCAAGATCGATGATCTTTGTCAGATCGCGTCCGGGATGGTCAGATCTTAATGAATCGTATTTTGCCCTGTCCAGCATGTACATGAGTTCTTCAACGCTCGGGACGAAGATGTCAACGTAAGGCAGTGCGTTTGAGAGGATAGTATTCCAGTCGGCTCTGCCTGCAGGCGTATCAGGATCTGTTGCGGCAAGATCAAGGCTTGTGGCAGCTCCCGCATCCTGCACCGTTTGCATTATCTTTACCAGCTCACTGCCGTTATCTTCGTAAATGCGCTTCATGAGCGGCGGGTAGCCAAAATGGAAAAGTGCCGCTTCCCTGATCTTATCCATCGGAAGATCATCGGAAGAGAAGGTGTCGTTCGCACCGGGATTATGGAGGAAGATCCTGTCGATGCCGGGGACTGCAAGCACGACTGAATATGAGGTCGAATCGTTTTCGCTTCTTATAAGGCCTGAAGCATCACCGTATTTGGAAACAATTGAGACGATCATGTCACCGAAATCATCTGATCCTATCTTTCCTGCAAGAGTGACGTCCGCACCCAGGATCTTCATGGCAAGTCCGGTATTGGCTACCGATCCGCCTGTGTGAATATCGGCATCACCGACGTTGATAAGTCTGCCCGGAGCAAAGATCTCCCTGATATCTGATGACGTCTGCTTAGTGATCGACGGTGTGATATCGAGACAGATATGGCCTGCTGCAACTGCTTTTTTGCTCATTGGAAACCCTCTCAAAAACCGGTTAAAAGCTCTAATTTCCCAGATGTAACAATGTTAAATATATACTTTTACCATAAAGGAGATCTAGTTTCCGTTATAGGGCTTAAATACTCCTGTCATGTCGGTATCAGTATGCTGTTTCTGCCATAAATCAAATTCGTCTTCAGGTTCATTATACGAATTCAGAGCCTGATTCTGAAGTGTTTCTCTCTTTTGCGCTTTATATTTGTAACTGTCTAATTCTTCCTGTGAAAGCCTTCTGACTTTTTCGTTTCCGCCGGGCTGCAGATAAGGGTCATCAAGATTCTTCCCGTAAAGTGAACTGAAATTATTTCTTTCGGAACCTGATATGCGGTCTCTTCTTGCGGTGAAGGACACGAATGCCCTGTATTCATCGCCGCTGCCGATACTGTCACCTATATTATTCGATTTGTTGAGAATGGTTCCGCAGATCCAGCATGCTAATCCGAATCCGAGACCTGTCGCTAACAGAAATGCCATAAGATTGATCATGATGTCACCCCTGTCTCTTCTTCGTGAAGTTGAAAATAGCCTTGTCCTGTGTCAGGTTTATGTTCTTGATCACTTTGACGACTTTACCTATTCCCGTCGAGAAAAGCGTGATAATACCTGCCACAAGGAGAACGATGAGCCTGATGTCTGTCTTATCGCCGGAAGATCTTCCTGACGATACGAGAACGTAGGGCAGTGTTGTCTTGAATATAAAGAAAGAAGCGATTGAAACAATGACCCCGAGACCTATGAGAACGCCGTAGAACAACGGCTTGTTCCAAGGAAGACCGCATACTACTTTGCCTGTGTCTCCGTTAACGAGGATCGTGTTGTGCTTGCCCTTGTATTTGAAAGTGATAAACCATGCGGGAAGCATGGCATATACCATATCATTCTCGAGTTTGACGGACGGATTTGATGATATGACTATCTTGGAACGTGCACGGACATCTTTGACCGCTTCTTCATTAAAGTATTCCTGGGCTCTGTGAAGAGTTGCGTAGCGGAGATCACTGTAGGTTACATCCGATATGTTTGAATAAAAACCTGCAAGATAGTCCTCATCAAAGGGCTTCAGACGTGTTAACTCGAACGGTTCAAGTTTTGAACTGCTCTCATCTGACAGTGCGCGGGAAGCGTCAACGGGAAAATTACTCAGGTTCATGCTGCCTGCGCGTCCGAAGTATCTGGTTACGGAGTTCTTTCCGCTCTTGACCCTGCCCCTGATCACGACCGCATCTGTATAAGATGCATTCACGATCCAGTACGGAATATAGATGCCCCTGATGCAGTCGACGGTAAAATGCTTTATCTCTTTCGGGATAAAGATACCCTTATCGATCTTCTTATGTACGAGTTCAATTGCCTTTTCCTTTGTTATCGAAAAAGGAAGCACGAACTCAGGGCATTTCTGTTTTGAGATCCTGCTGAAAACGACATTTGAGTTGCCGCAGTATACGCATGTTGTGGATGCTTCCGTTCCGTTGATTATGATCTCGCCGCCGCACTCACTGCAGGTATAAACATAACAGTCCATAAACTTCTCTTCCTGAGTGTTATAGACATCCTGCATTGATTCGGCTCTAAGATCCTGCCGGTAACCTTTGGATTCTGCTTCGACTTCTTCTGCCAGAAATGAACTGCCGCATGCCGAACAGACCAGTCTTTGTGTGGTCGGATCGAAAACCAGAGCATGGCTGCAGTTTTTGCATAACGTTGCCATAATCTACCCCCTAAAATATTAAGTTCTTATTCCATGCAAAACATAATAATATATGTTTTTCGGGAAATCAAAAATATTTGTATACAAACTGAAGCCTGCAGAAGACGGACGAATTTGGATATTATTCGTAATATAATATTTCCGTAGAACCGGACACACCGTGTCCAAATACCCGGAAACACGCCATTTCTCGCTTTGTGTCGTGTTCTTTTCAGGGGTGCGGGATTATCCTGACGGTGAACGAAAGGATGTTTTGGGTCTTGGATCAGAAGAAGATCGGAAAATTTCTTAAGACCTTGCGCAATGAGAAAAAGCTTACCCAGGAACATCTGGCTAAGCAGTTCAACGTCAGCAACAGGTCCGTATCGAGATGGGAAACGGGAACAAATCTTCCGGACATCTCATTATTAGTTGAGATAGCCGATTTCTATGATGTCGACGTAAGAGAGATCATAGACGGGGAAAGGAAAAGCGAGATGATGGATAAAGAGACAAGAGAGGTCGCGGAGAAGATGGCGACCTATGCGGGCAATGAGAAGGACCGCATGTTAAGGGGCGTGCAGATAGCGGGGATAGCAGGAGTGATAATAACAATGACCGCATTGATCCTGCAGATACCGGGTTACGATGTGACGGATCCGGATCTCAGAAGATCACTGGCGATATTATTGACATTCTTTGCATTTGTTGCGATGTCGATAATCACGTTATATGTAACAGGGATCTTAAAGAAGATCAGCAGGCACAGAAAGCTCGTGATCACAATAAGAGTTTTGACCATAGTGCTGCTTGCGGCAGTAACACACGTTGTGCTCGGAGGTTTTCTGGTGGTAGGCATGTTCACATTGAGCTTTTACAGTGCGAAGGTCAAGGTTACGAACGATATCTCGGAATACAACATATATATCCACAGCAAGGAGATCAATACTGAATACAACATGGGGAAACAGCCGATATTCGATATCTTCCCTGAGACGATCGATGTTCCCGCCGGCGAATTCCAGCTTACATACTATAACCCCTGGGATCCCCAGTACATCGTTTATATGACTCTGGATTATGGAGATGCATATGATGCGGAGATCGCAAGACTTGAGGCGATCGGTGTCGAGGATTATGAAGGCATCTATACCGTTACGGGTGAGCCTGAGGGATACGATATCGTCGCGATGGATTCAGATGAATACTACGGATTTGTCTATGCCATGATACCCGAGGATAAAACGGACAACACGAAGATCACATACTGTGCGATAGTTTTCTGCAACTATTTCCTTGATGTTGACGTTCATGAGTACATGAAAGAAGAGTATCTGCTCCCGGGTTTTGATGCCTCGGATGATAATCCCTACCGAAAAGATAGGATGAGCAATTAAAAAAGCAAGCCATGTGATATACTTCATTACTGTAATTCCGCAAAATAGATATTACGTATCAGAATTACAGGGGGTAATAATATGGCTAAAGCACTGGTCGCATTTTTCTCGGCAAGCGGAGTAACTAAAGAACTTGCGGTTAAGCTCGCAAACGCAACAGGCGCGGATCTTTTCGAGATCGTGCCTTCAGACCCTTATACCAAATCAGATCTTAACTGGATGAATCCCAAAAGCAGGAGTTCTGTTGAGATGAAGGATCTTTCATCCAGGCCGGAGATCGCTTCCAAAGTCGAAGATATTTCACAGTATGATGTAGTTTTCATAGGCTTCCCTGTATGGTGGTACAGGGAGCCTTCTGTTATTGATACATTTGCGGAAAGCTATGATTTTACAGGCAAGACCATAGTTCCCTTTGCGACGTCCGGATCGAGCGGGATCGGCAGATCAGGGGAAAACATAGGTGCTCTTGCCAAAGGTTCCAAAGCAGTTGAAGGAAAGAGGTTCAAAGCAAAAGCTTCTGAAGAAGAATTGAAGGCATGGGCCGGAGAATATCTTTGAGCATGAAGGAGGTGCCGTAAGATGAACGAGACATTAAAAGTATTGGAGACCAGAAGAAGCTGCAGAAGTTTTAAGCCTGACATGGTTAATGAGGATGACCTCAAGGCAATTATCAGAGCTGGCACATATTCTGCGACCGGCATGGGCAAGCAGAGCCCCATAATCATTGCTGTTACGGATAAAGAAGCAAGAGATGCCATCTCGGAAGCTAACCGTAAGATCGGAGGCTGGCCTGAGGGATTCGATCCTTTCTACGGCGCTCCGGTCATACTGATAGTTCTTGCAGTAAGGAGCATTCCGACATATATCTACGACGGATCACTCGTTATGGGCAACCTCATGAATGCGGCAGAAAGCTTAGGCGTATCAAGTATCTGGATTCACAGGGCCAAGGAGGAATTCGACTCTGAATTCGGGAAAAACTTCCTTTCAAAGCTCGGCATCACGGGTGATTACGAAGGCATCGGTCACTGCGCACTGGGTTATGCGGCAGAACCTGTAAAGGCTCCGGCACCGCGAAAAGAAAACTACGTTTATTACGTTTAAACAGGGAGAAAAACAATGATCAATCTCAGGGGAAAATGGGTACTTATTACAGGCGCTTCAAGAGGTATCGGAAGACTTGCAGCAAAAGCTATGGCAGAACAGGGCTGCAACCTGATACTTCAGAGCAGGGATCTGAAGCATACTGATTCACTTGAAGGTGAACTGGTTGACATGGGAGCATTCTGCTACTCTTTTGCAGCCGATCTGAACGATATGGCTTCGGTCTCAAAAATGCTCAAAGACATAGACAGACTCGGTGTTGATGTTGATGTCATACTCAATAATGCAGGACTTCAGATCGCTTACAGAAAGGATTATTTTTCGACACCTCCGGAAGACTATACGGTAAGTTTTAATGTCAATACTATCGCACCTGCAATGATCTGTTATCACTATCTCCCGAAGATGATCAGCAGAGGTTTCGGTCGCATTGTAAACACGACGAGCGGTATCGATAAAGAACCCGAGCAGGCAGGTTATTCTGCAGCGAAAGCAGCACTTGATAAGATCACAAAGGATATGGCTTCAAGACTTGAAGGAACAGGTGTTGCAATGAACCTCGCAGATCCGGGCTGGTGCCGGACAGATCTCGGAGGTCCCAATGCTCCCAATGCACCCGAGAGTGCCATTCCCGGCGTTATTGTAGGTGCGTTTGTCGATAACAGTATCAACGGCCAAATCTTCCACGCACAGGATTTTGCCGGAATGACATTAAAAGAAGCTGTAAATAGCATAAAGTAGATTTACGGACAACAATATAATTTAAGGAGATGACCATGGAAAACTTTACATTCTACTCACCCACAAAATTCGTTTTCGGAAAAGGTACCGAAAGTGAAGCAGGCAAGCTGGTAAAAGCTTTCGGAGGATCCAAAGTCCTCATTCATTACGGCGGCGGAAGCGTAGTCCGTTCGGGTCTTTTGGACAGGGTAAAAGCTTCGCTTGATGAAGCAGGTATCGCTTATGTTGAACTTGGCGGCGTAAAGCCCAATCCGAGAAGCGGACTTGTATACGAAGGTATCGATCTCTGCAAAAAAGAAGGTGTTGATTTTGTTCTCGCTGTAGGCGGCGGAAGCTCCATCGATTCATCCAAGGCTATTGCAGCAGGTGTTGTTTACGACGGTGATTTCTGGGATTTTTATTGCGGAAAACCGATCGAAAAAGCACTTCCCGTAGGAACAGTTCTTACTATCGCGGCAGCAGGCAGTGAAGGATCGGGCGATTCCGTTATAACTAAGGAAGAAGGGATGTATAAGAGAGGTGCAAGCGGCGAGGGTATCCGCCCGAAGTTCAGCATCCTTAATCCGGAACTTACTCAGACTTTGCCTCCTTATCAGACGGCATGCGGTATCACGGACATCATGGCTCATCTCTACGAGCGTTATCTTACTAATTCCAAAGATGTTGAAGTTACGGACAGACTTATAGAAGCACTGCTCATCACCATGAAGAACGAGGGACCTAAGGTTATCGCTGATCCTGACGATTACCAGGCACGCGCTAACATTATGTGGGCAGGCACTATGGCTCATACGAACTCCTGCGGTGTCGGAAGATCCCAGGACTGGAACAGCCATAACATTGAGCATGAACTGTCTGCTCTTTACGACTGCGCTCACGGTGCGGGACTTGCGGTAACTATGCCTGCGGTTTTCAAGTATGTGAAGGATCACGATATCGACCGCTTTACACAGGTTGCTCAAAGAGTATGGGATGTTGAGACTGCTGAAGAAGGCATCGATGCTTTCAGGGATTTCCTTATCTCGATCGGCATGCCTTCGACTTTGGGTGAACTCGGAGGCAAAAAAGAAGATATTCCGGTTCTGGTAAAGAATCTCTGCTATGGTGACGGAAGGACAGGCTCGATCTCAGGCTTCGTTACGCTTGATGAAAACGACTGTGCAAAAATTTATGAAATGATGCTCTGATATTTCAGGTTCATTTCAACTTGGCGGGTGAAGATAAGGACGTTGAACGATTAACACGTTTTCAAAACCCCTCCCCTATGTATTAGACCCGGGCATCTTGCCCGGGTTTTATAATGTGGTAAAGGCAGAGTCACTTCTTTTTTCATCGCATGTTATAATGTCGGCATTGGATAATTATTTTCCGGAGGGGTGTGCTGAAGTGTTTTTCGTGATCGAAGAGACATTGAGAAAAGTATCTCAGGATGAGATAAAGAAATCGGGAAAGCAATATGTTGCGGTCCTTACTTCCGATGAATGGGCAAAGAATAAAGACAGCTTCGGAATGGGAATTGATATGGATCTTGATCTTTCCGATATCTTCCTGACCAAGGCTGAAGTCAACTACGATTCTCTTACCGGATCGTTTGCTATTCCGGACAGGAAGAACCCTTCCGGAGATGACCTCAAGTTTGCTTTTGCGCTTGATGAGAAGGGGATCATATTCATCGATGACGGCAACACTGCAGAGCAGATCATCCTGGGTGTACAGCGCACCAAGAAATGGAAGCTGCCGAGCCTTGAGAGGTTCTTATATGATTTCCTGGATCAGATAGTCAAAGACGATCTGAGGCTTATGGAGAACTATGAGACCGAACTGGATCTTATGGAGCAGTCGATCATTGACGGGGATGAGAACCTGCCGTCAGGACGTCTTAATGACATAAGGAGCGATATCCGTTACTTAAGGATCCACTACGAACAGCTGATGGATCTTGCGCAGGAATTCCAGGAGAACGAGAACAACTTCTTTAAGCAGGAGAACCTGAGATACTTCAGATTATTTATCGACCGCGCGGCAAGACTTCACGATACCTCAATGTCTCTGCGTGATTATACGATGCAGCTCCGAGACCTTTACAAAGCTCATCTTGACATCAAGCAGAACCGGATCATGACCGTGCTTACGGTCGTTACAACGATATTCATGCCGCTTACACTTATAGTCGGCTGGTACGGAATGAACTTCCGTTATATGCCTGAACTCAACTGGGAATGGAGCTATCCTGTAGTGATCATTCTCAGTATTGCGATCGTTGTGCTGAGCCTTCTTTTCTTCAAGAAGAAAAAATGGCTCTGATATCGGGATAGAGATAACGTGGTCAATCCGTTTGTAGCATTATCGTTCAGACTGTCCTGCATGCTCGACAACAAAAGGGATAAGAAGTTTTGCGGGAATGAACTCGGAGTGTTCGTCCCGTCTCCTTTTACAGGTTCGCACGGTGCGACCGGCAGCCAGTCTGCGCCTTATCAGGGACTTGATATCGTCCTTAAGGATCTTGATCTGACGCCTGATGATTCCTTCATTGATATCGGCTGCGGAAAAGGACGTGTCCTTGCTTATCTTTTGGGCAAGGGATATTCATGCAGGCTCACCGGAGTGGAGATCAATCCCCGGGTTGCGGAAGTTGCAAGAAGCTGGTCATCAGGTTACGGAAATGTCGAGATAGTCGAAGGTGATGCATTCGGTCTTGATTTTAACGATTATACGGTGCTTTTCATGTACCGTCCGATGGATAGGGATGCATTCATACTGTTCGTTAATCTTCTCGAGATGACGCTTACACATGAGATCAGGCTTTATTACTATGCGGATGGCGAGAGCGGATTCTATCTGAATGAAAGACCGGGGTGGAACCTTAAGATCCGTGAAGACATATACCGTGTGCGCGGCCGCTATATCCATACTGTGCCGCAGAGATACTCTGTCTGGACATATACTCCCGCAGGATAAGCGGTCATCTGTTCCATGGCGAAAACAATATCTGTCTTGCCGTGTTATAATCTCACTGTTGAAGTATGGACCTGGATTAACATAGGGGTGTTTGTCATGAAGCTCCGCAGAAAACTCTTTTCAAGCAAGGATCCTTACGACTGCTCGAAGTCGGAGTTGTTTTTAGGTGCATGCAAAGAGAATTTCGATCACCTGATCACTCACTGTGATGACTATAAAAAAATAGCGGAAAATCTCGGCATTCATTCATCTGAAGACATATCCAAAGCCGAAGATATTCCAGTGATCCCGACCATGCTGATGAAGCGTCACGATTTCAGATCGGGCCGTTATATGGTGATGGCGACCTCGTCCGGAACGAGCGGTCACATGAGTCATGTGCGCTTTGAGTTCGGAGCATTGTGGTCCGCTCTTAAGATGTCGTTAAAGATAACGAGATATCACTCTATCCTTTCCATGAAGCCGTGCCGTTATATCGTAATGGGATATAAGCCGCACAGGTCCAATAAGACCGCTGTTGCAAAAACTGCTTATCTGACGACTTTTTTAGCTCCCGCAATCAGCCGCAAGTTCATTCTGAAATATACATCTGACGGATATAAACCTGATTTTGACAGCATCATTAATGCACTTAAGAAATATGAGAAGGGCAGAGCTCCCGTCCGTTTCATGGGATTCCCCTCATACACGTTTTTCCTGTTCAAGATAATTGAAGAGCGCGGATTGTCTTTCAAGCTTCCAAAGGATTCGAAGATCATGCTGGGTGGAGGCTGGAAGCAGTTCTATCAGGAAGCTGCGGATAAAGAGACTTTCTATAAGCTTGCCAAAAAGACACTGGGAGTTGAAGAAGAAAATATCGTGGAATTTTACGGGGCTGTCGAGCATCCGATACTGTATACTGCATGTCCGGCGCATCACTTCCATGTCCCTGTTTACAGCAAAATAGTGATCAGAGATGCAGATACTTTAGAGCCTTTAGAAAACGGCAAGACAGGTCTTGTTAATCTTATTTCCCCGCTCTGTACCGCGACACCGATCTTATCGGTCATGACAGACGATCTGGGGATCCTTCACGACGGAAGTGAATGCCCCTGCGGTGTCAAGTCTCCTTATCTGGAGATAATAGGCCGCGTTGCTCCCGATGACATCAAGACGTGCGCTGCCGGCGCGGCAGATATCCTGAAGGGGGTGAAGGTATGATACTTTTCGACGGTAAGACATACGAGAGCTCAGAGCAGGAAAGATTGCTGACAGAACTTAAGGAACGCATACCCGTTATACTTGCCACCAAGACTTTATCTCCTGAAGTTGTTATTGAAGCGGTGGACAAGCTCCGCATCGATACTCTTGCGGGCAGATTCGATGATCTTCTGACAGCTTTTCCGAAGGATATCGCTGACTCATATAAAGAGCAGGCTATGGTGCTGCTTTCAAAGGAACATCTTCGCATGAAGCTTCGTACCGAACTTGGAAATACCGAAGAGTATGTGACTGATCAGATCGGAGGATTTTCCCGAATCAGGGTCAGGAAGATGCCTTTGGGTGTCCTGTTCCATATCTCAGCCGGAAACATGGATTTTCTTCCCGCATATTCACTGGCTGAAGGTCTTCTTACCGGCAATATCAACATCTTAAAACTTCCGTCAGCTGATAACGGATTGTCATTAAAGCTCATAATGCAGCTCATCGAATACGAGCCAGAACTGAAGGATTTTATCTACGTCTTCGATACGGCATCGACCGATATTCAGGGCATGCGCAGGATGGCTGAACTGAGCAATGCCATCAGTGTCTGGGGAAGCGATATGGCTATTGAGGCCGTGCGCGGTCTTGCGCCTGCCGGCGTTAAGATAATCGAGTGGGGACAAAAGCTTGGATTCTGCTACATCTCAAAGCTCGATGAAATCACTGATCCGGAAGGCGAACTAAAAGGACTAGCAGATCATATAGTAACCACGAAGCAGCTTCTCTGCAGCAGCTGCCAGGTGATCTATATTGATACTTCTGATATGAATGAGATCCGCACGTTCGCGGAACGCTTCCTCCCGTTGCTTGAGAGAGCCGCGAACGAGCATGCGACAGAAGAGATAGGCATACGTGCCAGAGACACTCTGACGGCCTATACAAGGCGTTTAATGGCATATCTGGATAAGGAAGAGAAGTCAGAGAATGTTTTAAGAGGCAAAGGCGTCAGCGTGATAATGTCATCCGACAGCAATCTCGAGTTATCGCCCATGATGTGCAACGTCCTTGTTAAGCCTTTGCCGCGCACTGAGATCGGCAAGGCACTTTATGAGGGAAGATGCCATCTTCAGACAGCGGGATTGATCTGTCCTTCAAAAGACAGAAAAGAGCTATCTGAAATATTTACCAAATGCGGTCTGATACGTGTTACTAAAGCGGCCGAAATGAGCGCATATTTCCCGGGCGAATGCCATGACGGTGAATATGCATTGAACCGTTACGTGCGCATAGTGAATATTGAGGAATGAGTGTAAAGATAAAAAAAGACCGGAGCAGTCAGCAGAGAGCTCCGGTCTTCTCATATTAAGCGAATAAATATTTATGGATTGGTGCAGACTCCGTTTGCATCAAACTCATAGACTTTGCCGTTAAGTTCAACACTAGTTGAATACAGCATTGCTCCGTCTGAACCGAACCTGTACCACTTTCCGCCGCTCTGAACCCAGCCTGTTGCCATGGATCCGCTGCTGTTCAGATAGTACCAGTTGCCGCCCGTGTAAAGCCATCCGGTCTTCATGGCGCCTGATCCGTCGAAGTAATACCAGTTCCCGCTTATCTGCTTCCAGCCGGTCACCATCGCGCCGGAGGATTCGAAGTAGTACCAGATATTGCCTATCTGCTGCCAGCCTGTTCTCATGATTCCTGACTGACCCAGGAAGTACCATACTCCGCCGATCTTCTGCCAGTCCTTGAGCATCTTTCCGTCTTCGTCAAGATAGTACCAGGAGCCGCCGGTCTTTACCCAGCCGGTCTGTCTCTGGCCGCCCGGAGCAAAGTAATACCAGCCGCCTTCGAGCTGGATCCAGCCTGTCTGCATCACGCCTGTTGTGTCCAGGTAGTAGGTGGAGCCGGATACTTCAACAAGACCTGTTACCTTGCTGCCGTTTTTGTCGAAGAGATACCATTTTCCGTCGATCTTTTCCCATGTGTAATCCGGCTTTTCAGGTTCAGAGGATCTTACGATAACGAAAGTGACAGACCTTGTCCTTGAGTAATTGCCGATACCCGTAATGCTTACCGTAGCTGTTCCCTCGTCTATATTGTTAGCGTATGTGACAGTGTAATCGGTTCCCTCTGTAAGTGTCTTGGAGCCGTCAGTAACAGTGACTGAAGGTGTTATCGGGGAACCTGTGTATGTCTGATCTTCAATGGAGGATATGGTCATGCCGCTGATGGCTTTAGGCACGATCTTAAACGTGCCGGTTCCTGTTCCGGAGTAATTGCCCTTACCCGTAACAGTAACAGTAGCTGTGCCCGCATTTATGTTGTCGGAGAAACTGTAAGTATAATCAGTTCCTGATACAAGAGTCTTTGAACCTGCCTTGACCGCGATCACGGGAGTTATAGCAGAACCCGTGTAAGTCCAGTCTGCGATCGATAGAACCGTTAATTCGGAAGAGTTCGGAAGGATCTTGAATGAAGCTGTCTTTGTGCCTGAATAACTGCCTTTGCCCGTAACGGTAACTTTGGCTGTGCCTGCGTTTGTATTGTTTGAGTAAGAGACTGTGTAGTCAGTATTCAGCGTCAGGGCAGTGCCGTTGTACTTGACCGTTACCGTCGGCTTGATCGTTGAACCGGTGAAGACCTGATCGGCAATTGCTGAGATAGTAGCACCGCTGATCGATCTGCCTGTGATATTAAATGAAACAGTCTTTGTTCCGGAGTAATTGCCCTTGCCGGTAATGGTTGCTTCAGCCGTGCCGACATTTACATTATTGGAGTATGAGACAGTATAGTCAGTTCCGGATACTAGTGTCTTTGAACCGTCAGTAACAGTAACCGCAGGTTTAACGGCAGATCCCGTATAAGCCTGATCCGCTATGGAAGAAACCGTCGCAGAGCTTATTGATTTTGCATTAATGGTGAAGTTCACTGTTTTAGAACCTGAATACGTGCCTTTGCCGGTTATTACGATCTTTGCTGTTCCGGCATTAGTGTTATTGGAGTAAGAAACTGTGTAATCAGTATTCAGTGTCAGTGTTGTTCCGTTGTACTTTACCGTCACCTGCGGCTTGATCGCAGAACCTGTATATGTCTGCGCGGAGACGGCATTAACTGAAGCATCGGATATCGATTTCGCAACGATCGAAAAGTATTCGTATCTCGTACCGGTATAGTGATTGATACCTGTTATGGTAATGCGGGCAGAACCGGTGACTGAAGTGTTGTTGTAATAAGAGAGTGTGTAATCCGTACCCTTGACCAGAGTTTTGGATCCGTCCTTTATTACCACGTCAGGTTCTATAGCCGAACCCGTGTAGGTCTGTGAGGGAACAGCATCAACGGTCAGTGAACTGATGCTTATGCGGCCTATCGAAAAATACTTCTTAGCAGTTCCGGTAAGTATCGTGCTGATGCCCGTAATACTTGCTTCTCCGCTGCCGGGCTCTATGTTGTTGGAGTATGTGACACTATAGTCAACACCTTCTTTGAACGTGATATCACCATACTTCAGAGTAAATGACGGGGTGATCGCAGAACCTGTGTATGTATAAGTTCCCGTTACTGTGAAAGTTGCCATGGAGACCGTTATGGGCTTGATCTGGAAGGTAAGATCCTTTGTGCCCGTAAAGTGTGTTCCGATACCTGTCAGAGTTATCTTGGCCGTCCCGACATTGGTATTGTTGGAATAGCTGACAGTATAATCAGTTCCTTCAGTAAGCACGTAAGATCCGCTCTTTACAGTCACGTCCGGAGTGATGCGTGAACCGGTGTAGTAAAAAGTGCTTGTATAAGAACATGAGACTTCTGACATCTGCTTAGGAATGATAGTAAAGTTTACTGTCTTGGAGCCTGTATAGTTGCCTTTGCATGTGATCGTGGCAGAAGCCGTTCCGGGTTCGATGTTATTCGAGTATGTGATCGTATAATCCGTATCTTTTACGAGAGTCTTTGATCCGTTCTTTATGGTAACGGACGGAGTTATCGCACTTCCGGTATATTTCTGGTCTGAGATCGAACTTATCGTCAGATTATTTACCGACTGTTTTGAGATCGTGAAAGTCGATGTCCTTTCGCCTGTGAAATTACCTTTTCCTGTGATAGTGACCGTTGCTGTTCCGGGATTGGTGTTATTGGTGCAGCTCACGGTAAAATGCGTTCCCTGCGTCAGGGTCTTTCCGTTCTGTGTAAGAGTTACTGATGGGGTGATGGCATTCCCCGTGTAAGTTGCTGACGGGATAGAAGATAATGTGCAGTTGTTTATATCGTATGCCATTATCTCAAAAGTGATGATCTTCGTTCCGGAGAAATTTCTTTTGCCCGTAACTTTTACGGAGGCGCTCTTTGTTACGCTTGTGTTATATGAATAACTTGTGATGTCGTAATCCGTGCCTTCAACGAGTGTAGTGCCATTGTAAGTCAGGACGGGCTTCGGAGTGTTTCCGTTAAGACTGAAATAACATGAAGGAACGGTTGCGGTTATACCGGAATTAGACAGTTGTATCTTTGATACGCTCTTGTTCATGCTTATCGTGTAGGTCTTTCCGCCAAACGTGGCATTTGCCGTTAAAGTGCAGCTTCCCGCTCCCACAGCCCGGAGTGTTTTGTTATTTTCAACCTTGATAACGGATTGGTTGCTCGATGTCCAGGTAACATTCGTCAGTTCGCTGTCAGGGACCGTCAGACCGGCACTGCCGTATGTGGAAGACAGCTTATAAGCGCCTTTGACGGCGGGCAGAGTCTGGGTAGCTCCATAAGTCATGTTGCTTATATAGGATTCCTCGTAGATATAGAAAGTCGCCTGCGAGACATCCATGGCAACGGTTCCTGTCTTATTGCCTTTTATCGCTGTTGTAGTTGATGCGCCGCTGTTGGAAAAACCGTATTCCTGTACCCAGTAATGCGTATCGTCCAGCACTACGTGAGCTATACCGATAGCCTTATAGTCTTTGTCGAGCATGGCCCTTCTGTGGCCCTGCTCATCGTAGCCGTAATCTTCCTCCTGCCAGAGTTCGAATGCATCCTGTGCCGTCGGACTTCCGAAACAGATACATTCGCCATATGATTTTGTGCTGTTGTATTTACAGGTGAAACAATCGGTGCCGTCAGGTCTTGTATGACTGAAGCTTACTGCTGCCTCATATGCTCTCTGCAGTGCGATCTGTTCCAGATTGTAATCGTATGTGTAGGCAGAGAGCTTACCGCACTGGTGCTTTACGGAATCTCCCTCTTCCCAGTACCATGCAGTTCCGCTTGTTCTCCAGTCGTTGATCATCTGGAGCATTGATCTTGAAGCTTCGTTATCAACGTAATAAGTCATGCTGTATGACTTTATCGTTGCTGCAGACACACTGTTGGTAATAAAGATAACCGCTAATAAGACCACGAATAAAGGACGTAACTTGCGCAACATAAGGATACCTCCGTAAAGATCAGATTAATGCCTGATCCTTCCATTATGGTTCGCGGAAAAGATTATTTCTATCAAATAATATGAACAAGTCCCTTTTTCGAGCGGTTGGATATAAAAATGTCCGCAAAAGAAGACGATTACTTTCTTTCGTTCAATACAGTCTGTGCCCTGTCGTTGATGGTATCAGCGACATCGTCAAAAGACTTCTGACCTTCGAAATATGCCGGGATCTCTTCGTATATGATCATCGAGATGCTGTTATACACGAAGCAGGATGTGGATGCCGCGGACAACTGGTCGATATATCTTCCGGCAAGAGATTCGTCTATCTTCTTGCTGTGTCCTGCGAAAACAGAATCGTTATAGCCTTCGTCGACCGACGAATTATGCGATCTTATCTCATCAAGGAAAAGGTCCTTTGCACACTTTCTGCTGACAGGGATGTTTATCTCGAGAGTGCGCTGGATATCATCGGAGAGCAGGATCTTCAGGAACTCTTTGCATGAGGCAGGATCCTCACTTTGAGCAGAAATTGATAAGGCAATGTCTGAACCGACAGATGCAGTTCTTCCATCTACCGAAGGGTAGCCGCACAAAGTGACATTTTCGTGGCTGCCGGCATAAAGTTCGAAATCGTAGAAACCGTTGACCCTGCAGGGTTTAACAGGCATTTTGTCAGCTCCGTAATAGAAATCCTCCGCATCGGTATAAAGGTCCATGTTTTCTGTGTAAGATCTTGCGGGAAGGTCTTTGCAGTAGTCGAGAATAGCCCTGAATGCTTCGTTTCTGACGTCGATCTTTCCGTCCTTTATGAACAGTTCGTTCATATTGGCAAAGAGCGTGGTCGCGACTTTGGTCCTTGAGTATGAGAGCTGATGATCGTAGAGAGGATCCGAACCGTTGCAGACGCTGCCGACCATATCAAGATACTCGTCAAAAGCCAGTCCGTTTTTGCCGCCGAAGTATTCCTCCGTACCGATAAATCCGTCGACATAAAAGCCGATGGGCAGCTGGTAAAGTAATCCGTTGTACTTGGAGGCTTCAAAGACATTCATGAAATATTCATCCTTGTTTATCCCGCTCTCACTTTTGATAAATTCCGAGAGATCGATGAAATAATCGCTGTTCGAGAGCTGTTCGTTCGCACCGCTTGTGATGATGATATCCGGACCGTTTCCTGAAGTGATATCCATTGCGAGACGGTCAGATACCGATGCATATGCTCCGAGAGAACTGAGAGCGGCAGTATCAGTGCTGTCTGTATTGGAATAATCGATATTGGTATTTGCTTTATACCTTCCGTCGAAAAGGATATACGAGGAATCGCTCTGTTCATTGAACTTCATTATCGCTTCGGAGATGCCGTAATCCAGATCTTCCGTGGATGCGACAGTCAGTATCTTTTTGTCCGCAGCGGGATAAGAATCAGATCTTGTGAACGTACAAAGGGCGTTTTGCAGCTGTCCGGCGGATGCTGTCCTTGAAGAATAATAGAACACCATCATGTCATCATCAAAATACGTGAGTTCTGAGTTGTTCACAAGAAATCTGTTGCAGTTACTTAAGTTGAAAGACATCATAAGTTCGCATGAACCATTATCAAGATCGATCTTATAAAGGCCCGTATCCGTAGTGCTTACAAGAGTTCCGCCAAAGGAAGACAGATTGCGCAGAGGAATGTTAATGAATTCATACTCGTCAAGTGCTCTGCCCTGTCCTGTAACAAGATCCAGAACGATATATCTTATCTGTCCGAAATACATGTTCATGGACGTATTTCCCCATAAGATGACCTTGCCGGAACCTGCTGCCATAAAACCTTCGAAATACTGGATATTGAAGTTCTTCTGAACGTCTTTGATATCAATGTTTTTCTTTACATTTCCGCTCTTGATGTCAACGGTTTTTACGCAGTAGGAAGAACTGCCTATCACCAGTAGTGCAAGGTCGTCTCCTGCGAATGCACATGAATGGATATAATCGTCACGTGAGATGAATTCCGACAGGCTTATCCTGCTGTCAGGAACAGCCTTTCCCGTAGTCTCATCAACGGCAAAAAGCACGTTGCTGTCCTTCGAATAGTCGTATCCCTCAAGATAAAGCCGATCACCTGCAATGAGCGATTCAAGACTTATGTCATTTCCTGATTCCCTGTCTATTACAGAGTCAGTTATCATCAGGCCGTCTTTATCAAATGACATGATATGCTGCGATGGTCTTTCAGCATTATATTCATCGACGAAAGCCCAGGTGCGGCCGTTATGCACCTTTATGTCAGTAACATAGTACTCGCCGATCTTCGATGCAATCTGATCGAATACCTCAGCGCTCTCTTCGAAGTCATACCATGATAATCCTTCAGGAAGTGATCCCGGCATCGTTCCGCTTAAGACAAGACCGGCCTCATCCGTTATTGCAGTTTTCTTATCGTTTTTCTTCGTGCATCCGCACGGAAAAACGCACAAAAATAAAGAAACTGCCATAGCGGCAGTCCCGAACTTTTTAATAGGATGTCTCATGTTACCTCTCCCTGTCAGACCTTTTATATAAAGGCTGTTTTCTATATCAGAACGACTAATCGTTAATAAATAAAATTCTGTTTTTACCGGCACCTCGGGAAGCGCTGATTCCATTCAGCGCATTAATTCCTGATCGGAACAGCGCTTCCTTATGCCGCTTGAATTATAGCATTGGCTATTCCGGAGAATTGAGCAAAACTGTGTGAAGGTTGTGTGAAGTGTGGGGGATTTGTTTTACAGTCTGATAACGTCGAAAATGACAGATTGACGGACACATGTTATATTTCAAATGATGCCGGGAACAGGACAGGGGATAAGATTACCGGACCCCGGAAAGGCTTAACAATATGGAAGAAATAACGATAAGGATCAGTGACATAAAGGATTTTTCCGGTGGGGTAATAACATATACACTGTCTGATGATTTGGAGCATTATATCGATCTTGAACGCTGCAGAAAGAACTGGGTCGATCATGTGAATTCAAGTGGTTCTTATATGGATCAGAACGGCAATAAGGCAGTTATCTCCATGGATGATTCAAGATATATAGGAACATCCGATACGATCTATGAAGAGCGGTGCGTTATTTTCTATGAAGACGTTCGTGTCAGATTGCTGATCGGACAAAATATCAATAAGGAAGATAAGATCTTTCTGGAAGAATTCTTCAGAAAACTTTTACAGGAACAGTACCTGGTTTTTGATAACACATAACAGATAACCGTTTCAGTCACTTGACGTAAGATAAAACCTGCTGTATCATCACGGCAGTTCAAAACTATTATTACGGAGGGACACCAATGAGGAAGACGATCTGCTGATGAAGTTAATATTCTGACTCGCGGATAAGTCTTTTTTGTGTGTTCATTTATATTGCATTTTTATTAGCCGCGGCCGCTGTTTTTGCTGCGGCTTTTGATTTATCCGGCAGAGTTATTTTCCAAAAGGAGAATCATTATGCCAGTAATAAACATTAACAATTTAACCTTCGGATACGACGGGTCGGAGAAGACCTTGTTTGATGATGTCACGATATCTCTGGATACCTCGTGGAAGCTTGCTTTGGCGGGCAGGAACGGCAGAGGAAAGACCACTTTCTTCAGACTTTTGAGAGGTGAACTCCCGTACAGCGGAACCATAACAGGTGTACCGGAAACGATACTTTTTCCCATGAACGAACTGCCCGAAAACGAAGAGTGGAGAGTCAGGAAAGAGCTTAATCTGATGGGAGCGGATCCTGATATCATATGGCGTCCGGCGGAAACCTTATCAGGCGGCGAACGGACCAAACTCATGCTTGCAAATCTGTTTGCATCTGACGGGATCTACCCTCTGATCGATGAGCCCACAAACCATCTGGACAGGCAGGGAAGAGAAGCGGTTGCGGACTATCTTGCATCAAAAGACGGCTTCATCCTGATATCACACGACCGTGCATTTCTGGACCGCTGCACTGACCATACACTCGTTATTACAAAGACCGGGATTGAACTTGTCGCAGCGACGTATTCGGTGTGGTGGGAGAACAATGAGCAGAGAATGGAAAGTGAGCGCGCCCGTAACGATCAGCTGAAAAAAGAGATGAGTTCCATCGATGCAGCGATGAAGAAAAATGCCAAATGGTCGTCTAAGGCTGAAGGATATAAGAACAGGTCCAAGGCTCCCTCGAAGGTCGCCGAGGATCATTTCAGAAGGGCATACGAGGCCGAGAAGGCACGGAAATTAATGTCTGCAGCCAAGAATCTTGAGCGGAGAAATGAGCGCAAGATGGAGGAAAAACAGGGCCTTTTAAAAGACCTTGAACGGACGGAAACGCTTAAGATCACTGGCACCGAGCACCATAACAGGACACCCGTGATATTAAAAGATGTCACTCTGATGCGGTACGGAGAGCCTGTTGCCACGGGTTTTAACCTCACGGTGGAGCGCGGCTCAAAGATATCTTTACAGGGAAGAAACGGCTGCGGCAAGAGCACGCTGATCAAGTATCTTGCGGGGCTTGGAGAAAGCGAAGGGATAACTGCGGAAGGAGATATCTATATCGCGCCCGGACTTAAGATATCTTATGTCGGCCAGGATACTTCATCGCTTAAAGGAACGCTGTATTCCATTGCCGATGAACGGGGATGTGACAAAACGGTTTTTTCAACGATTCTGGTTAAGATGGGTTTTACAAAAGAGATGCTCTACAGGGATGTGTCAGCGCTCTCTTTGGGACAGAAAAAATTTGTCATGATAGCCCTCAGTCTGTGCGAGCATGCTGATCTTTATCTCTGGGACGAGCCTTTGAACTACATCGATGTCTATATGCGCAGAGAGATAGAGCGTCTGGTAAAGAATAACAATGTTACAATGCTCTTCGTTGAGCACGACCGGACGTTTTCGGAGGCAGTTGCCGATATGGAAGTGAACATGTGAAAAAGCTTTTTTCAGCCCCGGATGAAGCCGTCAGTAAGGTACGGTTTTGTGCTTTTTGTTCTGCCTTCCGGGGAAGTGTTCACACGATCTGATAGCCTTTTTCTTTAAGTGCTTTCAGGGCCTTATCGAGGTTTTCCTCTTTAACGAGGATGTAGTCGGTATTATATGTGGAGACAGCGAAGATCCCGATACCGTTTTCGGCAAGCACTGTCGATATCTTCGAGAGTATCCCGATCAGCGAAAAGTCCAGTATTCCTTCAATCCGGAAAGCTCTCCAGCCGTCCTCACGGGCAGTTGTATCTGGTGGAACATCACATATTTTGCAGACAAGAGAGATCTCCTCGTCGGTGACCGAGGCGAAAAAGAATTCCCTGTCCGTCCTGATATCTTCTGCAGATTTAAGCTTACATACCGTGAATTGAAATGGTAAAGGTTTGATCATGATGCGCCCCCGGTTTTATTACTTTTCTGATCTTATCATTCGGCAGTGGGTTTGCCGTACATATCGCAGAAGATGATACAGTATTCTTCCTTATCCGGATACGGGTAACCTTCCAGACTTTCTTTTACCTCTTCCCAGGTAATCGATTTGTCGTTTGCAAGAACATACACATCGTAATTGGCGTATTCAGCCGGCTCCTGATTTCTGCCGTAGAAATGCAGTAAGTAATCGTATGACCTTTCTTTGACCGACTCGTAATAGCCTCTGGAATTCCTGTATTTTACCTGAAAACAACTGTCACCCCGGTAGCCGCCGTAATATTCTATGTAATAGAAAATCAGCTTCGGCTTAAACAGTTCCATTCCGGCGTGTTCTTCATCCGGAGTGTAATACTGTGCACACAATACCGATACCTTTGTTCCTTCATTGACCGCTTTAACGAATGCTCCTCTGAAACCTTCGCCTGATGTGCACACCTTGTTTTCGATAACAACCACATTGCTTTTTTTAGACCATTCGAGAGCCTGATCTTCCGTACATGTTTTTCCGGAAAACGAATCTCTGCAGAACCTGTCGTGATCATCTGTCAATTCCGTAACTGTTCCGTATCTTAAAGGGCTGCCCTCTGTAAAGAAATCATATATGACCTTATGATCACGGCAAGCGGTGACAATGAGGAAGCATCCGGCAGGATCCTTATAGAGGTCAAGACTCACCCTCTCTTTTAATGAACCGCCGTCTGCTATGCCTGTCCAGTAATACAGGAAAAGGGATTTATCAGGATTATTACCGGTATCATCAATGCCGGTAAGGCTTTGCCATTCATTGAAACTGTTGATACGTATGATCTCCAGATCAAATCCCTGAAAAGTTCCTATGGCGCTTTTGTCATCGGTCTTTTTAATGATGTCGAACTTTTCATGGGCAAATGATTTGAGGTCAGACTCGTCAACATCTGCAGAGGAAATGTTTTCGAGATCTTCGTCAAAGACCTTATAAGGACTCAGATCATAATTTGTGTTTTTCTCTTCACAGCTTGTAAAAGTATAATTCCGGACCGTTCTGCCTTTGTCAGTTGGCGGGACATTATCATAGGGCGGATCAGTTGGTATGAGTGACGTAGGCGGTGCTCCGTAAAGACCGCCGTCACAACCTGAAAGCAGACAGGTCAGAACAAATAAAACTGCGCATTCAGCGTATACTGTTTTGGAAAACAAAGATCCGGGTTTCTTTTTCATGATAGTATCCCCCTCATGCTCTCATGAACAAACCTCATGTACAGAAGTATTATACCATCTGCTTTTTGCATGCGGATAATCCGACAGATTTTCATGTAATTGTCATAAAATAGTAATGCGCGCTGGTTGAAAAAATCATTATATTCTAAAATAATATTATGATGAAAATGAAATTGGATGTAAATAAAGATCTCGCTCCCACGGAAAAGACCAATGTGATCATGCTCGTTATGAGGATGAAAAGGAAAGATATCCTTGATCAGATAGTCGAGGGATATCTTAAGAGGGGAACCGTGAAAGAACTCCTGTCTGTTTATCAGGATATGGCTGCCCAAAATCCGAATGATAAATCTGACATAATGGAGACCTGCAGATCGATCTGCAAAAAGTTCGAGAGTTTTCTTAAGTAATCCTGTCAGGAGGAAAAATGGCTCATTTGATCCATCTGACTAAAGCAGATTCGTCCACATACGGGAAACCGCGTGTTTTTATCAGTTTTCACGCGGATGACAAGGATGATCTTGTTAAAGAATTATGCAATGATATCCTTGATGCCCACAACTGCGCGCTGTTTATGTATGATGACGGCATTCTTCCGGAAGATGAACGGCAACTTGAGGTAGAACTCGGACCGATGCAGCTGTTTGTGCTTGTGTGTACGAAAAACTATCTTTCCGCATCATTCACTGAGAAGAAAAAAGCAGTCGCCTTTGCTCTGGATAAAAAGATCCCGGTACTGCCGGTTATTCTCAGCCCGAGAGTTAGTTCCGACTTTAATCAGATGTGTGAGGAAATGGGACTTGAGAGCATTCATTGTTTAAACAAAAATTCCTTTGCCGGTGATGATGAGGCATACAGGGCTAAACTAAAAGGACACCTTGAATATTTTCTTGTTGATGATGACAGTATTTCAGATATCCGCAATTCTTTCCGTGCATGCATATTTTTAAGTTACAGGAAAGTGGACAGGGAATATGCGCTTACCCTGATAAGAAGGATCCATAATCTTCATGATTATTATGATGTCTCAGTCTGGTATGACGATTATCTTATTCCGGGAAGATCATATGAGAAAGAGATCTTTGAGGCGATGGAACAGAGCGATCTGTTCGTTCTTGCCGTGACAAATAATATCACTGCGATAAATGCCAGGGGTGAAGAGAATTATGTGGTCCGGAAAGAATATCCGGAAGCTGTAAGACGCGGCAAGAAGATCATCGGAGCAGAACTCAGCGATCCGGACAAGAGTGCGATGATGATCAAATTCTCACCTGTACCCGAATGCTTCAATGCATATGATGACCTGCTTTTTAGCAGAGCTTTGTCACCTTTGGATGATAAACCCGCAAAAAGCGGACCTTTGCACGACTATTATATAGGTTTGGCTTATTTGACCGGTATCGGTGTTGAAGTTGATGCGGACAAGGCTTATAAACTTATTCTTTCTGCGGCACAGAGCGGAATCGAGGATGCCATGGACCGCCTGGTCCGGATGTTCCGTATGGGAATGGCTGTCCGTAAGGATCATTCCGAGGCCATTAAATGGCAGCGTGAACTTGTCCGTCTGGCGCGGGAAAGAACTGATGCTGAAGATACTGCGGAAAATGTCCATTCACTTATATACAGGCTTTCACAGCTTGGCAATTACCAGATCGAAGTGAATGATATCACATCTGCAAAAATGACTTTTGATGAGGTCTGTGATCTTGCAGAAAGATATTCCGGACGTTACCGGTTGTCGGATCTGTATAGAGATATGACCGTTGCGCTTAATAAGACCGGAGATGTGTACCTGGCAGAGAAAGAATTGGAAAAGGCTGAAAATGCGTACGAATCATCTTTCCGTGCTGCAAAGATCCTTTATGAAGAATGCCCCGGAAAGGTATCGGCCAGAGATCTGGCTGTAAGCTGTCAAAAGATAGGACAGATCAGGCTCCTTAAAAGAGACGGGGCGGAAGCATTACGGTATTTCATACAAGGGGAAGAGATACTCTCGGAGCTTTTGAAAGAAGCACCGACTGCTTTCAACCAAAGGGACATGTACATAATGCAGACTATGAAAGGTGATGCATTGCTGGTTTTGGAAGACTTGGACAGTGCCGAACGATCATATCTGGAAAGTAAAGAACTCCGCGAGGGTGTTAACCGCGAACTTGATCTGGACTGGACTCACAGGGACATATCAATGATATGGGAGAAACTGGCCGGACTGTACTCTGTTACAGGCAGAAAAGAAGAGGCTTCGGATGCTTTCGAAGAGGCTGTCAGTGCGGCCGATGATCTGTATTCGATAACGGGACTTCCTGCGCACGAAGTGGAGTTGTCGAAAATATGCAGCAAAGCAGGAGAGTTCCATTATGATCTGGAAGATTATGAAGAGGCGGAATTTTATCTCAGGCAAGCGATGACGATAGATGAGAAATACGCATCATCTGAGGGGGCATCTTCTGAAGATCTAAGGAATCTTTCTGTCAGTTATAACCGTTTAGGCGGGCTTTATAAGAGCATGGATGATACAGAAACTGCTTATGAGTATTTTCATAAGGAATATGATATCGCGAAAAAGATCGCTGATTTGTTTCCCGGAAGGGATTCTATACGTGATCTTGGCCTTAGCTGTAATTATATGGGCGGGATCAGTGCACAGCGCAGACAGGGAAGAGAGGCTCTTGGCTATTATGATGAAGGAATAGCATTGCTCTCTCCGGTTACGGAAAATTCAGAAGATCCGGTCCTGGAAGATGATCTCGCAGTCCTTTATTTTAATCATTTCAGACTGAGTCATGATAAACAAATGCTCAGAAGGGCTCATGATATCTGGCAGGATCTGAATTCCCGGTATCCTCAAAATGAAGAGTATTTAAGCCGGTATGAACTGACAGGAAGACTGATCGCCAATATGTGATCTCCGGGAATAAGTAAGCACTCCGGCTGTCATCCGGAAAACTTTAATATAACGTCTTGAAGAGCTTTCCGGGGCTCTTTGTTTCAACTTTATTAATAGAATGGTGATGAGTATAAAATATTCCTTACTTTATAATAATAAGCGGTAAAGTATTTTCGGGTGAGGTGTGATCATGTTCTCGAGAGCTATCTACGCGGGACTGTTCGCAGCAACTATACTTACGTTGTTAACGTGCTCTATCAATGCCAGGCGTCACTATAAATCGCTTGGTAATGAGGTCGCGGCGCTTGATCTTGCCATTATCCCGCCCATCTTAGGCAATGTCGTTATCATCATGGCGCAGCGGAAATGGCTTGCCCTCCTCGGATGCTACATATACTTCACCGGCATGGATCTCATTGTATTTCAGCTGATGAAATTCACAGAGGCATATTGTAAGAGTTCAGAAAAAGCTCATAAGGCTCTGAAGATCTTCAGATATATCCTTTTGGCAGATGTTATCCAACTGCTCATAAATCCTTTTACAAAACACGCTTTTGATGTTGAGTGGATCGTATATGACAGACAGGTGTTTTATGTATTAAAGCCCCTGATCGGTCAGGCATTTCACAGAGTCATATGTTACGGCTTCTTTATTGCCGCTATCCTTATTTTCGCGGTAACAACGGTAAAGACTGCAAGGATATACAGGGAAAGATATTCTGTCATATTGATCACCATGATCCTGGTCGGCATATGGGAGACATATTATATCTTCTCAAAGAACCCGATAGACCGTTCCATGATCGGATTCGGAGCTTTCGGTATCCTTGTCTATTACTTCTCGATACATTACAGGCCTCTCAGACTCCTTGACAGAATGCTCTCGGGCATCGTATCGAACGGCGAGGAAGCGTGCTTTATATTTACTCCCAGAGGACGCTGCGTGTGGGTCAACCAGGCGGCCGCCCTGCTCGTAGGAGTTCAGGAGAATAACTGCGAGAAGGCTTCCGAATCACTGGAATATCTGTTTAATACAAAACTGCGAAAAGGCAACTGGACAGAGCAGCATGTAACAGGCGGCGGCGACAGCATCAAGTACTATCTGTTCGAGAACCGTGATGTTATTAATGAAAACGGCAAAGTGACAGGCTACTATCTGAAGGTCAGGGATATCACGGAAGATCAGCTCAGGGTCAGACGCGAGCTTTATGAAGCGACACACGACAGGCTCACGGGACTTTATACGAGAGAGCATCTGTTCAGGATAATAAGGCAGACGATAGATGCACATGTGGACACGGATTACCTCATTCTTTATATCAACATCAAGAGCTTTAAGACAATTAATGATATCTTCGGTAATGATTTCGGAGACTTTGCGCTCAAGTGTTATTCTGACAAGATCAAATCCGCATTTTCGAAAAACTGTGTTTACGGAAGACTTGAAAGTGCGAACTTCGGTGTCCTCATTCCCAAAAAAGAATTTGATGCCGGAAAGGTCGAAAAAGCTATCGCTCTGATCAATATAAAGCAGGGCAAAGCGAGATACCCTGTCCAGGCGCAGATCGGCGTCTATGAAGTTGACAGGAACGAGCCGGATATAGCGGTCATGTTTGCAAATGCACGCATCTCCTTGTCCTCGTTAGATGCTAATGATTCAGTCCGCACGGCATATTATGACGAGAAATTAAGGAACGAGATCTTATGGAACCGGCAGATCTCGACACAACTGACCGATGCCATCAGAAACCGCGATATCAAGCCGTTTCTTCAGCCTATTGCTGACCTGAACGGAAAGATCGTCGGATGCGAAGCGCTCGTACGCTGGGAACACAAGGAATACGGATTCCTTACGCCGATCAAGTTCATACCTTCATTTGAGAAGAACGGCCTCATCGCCGAAGTCGACAAATATATGTGGCGCTGTGCCTGCGAGATCCTCGCTGAATGGAAAAAACAAGGAAGGGATTTATTCATATCCGTAAACATCTCTCCCAAGGATTTTTACTACTTTGACGTTCCCAAACATATTAAGGGACTTATCGAAGAATTCGGTATCGAGCCACGCATGCTTCGTGTCGAGATCACGGAGACCGTCATGATGACAGATACCGACATGATAATATCGATAATGGAGGAATTAAGAGATTACGGCTTCATCGTTGAGATGGATGATTTCGGAAGCGGATATTCCTCACTCAGCATGCTCAAGAGCATTCCGGTCGACGTGCTTAAGATCGATATGAACTTCCTGGGCAGATCCGGCGATATAAAGAAGGCTGACACGATCGTGAAGAACATTATCAATCTGTCCATGGATCTCGGGATGACTTCACTTACGGAAGGCGTGGAGACACAGTGTCAGTATGATATTCTTGCCGTTATGGGCTGCGAGCTCTTCCAGGGATATTATTTTTCAAAACCTGTCCCGACCGATGAGTTCGAAAAATTAGTAATAGTAAAGAACAAATAATGGAAAAGGGTGACTGATATGGCGAAAAGAGATCAGAGATACAAAATACCGAGAAACTGGATCGTAATCCCTCTTATCGTGTACACGCTGCTATTTTTAGTTATTTACGTGGCGATCTCCTTTACGATAGCTTTTGTTTCCGTGTATGCGGCAAAGATCAAGGCTGATGCGGAGATAGATAAGACGGCAGATCTGGCTGCTTTATACGAACAGGTTTATTCAGAGGAAAGCGAAGAAGATCCCGAAGAACTTGAAAAAAAGCTTGATGAAGTATTCAAGGTATATAAAGAACTCGGACACGATGTTGTTGTTGCCGATAATGATGCCAATGTGATCTATTCTGTCGGAAAGCCGACGGTCTTACTGGAAAAAGTGGAAGAAATAGATGAAGCCACCCGTACAGAATTAGAGATCGGTATTTCCAAGATCACAGATGAGGAAGATCACATATCAATATCGGAAAAGATCTTCAGCGACCTGGTTGGAAATTTTATATTCTTTCCGGACAAAGAGACACAATATGCTGAAGTTCAACAGAATATTATCACTCCTGATATTTTTGAGATGATGGAAAAAATCTTTAAGGATAATTTCAATGTTGAGTTAACAGATGATTCATCCGATGACGACATGATCATTCACTATTGGACTGCCTTCAGGGTAAGGGATAATTCGGAGCTGATCGCTTTTAAGACTAGTATAAATTTCAAGACCAGTGATACTATTTATCTCTTAATAATTTCGATAGCTGCTTATCTCATAGTTGCCGTCATCTTCATAATCCTTGTTGTAAACATAATAAGGGCTCATTTGAACAACAAGAAGATGCGCAGGATCGTTTTCAGGGATGATATCACAGGCAACCGCAACTGGTTCTGGTTTGCCGTAAAGAGCAGGCAATTGATAAGAAAACGAAGGTCAGACACACAATATGCATTAGTCAGTCTTACTTTTGTGCGGTACAGGAATTTTGTCCTCTGTCACTCGATCGATGTCGGTGAGCACACGCTTAAGATGATATGGAATATAATCGACGGTTCTCTTGATAAGAAGGAGATCTGCGCCCACACTTCACCGGCAGGTTTTCCCATGCTCATTAAAGTCAGAGACGAAGATCATGCCAGAGAGAAGATCATGAGCATCATCAAGCGTCTTGAGCTTATCGGAGGTGATCACGACTTCAAATTCCAGGCCGGTGTTTATATGGTCGATCCGAAAATAAGAAAGAATGCGGATATCGATCTTTTATATAATAATGCCTCTTCCGCACGTGCGACCTTAGAAAGCAGTGACGATACCGGCATTGCGTTCTTCGGTGAAAAGCTTGTTGAAGATGAGAAGTGGATAGATACAGTAACGGAAAGACAGAGAGAAGCTGTCCTGAAGGAAGAGTTCAAAGTATACTACCAGCCCAAATACGATCCGAGGACAAATGAGCTCATGGGAGCTGAGGCTCTGATCAGATGGGTCTCAAGCGATCTGGGATTCGTGTCTCCCGGCAGATTTATTCCTATCTTCGAGAAGAGCGGCTTTATTACCGAGATCGATCACTACATGGTCTCACATGTTGCCAGAGACCAGAAAAAGTGGCTTGATGAAGGGAGGAAATGCGTGCCGGTATCGGTCAATATCTCACGTGCCCATTTTGCCGAAGTAAATCTTGCGGATCAGATCAGGGACATGGTCGATAAGGTCGGCACACCTCATGATCTCATTGAAATAGAGCTTACGGAAAGCGCTTTCTTCGATGATAAGAAGCAAATGCTCACAACTATCAAAAAACTCAAAGAATACGGATTCCTCGTCTCGATGGACGACTTCGGCTCAGGATATTCGTCACTTAACTCGCTTAAGGACATGCCGCTTGATATCTTAAAACTCGATGCGGGATTCTTCAAAGGTGAAGCAGATAATTCCAGAGCAGAGATCGTAGTCTCTGAAGCTATCAGGCTTGCCAAGAAACTTAACATGCAGACTGTCGCAGAAGGTGTTGAGGATCAGGCCCAGGTCGACTTCCTCGCATCAGAAGGCTGCAACATGATCCAGGGTTACTACTATGCCAAACCGATGCCCAGAGATGAATATGAGAGCCGGATAAATCCTAATGTGCAGCAGGCGGCTCCTGGGGTTGCAGCAGAGGCACCGGAAACTGTTGAGGATACACAGACGGAAGTCCGGGAAGAAGTTCAAGTTGCAGAAGATACAAGGGAAGTTGTTCAGACATTAACAGAAGATGTTCAGGCAACTGAGACTGCGGCACAAAACAATCCGGATGTTGAAGCAGCAACGGATAGTGATAAGGCTGAATCTTCCGATCCGAAAGAATAACAGACATAAGGTACTGAAACAGGTTCTTTAAATGCCGGTTGCTCAAAGCTGTTATTCGGCATACCCCTCTTGGGTATATGGTATGCTTTCGAACCGCTAATACCTTCAAAAAATGGATTTTTCTCATTTTTGGTAGGTATGGGTGATCACGGAGGCTTTTTCTGCTTAGCACATTCTCAGATTTACCGCAAAATTCCGGGGCATATTGTATATAATTATCAGGACTAAATCAGATTGGAGTAATTATGTACAAAAAGATCATAGCGTCCGCATTGACAGCGGCAACACTTATCTCTTTTGCATCTTGCAGCAACGATAAGCCTCAGGATAAAGAGACTGAGCTTACAACAGAAGAGACTACGGAATCTCAGATCGAGACCACAGTCGGGGCACAAAGCTGGACAGGCAAATGGCAGGCTGACGATACTGAAGAGAATTTCGAGATATATGATGTAACTGACAAAGGATTCTCGGTGCATTTCTATCACGATGAGGAAGGAAACATCGAGCTTTTCGAGTATGACATGGAGTTTGACGACAACGAACACAAAGTCGCTTCCCAGACCGGCAGCGCTGACGACAACGGGGGATGGGAGTATACATTCATATTGGGGGACGGGTCAATAACCGTTCAGTCAAAACTCCCGGATCAGACATATTACGCAGTATAAAAAAGTTATGCCTCAAAAGCGATCAAACTTTTGAGGCATATTTATTTTGGTCAGGTTCGATTATCAGGTGTTATCAAAAACCTTCCTTGGGAGTATCAACATTGCTTTCAGTGATGATATCCGCACTCTCGAAAAAGATAATGCTCATATCGACAGACTCATAAGTTTCTTTATTCATAACATCCTCCCGTTAAATAAATGCATCAGCTTCCTGATTGAAGAGACACAATGCTCTTACAACATTCTTCAGTTCAGCTGTTCTGGTGGGAGTTATATCCCTCGACAAGACATTGTAGCAGTAATTGATAGGGCTGTAAGATATAGAACCTATTTCATAGTCACCGCGGTAGAGTGTAATGGTATATACTTCATCAATATTCTGGGCAGCGATGCCGTCGACTGATGCTTTTACAGAACCGTCAGATTCAACTGATGTGGACAGTCTCTTGCCGTTACATGTGAAATATACATTGTCCAGATCGCCCGAGAAGAAGAGGTTCATCTTAGTCTTTGATTCAAGAGAAAGGCTTGCACCTTCGCAAAGGATCGCACCTCCGCCGGTCGATAAGAAGAGGTTATTCTTGAAGACCGGAAGCGGATTGAGCGTATCGGCTGTTACGCTTGAAACGTCCTTATCAGCCTCACTGAGGATCGAATTTGCAAGATTTGCGGTGTTATAGTCGAAGTAGATCTGCGAATAAGCGCCGTAGTTAAGCATAGCTTTTACCAGATCCTGTGCTTCGGCAAATCCGTCGATATTAGGGTTGGCCAAAATGTAAGCAGCATATTCCTGAACAGAATATGAGTTTTCCGTACCCTTATTATCACCGTCGACTATCTGTGCCGTGATGGTGGATGTCATCTCTTTGGACGATACATTGCACTTGAAGATATAGTATCCGCCGTAATAGAGTGCGCAAGGAAGATTAGGATCTGACTGGGGCTTAACAAAGACTTTCTGTGTCCTTGAATAAGTACCGTCAAGATTCGTTATCGTGAATATCATCTGCGCATTGTCACTTAATGCATCATAATTCTTGAAATCAATAAAGAAGTTAACACCGATGTCACCTTCGAGACATACTGTAAATCCATACAGGATATCTCCGAGTCCTACATCATCGTAATTGCTGATAAATGTTACATTGACATCAGTCTCTTTGTTTCCAGTGGAGAACTTAGCTATATAAGCGTCCAGGTCATAGAAAGGAACACGGCATTTAGTAGATCCGTTATCCTTGAAGTCGTTGCAGTCTTTATCGATCCATGTGAGATTATCAGGATCTGCGAAGCAATCGAATACTTCCAGTCCTGTACAGCCTATGAATGCGTTTTCGCCGATGTATGTAACAGAGCTTGGAATATTGATCGTCTTAAGGCTGTAGCACTTGTAGAATGCACAAGCCGGGATAGTTGTCAGACCTTCGTGAAGTGTTACTGTCTTAAGGTCGGAGCAGCTTACAAAAGCATATTCACCAAAGTCGGTAATGCCTGCCGGAACATCTACTGAAGTAAGACCGCAGTTATCAAAGGCACGGTAACCGATCTTTGTTAAGGTTGAAGGAAGAGTAATTGTTGTCAGATACTTACAGTCGTTGAATGCGTCGTATCCAATACCTTTTACGCCTTCGGAAATTACTGCAGATCTAAGTCCGCAGCCTGAGAATGCATAATTACCTATGGACTCAACTCCTGAAGGAATTGTTATTTCCGAAAGGTTTGAACATGCCTGGAAAGCATATTCAGATAAGGTTGTCAGGTTATCAGGCAGATCCACAGATGAAATAGCGGCAAAATCAAAAGCATAACCGCCTATTTCTTCCACGCTGTCAGCAATTGTCAGTGACGTTAATGATTTGCAGTTTTCGAAAGCCGCTCTGCCGATTATCTTCACACCATCTTCGATAACTAAAGTCTTAAGGCCGCGGCAATTATCAAAAGCACTGTATGAAATAGTCTCAAGACTGCCGGGGATCGTCATGGATTCAAGCCCGTAGCAATGTGCAAAGGCCCATTGTCCTAAAGTGTTCAAATTGGACGGAAGGCTGGTCAATTTGATCTTCTCGCACCCTCGAAATGCATTCTGTCCGATACTTGTTACACTGTCAGGGATAGAAGTCAATTCAAGATTAGTACTACCATTAAAGGCTTCTTCTCCTATGGATATTAAACTGTCAGGGAGGCTGATGCTTTTCAATGATCTGATATTACTGAATGCACATCTACCTATAGATGTAATTCCGTCCAGGATAACGACTTCCTTAATCTCATTTTTGCAGCTCTGCCAGGGAGTATCAGCACCACTGAAATCTCCCATGTCTCCACTTCCGTTTACAGTCAGTTTGCCGGAACGGTCGAAGGTCCAGAAAATATTTCCATATCTGCCAAATTCAAGGATATTTTCATTCTGATCGGGAACTACAAGAGTCAGTCTGACTGAACCGGAGTCGCCCTCAGGAGAATCAGGACCTGCTCCCCAGGTACTTGTATAATTCATGGTTCCGGTATACCTTCCTGCAGGAACTGATCTGTAAAGTTCCGGATCAATATATACCGCTACAGTGAATGGATCATTCGAATACTTTCCGAAGCTCTTATAAAGCTGTTCTTGTGTAGTGTAAACGTGATTTTCATTGGAAACATAAAACGGGACCTCGACATCACCACAACTAAGTGTTCCGGAATAAAACCACATATTAAGGTAACTTGCAGTATATGTATTTCCATTGTATTGGATCGTTCCGTAATTAATTGATTCAAAATAGAAATTAATATCCGAATAACCGCTGTGAGTAATCGTATACGTATCGGGACCGATATCAAATGAAGCCGGTTCGGGATCTGCCCAAACCGTCATGCCGCCGAGAGCGATCACTGTGATTACTGCAACAAAGAGGGTGAGCATTGTGCTCAAGGTTTTCTTCTTTTCCATGATAAACCCCACAATTCTTTTAGCAAAATTAGTTTTAGTTCTCTTTCCGAGACTGTTCTCAGACCATCATATTATATATTGTTTGTTTTTTTATTACATCTTGTTTTTTGTAATTCATTTGTATTAATAAATATTAATTATAGGGATTCATTTAATATGCTTAATGCAGTTCGATAATATTCATCGAAAAGAACAATCAAATAAAAGCTGTCTCATCTGTGAATCGATTCACTTCTGAGACAGCTTTTGAATTTTCAGTTAGTGACAGATATCAGGCGTCAAGAACAGGAGTAGTGGGACTTTCCGTGATAATATCCTCGTTCTCAAAGACTATTACGTCAAACTGAAGAGCTTCGTATTTTTCTTTATTGTCCATTTTTATATACCTCACATTCTCAGATCAATTAATTGTCGGCGGGCTGTATAGTGCAGCTGCATCTTTATAAAGGATCATGGCACTTACCAATTCCTTGAGATCTTCCGTTATAACGCCGCCTGTTGCTTTTGAAAGCACGTTTTTGCAGTAATAGATCGGACTGTAAGATATAACGCCAAGGCGCGTATCACCGTCATAGACGCCGATTCCGAATGCCCAGTCAATGTACTGGCCCTTGATTCCGTCGATCGTGATCACATAATACTCGCCTGACTTAACGGGTTTAAAGATCCTGCCGCCTGCCTGTTTAAATACGGTATTCTCATCAGCACCCGAGATATAAAGATTCATGCTGATCGTTTCCTTGAGGGAAAGGCTGACTTTTTCGATCCTGATGTTAGTTCCGGATATAGCCAGATCTCCTTCTCTGGGTCCTGCATTTATTGTTGCCGGATCGATCACGGAGACAGTGCGTTCTGATACGGGAAGGACGCTGTTGGCGAGGTTATCGGTATTGTAATTGAAGTATTTCTGTGAATAAGCGCCATAGTTCAGCATTGCCTTTACAAGGGGCTGCTCATCAGGATACTTATCGGCATGAGTAAGTATATACTCGGCATATTCCTGAACGGAGTACGTATATTCCTTACCTGAAGTTTCACCGTTAACTACCTTTGCGGTAATTGTGGATGTCATCTCATTCGAATAAACAGTACACTTGAAAATGTAGTAGTCATTAACTACCTTGGCATACGGCAGATCCGCATCAGTCTGAGGCTTGACATAGACTTCCTGTGTCTTTATGTCCTGACCGTTGTTGCCTGTGATTGTAAATACCATCTTTGCATCATCGGACAGTGCATTTACGTTGTCGAACTTCGTGTAGAAGTTAACACCGATGTCTCCTTCAAGGCTCAAAGTGTAGCCGTAGAGGTGAACGCCGATGCCGATATCGATGTCGCCGTCAGCGTCGCCGATAACTGTAACATTTACGTTGTTATCAGCAAACAGTTTCTCATATCCGGCAACATATCCGCTGGGAACATGGACCTTAAGTGTATCCGGGAGATTCTGGTAAGTGAAGTCCCAGTTAAGAATTGCCGGATCAGCAAGAATATAGAGATCGCTCAGATTCGGATTGGAATTGAAAGCTGACTGGCTGATCCCGGTAACTGTACTTGGAATAATAACTTTTTCGAGATTGGGACATGAACTGAAAGCAGCATATCCGATAAATGTTGTCCCGTTGAGGATGGTCACGGTCTTAAGCTCGGCACATCCGTAGAATATCTTCTGACCAAGCTTGATCTCGCAGCCCGGAATAGTAACGGTTGTAAGAGAATCGCAGTAAGAGAATGCTTCATTATCTATTTCTTTTACGCTTGCCGGAATAGATATAGCGGTAAGGCTCGAGCAGTTCTTAAATGCAGTGTAACCGATCGAAGTAACATTTGAGGGAATGTTGACTGATGTAAGATTTAAACAGTTATAGAAGGTCGAGCTTGCGATCTCTGTGATTCCTTCCGGAAGAGTGATGACCGTAAGTGATGAGCATCCTGAAAAAGCGCTGTATCCGATCTTTGTTACGCTTGACGGAATGCATGCTGATGTAAGGGAAACGCAGTCTCCGAATACATTTTCGCCTATGGTTGTAAGTCCTTCGAGCAAGTTTACAGAAGTAAGTGACGTACATTCATAGAACGTCATATCATTGAGCTTTGTAACACCTGAAGGGATTGCTGCTGATATCAGAGCAGTGCATCTGTAGAAAGCACTTGCTCCAATGGTATTTACACTGTCCGGAATCGTGACAGATTCAAGAGAAGTACAATTGCTGAATGCTTCTTTGCCGATTTTAGTTACTGAGCCGGGAATAATGACCGATTCAAGTTTAGAACAATAGCTGAAGGTATCTTCTTCGATGCTTGTCAGGTTCCGGGGGATATTTATCTCCGTAAAGGAGCAGCCGCTGAATGCACTGTTACCTAAATAAGTTATCGAGTCAGGTAAAGTAACTGATGAAAGGGAACTGCAATTGGAGAAAGCGTAAAGTCCGATGCTTGTTACACCATCGGGTATCACAACGGATTCAAGGGCAAAACAAGTTATGAACGCATAATTGCCGATCGTTTTAACGCTGTCAGGAATCGTGACAGATGTAAGTTTTTGGCAATAGTAAAACGCATAAACTCCGATCGATGTTACGCCGTCTTCGATGATTATTTCTTTAATATCATTCGAGTAATTGTACCAGGGTGTACCGGCATATTCATAATCCTTCATATCACCGGTTCCGCTGATGACGAGAACGTTGTCACAGTCAAGTACAAACTCACAATTATCTCCGCACTCGCCGGAAACCAGTGAACTTGCATTGAATGTTACGTTGCTTCCTGAGAATTTAGCGACATAAGCATCCTTATATCTGCTGGGGACATTGACAGTCACATTTGATCCATTGGTGAAGAGCGTATCAAATGAGCAGGTCAGATTTGCAGGATCAGGATAACAGTTAAAGCTGCTGATGCTATTTGACTGAACAAATGCACCGTTGCCTATTGAAGTAACGTTTTTGGGGATGGTAATTGTAGTAAGAGAGTCGCATCCTGCAAAAGCATTTGCTTCGATCACTGTCAAACTGTCAGGAAGATTAACCTCAGATAAAGCTGTACATCCGTAGAAAGCGGAAGTGTTGATTCTTTCCACTCCTTCGGGAATTATGACAGAGGTCAGACCGCAGTTTGCGAATGCATGATCTCCGATGCTTATTATTGTTGTCGGAAGAGATAAACGGGTAAGATTTGCACATCCGCCGAAAGCATAGGCTTCTATATATTTCAGGTTGCATACAGATGAGTCGCTGTGGAACCAGTCCTCGCTTATCTGGCTGAATCCGCAGCCGTAAAAAGCATATTTCCCGATTGATTCCACTGTCGAAGGAAGTTGTATATATGAAAGATTGCTGCAATAACTGAAGGCATCTGTCTTGATTTTGGTTGCAGCGCCGGTGATGTTAATCATGCTGACTCCGGATTCGGAAAAAGCAGCTTCACCTATATCAGAAGCGGGAATGATCGCATATGAAAGACTGGAGCACCCTTTGAATGCCTTTTCTCCGATACTCTCAAGTGTGGAAGGGAAACTTACAGACTGGATCTCCGTGTATTGATAAAAAGCATAGCATCCCACACTTGTTACGCCGCTTTGGATATCAACGTAAGTAATACTGTCCTTGTAAGCATACCACGGTGCACTCTGCGGTAAATAATCGTCCATTTCTCCGGTTCCGCTGATAGTAAGCTTTCCGGTGTCGTAAAACGTCCAGGTAAGGCTGTTGCTGTTCTCGGGACCGCAGTTACCGCTGCTGATGATTTTCTCATCGTCTGCCATTACCGTCATGCTTCCAAATGCCGCAACTGTAAATACTGCTGCGATAAGAGTGAGCATTCTGCTCCAGGTTGTTTTCGTTCTCATGATAAACCCCGCAATTCTTTAAAGAAAAACCTAAATACTCCCGAATAAAGAGAAAACTCTTCAAACTACATAATTATAACTTATTTTTTATATATTTGTCTGTTAAGTTTATACTCTCGTTTTTGTAACAATCTTGTATAATTGCCCTTATGAAAGAAATGCTTATCAAACATAAATTCCTGATTCTTGCGGTCATCATGATGGCCGTATGTTTTGTTTATGCGCTTATAGCCGGCAAGGAATATACCTGCAGGTTTGATTACGGAAAGAATCCTGAGGACATAGATTCTGTTACAGCTGTGATCGATGAAGGTGAAGGCATAGTCGAGATCCTTGATACATATGTCGAAGGCAGAGATGTCTGCGTGAGAGTCAGATCTTTAAATCCGGGGCGTGCCTATGTGGATGTCAGGGACGGCGATGAGCATATTTCTCTTTTCGTATTGTACTCACACAGATCCGGGATCGTTACCCAATATGATTATTTTGGTGATTTCACCGGATGTAATCTGGTACAGATATGTCTTGCTCTGTATATTGCGGCTGTACTTGCCGATATCATTTACAGATACAGGAGATCACTTAGAGAGAACCTGTACAGGTCAGCAAATATCCGCATGTGCGGACTTATCATTTTTCTTTCCGGGTGTCTTATAAGTTCAGTATTCAATGCTGTTTTTTATCCTCATATGGGACTTTATGAGATTCTGGGAAGCTATTTGAACCTGCTGACATCATTTGCCCTTTTTACTTTCCCTGTGGCACTCATAATGGGAATCCTGACAACGATAAGCAACTTCAGACTTCTTGCCAAAGAGGGCAGGACGTGGCGCAATACCTTGGGAATAATTCTGAGCATAATGCTGTGCATTGCTACTGTCACACCTAATCTTGTATCTTACGGTCTTCAGAATGCAAAATGGATCGACGTTCACAGGTGGACCGGCACAGGGCGCTTTATCGGTATGTTCATCGAATATACAGCAGGTATCGTTGTCGTATACTTCGAGTGCATCCTCGTCGGAACTATTATCCTCGGCATCAGAGCTGCCAGACACATACCTGCCTTTGACAAGGATTATATCGTGATCCACGGATGCCAGATCCGCAAAGACGGCACGCTTACCAAACTCCTGCAGTCAAGAGCCGACCGCGCGATAGAATTTGCCCAAATGCAGAAAAAGGCCACAGGCAAAGATATCGTATTTATCCCTTCCGGCGGAAAGGGCAGTGACGAGGTTATAAGTGAAGCTGATGCTATCAGTAATTATCTTGTCAGTAAGGGAATTCCTGAATCGTCTATCCTGATCGAAAATGAGTCGGTCAGTACATATGAGAACTTCAGGAACGCGAAAAAACTCATTGAAGAGCAGAACGGCAAAAAGGAACCGAAGATCGCATTCTCAACGACAAACTATCATGTGTTCAGGTCCGGTCTTTTAGCTTCCAGGCTCGGGATCAAAGCTGAAGGGATCGGAAGTCACACAAAGAGTTATTTCTGGATAAATGCATTCATCAGGGAATTTATTGCCACGGTATTCTATGAGTATAAGGATCACCTTATAGTTTTGGCTGTCCTGATGCTTATCAATATTGCTGTGAATCTGATGATCTATATGTCAAATGTTGTGCTGTCGTAAGTCCTGAAAAACCTTTACCACCGGAAGTTTAATAAGAGCATCACGATTATCGCGATCGCCAGTATGCTGAAGAACGATGACACAAAGTAATGAAGTTTTATTGTGTTCTCTTTTTTGCGTCTGATGAGACAGGCGAACCAGAGCAGCAGGAAGACCGGCGCGGTCAGGATAGAGAGGATGCATACAAGATCCGGAGTAAAACACAGGAATGTGTAGACCGTCGTAAAAGCCGCCAGAACGGGAAGCCCCGATAAGAAGTTGTTTTTGCTCACCGAGTCGATCTGTTTGGCCGCAGGCGAATCAGAGGAGAACCACAGATAGCAGTACATGGACAGGATCATTACGATATAGGCCGGTGTGATAACGACGGCATTGCTGTTGTGGAAAAACCTGTAAGACAGGAATGTATATGCCAGTGAACACCCAAGAGCCAGAGATACTGACAGATAGATCAGGTTCAGAAATGCGTGAACTCTTGTAAGAATAAAATCATCTTCGCAGCGCGTGGGACTTTTGCTCGTCTGAAGGCTGTAGTTGTTGAACAGTGCGACAAAGCATCCAGCTGCTATGGTAACAATATAAAAGTAATCACGTGACGGATCGGACAGGTATTCATAGATCCCCGGAATACTCTTGATATATAAAAGTTCGGATGCGACTGTGAATGCCCCGGTGATATTGCAGAGCGAGAAAAAGATGACATGTTCTCCCGAATTATCGAATCTGGGCACGAGATTCATAGCTATCTCATGTATCTTCTCAGCATTCAGATCGTTCTTTTTTACGCCTTTTTTCTTCTCATACTCTTTAAGTGCCAGCGGAACATCAACGAACAGACCGCCTATAACCGGAAGCATCGAAAGTATGCACAGGGCGATGAATGTAAATCCGAACGGAATATCTATTATTTTGATCAGCAGATATTCGGCTGTGATATGAACCGAATCGAGCAGCAGGACCGTGCAGAGGACCAGAAAGAGATATATAAACAGTGCCAACCAGTTGTTCGACATATAACGCCTGAATGAGGGCATGTCCCTTTTGGCCTCATCGGGTCCGGCGACAGGTTCCAGAGGCTTGTCTTCTTTTACTTCACTGGTTACGTCATCCAATACATCCGTTAACTCGGTCCTTAACCGGTAACCCCTTTTGCCGTTTATGGTCTTCTTCTCAATGATCTGGTCGAATAATGCATCTGAGTCATCGTCATCAGATGTCTTAAGGAGCGAAAGGATCTTTGTCTTTATCCCGTGAATATATTTTGAGAGATTGATGGAAAAAAGTTCGGAATCCGTGGAAATGTCATGTGAGGTCACGAAGCCTCCGGTGCTGGACAGCATAAAACGGAGGAGTCTGGTCTGGAGGTATTCAAGGTGAACCTCCTTGTCAGAATATCCGATCGTCTGTGTCTCAAAATCGATGTAAAAACCGCTGGCAGTTCCGCTGACCCAGGTTATCCGATGCTCATTTTTCATGTCTCATATTCTATCACAGGATTAATCCCGTTCAACAGAAGGAATACCCCAAACCCCTTGAAAATAAAGGGCTGGAATTTTTCAGGAAACCCTGAAACCGTCTTCAGGAAACAAAAAGGAAACTGTGTTTGCTATGCTCCGGACATAAACCCGGGGCAACCTCAAAAGAGGGTTCCCTCAAAAATCCAGGAGGTGACAGGAATGAACAAGTTCAGTCAGAAAATCGTCAGTTTCATATGCATGATCGCTATAGCAATGACGATCGTGGTACTGCCGAATGCCGGCAGTACAGTTGAAGCAGCTACTCTTAAGAAGACACGTGAGGAAGCTGTTCAGTGGTGTAAGAACAAAATCGGAAAAGCAGGTGTTGACTATGATAACTACGCCGGCGTCCAGTGTGTTGACCTTATCAGGGAATATACAAACTGGCTTGGAAAGGACATCGGAAACGGCAACGCATATGAATATGCCACCAAGGCTATTGATACGAATTACTTTGACCGTTACGGCAATGATACGAATCCCCAGCCGGGTGATATTTTCGTCATGAAAGCCAATCAGTACGGTGCAGGCAGTTATGGCCATGTAGGTGTCATCTATAACGTCGGTTCAGATTATTATGAATATATAGATTATCTCGGTTCGACCCACAGAGGTGCGATCTATCAGAAATCCAAGGGTCTTCGTAATTACAACAACATCATCAGACCTCACTTCGGTCATACCCACGATTACAGCACACCTTCTCTTACCAAGGCTCCGACTGCTTCATCAACGGGAACATGGACATTAAAGTGTTCCTGCGGAGCTACACAAACTGTCACTATACCCGAGATCAAGGATGCCGGGATCAAGAATGGCGTTTACAGGATCCAGGCTCACGACAATACCAATATGTATGTATCGGTCAAGCCGTACCAGTGCCGTTTGGAAGGTGAGATATGCCTGTACCGGAAAAATGTTGCGGACCAGCAATATCGTGTTCAGCGCAATTCGGACGGAACCTACACATTCTATTACAGCCAGTTCTGTCTTGAAGTCACCGGCGGTGCTTTTGCAGGCAAGATCCAGCTTTATACTCCTAACGGTTCCGACAAACAGAAATGGTATATCGTATCCACAGGCGACGGATATTACAGGATAGTAAATAAGGCAACCTACTATAATCTTGACGTAACTAACAACGACATGACTGAAGGCACAAGGATCATGTCTTGGTACAACAACGGCAATAATGCCCAGAAGTTCAAACTTGAATTCGTAGAGTGTATAGAGCATTCCTGGGACAGCGGCAAAGTTACGAAGCAGCCCGGAGTCGGAACAACAGGTACAAAGGAATATAAGTGCACCACCTGCGGTCAGACAAAGACAGAGACTATCCCGGCACTTATTTCCGTTAACAATCTGAGCATCAGCGTTGACAGCGCAACATACACCGGTTCTGCCGTTAAGCCTGCCGTAAAGGTTACATATAATTCCAAGACTCTTGTCAACGGCACTGACTACACTTTGTCTTATTCGGATAACGACAAGGTCGGAACAGGCAAGGTCACAATAACAGGCAAGGGCTCATATTCCGGAACAAGGACAGTCAGCTTTACGATCAGCGAACCCACATATTCCTGGAAGAGTGTATCAGGCAAATGGTATCTCTATGACAATACCGGCCGCATGATCACAGGCTTCATGACCCTTGATGGCCAGACTTATTACATGGACAGTAACGGCGTGATGCTGACCGAATGGCAGCAGATAAACGGAATATGGTATTACTTCGGCGCCTCCGGAGTGATGAGAAAAGGATGGCAGAAGATCAGCGGTTCATGGTATTTCTTCGACCTTAACAGTGGAAATATGATGAAGGACTGGCAGCAGATCGGCGGTGTCTGGTACTACTTCGGAGAATCAGGAACCATGAAGACCGGCTGGCAGAAGATCGGCGGCACCTGGTATTACTTTGAGAGCAACGGACATATGGCAAAGGGCTGGCAGAAGTTAAACAATGTCTGGTATTACTTCGGTGATTCCGGAGCCATGAAGACCGGCTGGCAGAAGATCGGAGGTTCCTGGTATTACTTCGCATCTTCCGGCGTGATGCAGACGGGCTGGCTTAACTTAAGCGGCAAGTGGTACTGGTTGGGAACAGACGGAAGCATGGCTTATTCCACAGGCGTTACGATCAAGGGAAAGACATACTATTTCGATTCCAACGGAATCTGCCTTAACCCCTGATCAACAGATCATATTTGACGGAGCTGTCTCATAACAAAATGTCCGGGACAGCTCCGGTTTATGAAATCTCATACAAAGCGGTAAGGGAAAGGAGACAGCATGGTATTAAAGGCATTTATCACACCAATAGGAGCAGTGATCCTGCTTGTGGTAATAGGCGTAGCCATAGCGGCCGGCATTTTTGCCAGAAAAGCAAGAAACAAGCTGCTCGACGAAGGAAAGATCATTGTAAGGGAAAGCAGATTCTGGGACAGGTCGGAGTCATTCTCTGTTGCAAACATTACATTAGATGATGTTTACAGCAAACTTCCCTCGGAAGATCTGAAAAAATACGTTGGCGGATATGAGCTTCAGAAGGATAAGAACAGGATCGTCTTCGTTCATAACGGTTACGATGAGAGTTACGCGGGAACGCTTAATCTTACATCTTCCGAGGGAGGCATAAACACTTATTGTCTTTTGATCAACCAGTACAAGACTAAGAATACCATGCCTAACGAGATGAGCCTCAATGTGCTCTATACGGCTGTTGAGAAGATATTCCGGAGCATCGATCCTAACATCAAGGTAAGGACCGAAAATGTGGACAGAAAGGTAAAGCACAGTCTGTTCTAAGTTAAATGGAATGATATTCAGGAGGAAAATAAAATGAGAAAAACATATGCATATAACGGAATTACATTGGGTATCCTTTTCGGGATCGCGGCATGGGCTGCCACAT
The DNA here is from genome assembly GCA_024684815.1 of Saccharofermentans sp. Taxonomy (GTDB): domain Bacteria; phylum Bacillota; class Clostridia; order Saccharofermentanales; family Saccharofermentanaceae; genus Saccharofermentans. Next base: position 2,342 of record JAIKWL010000030.1, on the reverse strand, counting down.
CTAATGGCGCAGTCGGTATCGCCGTGGCAGTTGCAGGTTCGGTAATATGCTTTATAGTCATCAGAGCTATCGAGAATGCGATCTATAAAGGTGCGGAAAAAGCCGGTGAAGCTATAACCAGAAAACTTGATGAATCTCATAAGAATAAAACACAGGGGCAGGCACATGACTGAAAACGCTTCATGCTGCTGGAAAAAACAGTTTGACAGTAAGATAATCAGGTCATAAGGATCTGAAACTGCGGAGGGATCACGATATGAAACATTTTACGAAGGTACTGTCACTTCTGCTTGCGGCGGGAATGCTGATGAATGTGGCTTCCTGTTCTGAAAAAGGAGAAACCAAGCCGGGCCGTGATTCATCCGGGCAGTCAGAAGATACTGATCTTACTGACTCATCAGACGGAGAAGCACAGGAAGAAGAAGACGATACAGGAGATACCGAACCTGTAAAAAAGACCGTTGAAGTCCGCGATGTGTTCAATGACACATTAAACCTTATAGGATACGGTGAAGCATATTGCAGAGTTCCGGAGATCATCATCAGTGATACTGATACGATGGGCGTCAACAGTAATATCTATACGCAATACAAAAGAACCATAGATTACTACGACAGCATGGGGCCGGAATATAAGCCTGACGACTGGGAATATGAGCAGAGCAATACTCCTCTGGCATTATCTTACGACTACTTCATCGCAGATGACTTTGTGTCTGTCGAATGTCATTGGGATGCCTTTACTTTGCCCAAGGGAACAGGCACTTACTATGAATCCAGACGTGCATATAATGTGTCGATAGAAGACGGTCATGAACTTTCCAAGCAGGAGATGCTGACGCTTTTGGGCATTACTGAAGACGAGTTCCACGAGGCAGTCAAGGGATACTATAAAGGTCACTGGTATGAATATATGTATGTCTCCGAAGACGAAGAGGTTCCTGATTATATTAATGAGCTGAACCAGCAGAACATAAGCGATGAGACTGTCAGCAATGCAAGAGTATATGTTGATTCAGACGGGTATATCTGTTTTGTATTCGTTATAGGCTACTATGGCGGCAGAGGCAATATGGAATGCACAGGACAGCTCGGTAAGTTTGACGGCATCTCACGCGGTGACAAGCTTAAGAGCAACATCAACATTAACACCACGCAGTCCGAATATGCCAAGCTTTATAAGAAGTTCCTGAAAAAAGAACTTGTTCCTGAACTCGGCTGGACGGACACTGCACGCAATCCGTTTTACTACAGCTATGGAGAAGGAGGATATAATTATTCACCGGCTGATGATGTTATAAATGCCGGCGGCATCCTTTCTGCTGACATAGACGATTATAACGGTGACGGAACTGATGATCTGATAGTTGTCTCATTCTTCAAAGATGATTTTGAAACTGATGATGAGTCCTTCTATAAAGAATCGGACAGTGTGTACAGAGTCAGACTTACAGCGTATACGGTATCCGATGAGCAAGTGGTTAAGACTGACGAATACGAGGCCGCGCCATATGGCAGGGACAGTATCGACAAATCCTTTGGCGGCGCTTTGCTTTCAAAAGAAATAGATATCAAGAGTCTGAATATTTACAAGATCTACCGTGACGGTACGGCCTATCTGTTCTTTAACAGCTGGATAAGCAGCAGCCCCATTTACAGATATACCGGAATTGATTCCTGGATGATGGAACTTGATAAGGACGGTAAGTTCAACATGGTATCTTATTACTCGAGCTTTGGTTCCGGAACCTATTACGATGCCGACAAATATTTGTTCTCGAACGGAACGGAAAAATCACATGAAGAGTTCTCGACTGATGCGACGACTCAAGGCGAGGGATTCTACCGTCTGGCTGATTACATAGAAGATTGCCGTTTGGATAAGGAAGAGATTGAATACTCTCCTGTCATCACCGAGAATTTCAGGCAGATCAGGATCGCATCCTACGACTATTCACTTGATATAGATTACGACGAATACACTTACGACTTTGACCGTATCAAATATACATTGTCTTATGTTGACGGCGGCAATCTCTCAAGCGGCATGAGAAAGTAAAACACAATACAATTTTAAATGCCCGATAATAATCAAGGGGTTGTCGCAAAACGAAAGCGATGGCCCCTAACTTATTAGCAAAAGAAAACGGGTCCCGAAGGGCCCGTTTATTGTTAGAATAATTGTGTGAAAAACCTTCTAACATTACAGTCTGACTATAGCAAAAACGGGAGCTATATTCAACTGGCACTTCCAATTCATACTGAAGTTTTAATTCCCGTGGACGATTCAGTAAGACTCATAGATCAGGTTTTAGAGGAGATAGATTACAGAGAATTGTACC